>QZIW01000055.1 GCA_003604985.1 Ammonifex sp.
AGGGTTTTATCGAAGGGGTGGGAAATGTGGTTTACGACCTGGTAATCATCGGCGCGGGACCGGCAGGGCTTACGGCGGGTATATACGCGGCACGCGCCAAGATGAATGCGCTGATCATTGAGCGGAGCGCTTCAGGCGGGAAAGCCCTGTCAGCGGACAAGATCGAGAACTACCCCGGTTTTCCGGAGCCAATCGCCGGTGCCGAACTGGTGGAGCGGATGGAAGCGCAGATAAAGCGGTTGGGCGCCCGGTTAAAATCCACGGATGTGGCCGAAATCAGCCGGGACGGAGATAAGTTCTTGCTGCGGACGACTCAGGAGGTTATCGAGGCCCGGGCGGTAGTGCTGGCTACGGGCAGCGGCCCGAGCCCTCTTGGGGTCCCGGGGGAAGAGCGGCTCCGCGGGCGGGGCGTCTCCTACTGTGCAATCTGTGATGGTTTCTTTTTCCGGGACGAGAAAGTGGCGGTGGTCGGGGGCGGGGATGCGGCCGTCCACGAGGCGCTTTATCTCACCCGCTTTGTTGACAAGGCGTATCTCTTGCACAACCGCGACTCTTTCCGGGCAACTAAGGTCCTCCAGGACCAGTTGTACGCCAACCCCAAGATTGAAGTCATGTTGAATACCGGCGTCGTTGAAATCCTGGGAGAAGACCAGGTCGCAGGCTTGAAGATCGAAGACTTGCGCACGGGCGAGCAGCGGGTGCTCGAGGTGAGCGGGGTCTTCGTCTATGTCGGTGTGAAACCGGCTTCTTATCTTGTCAGGGACTTGGCCGACCTTGACCCGCGAGGCTATGTTATTACAGATAATAAAATGGCCACGCGAACCCCCGGTCTTTTTGCCGCGGGCGACGTCCGCGACAAACCCTTGCGGCAGATAGTAACCGCGGTGGCGGACGGCGCAATTGCGGCGGTGAGCGCCGACCGGCACCTGAGGGGCCAGGGGTAGAACTTAAAAAGCCCGGCCGGACCGCAGCCCTTCGCGGAGGGTCTGGGGCCTGAAGCCGAAATGTTTATAGACGGCGTTCAGTTCCGTGGTGTTGTTCACTTCCATCTGCTTCAGTTCCACGGAGGTAACCGGGGGGTCGCGCATAATTCTTTCCATCAGGGGAACCACCAGGCGCAAGAAGCCCACCGGCAGGGGAAGCTTTATGCGTCTTATTCTTTTTACGTCCAGGTAAACGTCCAGCATTTCGGCGTAGGTGAAGTGTTCCGGCCCCCCGATATCGTATGTCTGGTGGATGGTGCGCGGGTCTCCCAAGGCGGTTGCCACGCAGCGGGCGACATCAAGCACTGCAATTGGTTGAAACCGTGCTTTGCTCGCCGGGTAAGCAACGAAAGGCGGTGGGGAGGTCCTGATTGACTGGGCCATCCGGTCAAAAAAGCCGAAGCTTGGGCCGTAGATCAGGGAAGGCCTTATTATCGTCCAATCAAGCCCGCTTTGCCGGACGGCCTCCTCCCCCAGCCATTTGGAGTGCGCGTACCTGTATGCCGGGCCCTCCTTGACGCCCATGGCGCTCACGTGGATAAAACGCCGTGCCCCTCCCCCAACCGCCGCCCGGACGGTGTTCGCCGTCCCCTCAACGTTCACTTGCTGGAAGGTCTGGTCCGGCTTTTCACGGATGACCGCTACCAGGTGGACCACCGCGGAAACGCCGGTTGCCGCGCGGCGGAGCGATTCGTAGTCCGTTACGTCGCCCCGGACGTATTCCACTTCTCCAGCCAGAATGGCCGGCGCCCGGCCGGGGTTGCGGACGAGGCACCGCACCTTGCTTCCGGCGGCGAGAAGCTCATCAACCACCGCCCGGCCGACAAGCCCCGTGCCGCCGGTCACCAGGATCGTTTTCGTCTTCCCTTCAATGGTGCCTGTATGCATGTCAGCACCGCTTTCCCAGAGGCAATTCACGGCGCACGCGCGCAAGTCGTTCCAGGTCGATATCGGCGACGATGACCGCCTCTTCGGGGCCGGCGCGGGCGATTATCTCCGCCCACGGACTGACCACCATGGAGTGGCCGAAGGCCACGTAATCGGCCCCGGGATCACGGGCCGGCGCGGCTCCCACGACGTAAACCTGGTTGTCGACCGCACGGGCGCGCAGCAGGAGTTCCCAGTGCGCAGGGCCGGTAATCATGTTAAAAGCCGCCGGGATGACCACTACCTGGGCTCCTTTTAGGGTCATCTCGCGGAAAAGGGCCGGAAAACGGACGTCAAAACAGATGGCGACGCCGATGGTGCATAAAGGGGTGGCTACTACCGTAGCCGTGCTTCCCGGGCTCAGGGTGGCGGACTCTCTGAACGACAACCCTCCGGGCAGGTCCACGTCAAAAAGGTGGACCTTACGGTGGTGAGCGATGAGGTTGCCCAGGGGGTCAAAGATGAAACTGGCGTTAAACACCTGCTCGCCGTCGCGTTCGGGAACGCTCCCCCCGACGAGAAAGATGTTCTCCTCGCGGGCGGCGCGGGCGAGCATCAGGAAGGAATCGCCGCCGGCGCAGCTTTCCGCGTAGTTAGGGAAAAGCCTGGCGACGTAAGGGCAGATGAACATCTCCGGCAGGGCTACGAGCCGCGCCCCGGACCCCGCCGCGCGGTGAATGAACTCCCGGGCGCGGTCAAGGTTTTGTTTTTTTTCAGTGCCTATTTTGAACTGGCAGACCGCCATTTTAAACGTCGAAGGGGGGAGCCGGGAGCAGCCGTTTGCCGGGTCCGCCGCCTTCGTATGCAATTCGGAGGGCATGTTATCCCGCCCTTTTTTGTTCTATTATAGCACTGGTTGTTGGTCTTGAATAAGTTTTAAGCTGCAGTTGTCGGCATCCCCGCATTCTTTGTGATTTCCTGGAAGGAAAAAGGGCGCCGCAAAGCGAAATAGATAGTGCTTCAGTCCGACGCGACATCGGGCTTGGTTCGGAGAACTGCGGTTGCGTTCATGAGCGCCGGTTATATTATCACTTTTGTTGGTTATAGGGGGTACAAAAGTGCAGCTTTACTTGATTCTCGGGCTTCTGTTTGCGCTTCTGGTCGCTGTTTTCGCCGTGCAAAACAGCACACCGGTCAACATCAGGTTCCTGGCATGGGAATTCAAAAACATCTCGCTGGCCCTGGTTGTTCTGGGGGCTGCTGCCGGGGGGGCTTTCATCGTTTTCATAATGGGCCTCGGACGTGAGGTCCGGCACGCGTGGAGGGCCAGGGACCTGTCAATCCAGAACCTCAGGCTTTCCCAGCGTCTTTCGCAGGTGGAAGCGGAGCGAAAGCGGGGCAGTTCTTCGCAGTTGGACGATGCCGATTCATAACCTCTTTGTGTATAAGTCAAACCCCTGTGCTCTTGACCGAACCCCGACCTAAGCGAATTCTTAAGGAGGAACTTTTGGCGGAAGTATACGTAGCTGTCGACGTTGAAACTACGGGCCTGGATACGTCACGGGACGAGCTTATCGAAGTGGGCCTCTGCCGGATTGCAAACGGCGCCGTTACGGAAAGGTTTTCTTCGCTGGTGCGTCCGGCCGGTGCCGTACCTCTCAGGGTAAAAAAACTCACCGGGATTACGGATGCCATGCTGGAGGCGGCGCCGACCTGGGAAGAAATAGCGGGTGCGGTCGCCTCCTTTATCGGCGACGCCCCGGTAATCGGACACAACGTGGCTTTCGACGCCGGCTTCCTTTCACGCTACCTTGGCAAACCTCTTCCCGGCATACTTTTAGACACCTGCGAACTGGCGCGGACCTTGCTCCCGCAAGCCCGGGGGTACAGTCTGGCCCTGGCCGCGGAAGCGCTCGGGGTGCCGTATGCGGTGCAGCACCGTGCGCTGGCTGACGCGGAGGCGACGGCGGTTCTGTTTGATGCTTTGCTCGCGCGGCTCGGAGAACTGTCGCCGCAGGTATTGTCAGGCGCCGCTTTCCTGCTCGACCGGGGCAACTCCAGCCTGGCGGGATTGTTCAAAGAGGCGCTGCGGCGGGCGACTAAGTTCCCCGGCCGGATTTCGAGTCCGGAGGCCTTTGTCGAGGCCAAGCCCAAGGAGCCCGAAGAGGCCGGAAACGAGCGGGTCAACCCGGAAGCCGTAACGTGTACGGAGTTGTTCGGTCCGGGAGGAAGACTCACCAGCGTCCTGCCGGGCTACGAGTACCGCGCCCAGCAGGAGGAAATGGCGGCGGCGGTAACCGGGGCCCTGGAGAACGGTTCCTACCTTCTCGTCGAAGCGGGGACCGGTATCGGCAAATCGCTGGCTTACCTCATACCACTGGTGCAAAAAGCCCTGAAGAGCGGCAAGCGGGTCCTCATTTCCACCCACACCGTCAACCTCCAGGAACAACTGCTGCAAAAAGACATCCCATCAGTTAAGGCCGCGCTGGGCCTTGATTTTAACGCCGTATTGGTGAAAGGACGCCAGCATTACCTGTGCCTCCGGCGGTGGCAGCGTCAGTTGGAGGAAGCTCAGCACCCTGATGGACTGAATGCCGGGGAGGCGGCGGCCCGTTTTTACGCACGGGTTTTAATCTGGCTGGCCGCCACGGTTGCCGGCGACTTTGGTGAGTTGAGCCTTAACGAGCCGGAAAGAGAAGCCCAGGCGAGGATAGCGGCAGCGGCGGAGGGATGCTTCGGCAAAAACTGTCCCCTGTCGACACACTGCTTTGTGAACAACGCCCGGCGGCGAGCGGAGAAGGCTTTAGTGCTTATCACCAATCACTCACTCCTGCTCACCGATGCCTTTGCCGGCGGCGCGGTGCTTCCCGATTACGGCCCATTGGTCATTGACGAGGCGCACCACCTGGAAGACGTGGCCACCGAATGTTTGACCCGCAGCCATACGCGGCGGGAAGCGGTAAACTGGCTCTCGCGCCTGCGGCCGATTTTGGCCCGGGCGGGTCCTGCGCTCTACCAATTGCCGAACGGGGCGGCCGTGGATAAAAAGATAAACACCTTGATCGAGGCCGCACGAAACGCGGCAGCAGAACTGTTTTCCTTCTTTAATAACTTACTCGCCGGGGCACCAAATTCCGGGGTTAACGGCGGCTTGCCCGCGCGGCGTCTAAAAGAAAAAGGGAGCCATTTGGTCCTGGACACGCCGGGCCGAAGCGTGTATTTGGGGCTGGTTGCGGAGTTCGAGACGCTCCTCGGCACCTGTCAAGGTATCGCGGAAGCGGGCGGGTGGACAGAAACCTGGGCCAGGGAGTTCGCCCTCTGGATTCAAGAAGGGCATGAAATTCGGGGAACCCTCACCGGGATTATCGAAAATACCGACCCCGACCGGGTAGAGTGGATCGAAGGGCGGTTCTGGGCCGGCGAATTGCACGCGGTACTGAAATGCGCTCCCGTTTCCGTGGCGGAGGCTGTTTTCACGTCGGTGTTTTCGCGCCACCACGCTGCGGTGCTGACGTCTGCGACGTTGACCGTCGGCGGCCGCTTCGATCACTTCATGAACCGGGTCGGGCTGCACCGCGTGCCGGCCGAACGCTTGACCTGCCAGGTGATGGGCTCGCCTTTTGCCTACGAAGAAAGGTCGTCCCTCTGCGTGGTCAGCGATCTGCCCCTCCCGCAGGAAGTGGCGGCCGAGGAGTATCTGCAATCGGTGGCGGACGCGCTGAGCCGGCTGGCTCTGGCGGCCGGCGGGAGGGTGCTGGTCTTGTTCACCGCCAACCGGATGATGCGCGAGGTCGCAATGCGGGTACGGCCGCGCCTTGAAACCGAGGACGTGGTCGTTTTGGCGCAGGGGGTGGACGGCGGGCGTACGCGGCTGCTCGAGGAGTTCAGGCATACGGAGCGTGCGGCGCTCTGCGGTACGGCGAGCTTTTGGGAGGGAGTCGACATATCCGGCGGGCTGTTGCGGATGGTGGTGATTGTCAAACTGCCTTTTCCTCCTTTTGAAACACCCGTGCTGGCGGCGCGGCGTGTACGTTTGTTAAACCAGGGTCATGACGACTTCCAGACGCTGAGCTTACCGTACGCGGTCCTGCGTTTTAAGCAGGGTTTCGGGAGACTGATCCGCTCCCACCAGGACGAGGGGGTTGTAGTCGTCCTCGACCGGCGGCTGGTCAACAAAAGTTACGGTCCGACTTTTATTAAATCACTGCCGCCGCTGCCGGTAATTTCCCTGCCCTTGACCGACGCCTGCGCGTGGCTCCGGAGCCGTTTGGGAGACCTGGCATGAACGGCCATAGGTTTTAAGCAATTCTAACCGAAGACAGTGGTTGTTTGAACATTTCCTTTGCCAGCGGAATAAGATTTTATAAGTTAAAGCTTGCTTCGAGTTCGGGGTCAGTCACGAATTCAGATAAAAAGGTTTTATGATTCGCAAAAAGAGGAGGAGAGAGCGTGAGGGTCTATTTTATCAAACTTCCAGGTTTTTTGAGGGGATTATTAAGGCGTTTTATCCGATAAACTCCATTTTACACCGATTTACTTTTCTGATTGCGGTTTAGCATAATACCCAGGAATTTTCCCCCGCCGAAAAGAGGAATTTCAGGCTGTTTTAGCGAATGGCAAAATTATATGAACAAGCAGTTCTTTTTTCTTTTTCAGGGGATTTGAGAAGTATATCGCGTAAGGATTATCATCCTAAAAAGGGGTTTTGCAGGTGATACTTCTCGGCGGGAAGAGCAGTACCGAACCCGATTTTATAAGTGCGGTGGCCCGGGCAAGCGGTCATGCCACACTGTTGCATTGCTACCAGTGCGGGAAGTGTACGGCAGGATGTCCCCTGGCTTTCGGCATGGACCATAAGCCGAACCAGATTATCCGTCTCCTCCAGTTAGGCCGTATAAAACAAGTCCTCGGTTCGCGTGCGATCTGGATTTGCGCCGGGTGTTGGACGTGTACCACACGCTGCCCGTGCGGCATTGACATCGCCCAGGTTATGGACAGCCTCCGGGTCCTCGCCCGGAACGAAGGGGAAACCGTACAGGGCAAGGACGTGGTCTCGTTTAACGAACTCTTTCTTCAGTCGGTGCGGCGCAACGGCAGGGTTTTCGAGTTCGGTGTGTTCATGGGGCGTAATTTACGGCGCAGGAAACCCTTCCTCGATGCGGATCTGGGAAGGTTTATGCTGACGCGGGGGAAACTCCGCCTCACCGCCGAGAGAATTAAGGGCACGAAAGAGGTAAGACGGCTTTTTTCCAGGCAAGGCGCGCCGGTGCGGAATCCCAAGGAAAGGACTAAAGAATGAAAATCGGATACTACCCCGGCTGTTCGCTTCAGAGCAGCGCCAAGGAATACGACCGTGCCACCCGCTTGGTGGCGCGGCACCTGGGGATCCAGTTGCACGATATTAACGATTGGAACTGCTGTGGGGCCACCGCGGCCCACAGCATGGATCATTTCCTCGCGGCGGCGCTCCCCGCGCGGAACCTGATCATCGCTGAGGAGATGGGCCTGGACGTGACCGTCCCTTGTGCCGCGTGTTACCAGCGGCTGCGTCTGGCCCACCGGGTACTTGCCGAAAACGAAGAAACGGCCCGGGATATCTCTCAGTTGATCGGTCGCCCTTATAAGGGCAAGGTGCGCATTTACTCCCTGATTGAGACTATCGCGGGTATAGGGCTGGAGCAGCTTGCGGCGCAGGTCGTGCGGCCGCTTAAGGAGCTGCGGGTGGCCTGCTATTACGGTTGCCTCCTGGTGCGGCCCCCCGGTACCGGCTGCGACGACCCGGAGAACCCGCGGTTGATGGATGAGCTGTTGGAAGCCGCCAAGGCCGAGACGCTGGACTGGGGTTATAAAAACGAATGCTGCGGCGCTTCGCTGGTTTTCAGCGAACGCCGTTTGGCGCTGCACCTTATTCGCAACATACTGCGGAACGCGGTCGATGCCGGGGCCACAAGTATAGCGTGCGCCTGCCCGCTCTGTCAGAGCAACCTTGACACGCGCCAGGGGCAGGTTAATAAAGAGTTCGGGACAAGCTTTGCCATGCCGATTTTTTACTTCCCTCAACTTTTGGGCCTGGCGATGGGTCTCAACCCCCAGGACCTGGGTCTGGGGATGCATTTCGTTGACCCGCAGCGGGCCATAAAGGCGGTAAGCGGCTGATTTGCGGGTACGGCTCCAACCTAATTTAAAGGCAGTGTAAGAGGAGGAAAACCTTGCCGAGGATCGGCGTATTCGTCTGCTGGTGTGGATCCAATATCGGAGGGGTGCTTGATTGTCCTGCCATCGCGCAGGAAGCGGCATCATTCCCCGGTGTGGTCTTTAGTACGGAGTATAAATACGTCTGCTCCGACCCGGGGCAGAAGCTTATTGTAGACGCCATCAAGGAGCACCGGCTCGAGCGGGTTGTTGTGGCCTCCTGCTCGCCAAGGTTGCACGAAGAGACCTTCCGGCAGGTGCTCAGGCGCAGCGGGCTAAACCCCTATTTTCTCGAGATGGCCAACCTGCGCGAACACTGTTCGTGGGTCCACCCGGATACCCCGGAGCAGGCGCAGCGGAAAGCGGTTGACCTTGTTCGCCGCGCCGCTGCCAAAGCCGCGCGGCTGGAACCTTTATTCCCCGGAAAAATCCCCGTTGTCAGGCGCTGCCTGGTAATCGGCGGCGGAATTGCGGGCATACAGACGGCGCTCGATGTCGCCGACGCCGGGCTTGAGGTTCTGCTGGTCGAGCGGGAGCCTACCATCGGGGGTAATATGGTCAAACTGGACAAGACCTTCCCCACGCTTGACTGCTCCGCCTGTATCAGTACCCCGAAAATGGTGGCGGCAGCCCAGCATCCCAATATTAAACTTTACACGTACGCGCAGGTCGAAGAAATAACCGGCTATATCGGTAATTTCAAGGCCCGCATCCGCCAGAAAGCCCGTTTTGTAGACCATGCCAAATGCACCGGTTGCGGCACCTGCTGGACCAAGTGTCCGGTCAGCGTGCCGGACGATTTCAACCTCGGTCTCGGCGAGCGCGGGGCGATTCACATCCCGTTCCCGCAGGCTGTGCCCAACAAACCGGTAATTGATCTGGCGCACTGCCGCCGGTCCACAAGGGGGAAATGCGGCGCTTGCGCCAAGCTCTGTCCCGCCGGGGCGATTGATTACGAACAGAAGGATGAATTTATCGAGGCCGAGGTCGGGGCGATTGTGGTAGCGACCGGTTACGGGCTGTTCCCCTGGGAGAAGGTTTACGGCGAGTACGGGTACGGGCGGTTTCCCGACGTCATCACCGGCCTGATGTTCGAACGCATGGTGAACGCTTCCGGCCCCACGAGCGGGAAAATACAGCGCCCTTCCTCCGGGAAGGAACCCAGAACCGTGGTTTTCATCCAGTGCGTCGGCTCCCGGGACGAGGCCAGGGGGAAGGAGTATTGCTCCCGGTTCTGCTGCATGTACACCGCGAAGCACGCGCACCAGGTTTTGGAGAAAATTCCCGGGTCCGAGGTGTACGTATTCTACATCGACGTCCGGACTTTCGGCAAAGGGTATGAAGAGTTTTACAGGCGCGTCCAGGACGAGGGCGCGGTTTACATCCGGGGGCGGGTGTCGAAGGTCTACCAGGACGGTTCAAAGCTGATCGTGAAAGGCGCGGATACCCTGCTCGGAGAGCAGGTGGAAATAGCGGCCGATATGGTGGTCCTGGCTACGGGAGCCGTGCCGGCGGCAGGGGCGGCGGATGTCGCCCGGATGATCGGCATTCCCCAGGATAAAGACGGCTTCTTCCAGGAGGCGCACCCGAAGCTTCGCCCGGTGGAGACGCATACCGGCGGGGTTTTCCTGGCGGGGACCTGCCAGGGGCCCAAGGATATCCCCGATACCGTTTCCCAGGCGAGTGGCGCGGCGGCCAAAGTCTGCGGGCTCCTTTTAAAGGATGAACTCGAAACAAACCCGCTGGTGAGCAGGGTGAACGAGGCGCTTTGCACCGGTTGTCTTGCCTGTCAGCCGGTTTGCCCTTACCGCGCAATCCAACCCGTAACCATCACCGAGCGCCTGCCGGGCCAGCCGCCGCGGGAAAGGGTGGTCGCCCGGGTCAACGAGGGGTTGTGCCAGGGATGCGGCGCCTGTACGGTCGCTTGCCGTGCGGGGGCCATTGACCTGAAAGGTTTTACAAACAAGCAGTTGCTTGCGGAGGTTGACGCCCTTTGTCTGTAAACGAACGCGACGTTGGGACCACTACGGAAGGCGCCGCCTGGGAGCCGAAGATTGTGGCGTTTTTATGCAACTGGTGCAGCTATGCCGGCGCTGATCTGGCGGGGGTAAGCAGGGTTAAATACCCGGCCAACGTTAGGATAATCAGGGTGCCCTGCTCGAGCCGCGTCAACCCGCAGTTTATCCTCCGGGCTTTCGAGCGCGGCGCGGACGGGGTTCTGGTTGCGGGGTGCCATCCGGGTGACTGCCATTACGTGACCGGCAACTACTTTACCCGGCGCCGTCTTACGCTGTTTAAACGGCTTTTGGAGTACGTGGGGTTTGAACCGGAAAGGCTCAAGGTGCGATGGGTTTCAGCTTCGGAAGGGCAACGTTTCGCCGAAACGGTAAAGGAAATGGTAGACGGCATAAAGCACCTCGGTCCCCAAAAACGCATTGCCAGACTCTAATTACCCAGCACTCAATGCGGCTTTTAGAAGGTACTCTTAACCGTGAGCCATTAAATACCGAGACACCTTTTGTCTGTGCAATTAGCGATTTGAGTGCTGGGTAAGAGCTTGTCAGCCATAAGTCCGGAGACCGCGAAAAACGAGCATGGCGCGGAAGGCGTTGAGAAGTGGAATGTGAGAAGTTGGAAGTGAGAATAAAGGGTGGAATTCGCCAGGCGAATTCCTTCGGTCCTCTCACCTCTAATCTCACACTTCGCACTTCCCAATTGTCAGGTGTCGTTTTGCAGCGGTTTTTCCGATGAGGGAGATATCAGTGAAAGAGATAACCGAAGTCCTGCAGCGGGTGGCAGCCCGACTTTTCAACGAAGGATTGGAAATGTTCATCGGTTACGAGTCCGGAAGCGGGCTTGCAAAGGCGCGGCCTTTTTTTGCCGCCGCGCAGGAAGAGACCGCGGCACTCGTTTTCAACCCGTTTTGCGTGCACAACCTGGCCAAATATCTCGTTCGTTTTCCCAAAGCGAAGATTGCGGTAGTGGTCAAAGGGTGCGACAGCGGCGCGGTTGAGAGACTTGTGCGGGAACGAAACCTCGACCGCACCAAGATAACCGTTATCGGCGTTCCGTGCGGGGGTATGCTTGCGCGGGAAAAGGTTATGGCCGAGTTGCCTCAGGACGCTGAGATTACGACGGTTACCGACCGGCGTGACGCCTTCGTCCTTCAAACCTCCAAGGATGAGCGCGTACTCGATAAAAAGGCCTACCTTCTGGAAAAGTGCCTGACTTGTTCCCAAAACAACCCGGTCGGGGTGGACCTGATGCTCGGCAAGGAGGCGCCCCCCGTGGGTGAACCGGGTAAAGACCCATTTGCACGGCTAAAAGAAATTTCAGCGCTTGCTCCGCCCGCAAGAGCGGCTTTTTGGGACAGGTTGATGAAGCGCTGCCTGCGTTGTTATGCCTGCCGGGAAGTCTGCCCGGCTTGTAGTTGCACCGAGTGCTGCTTCGAGCAGGCGGTTCCGGGGTGGCAGAAGGGGGCGACCTGGCTGAGCAAGGCCATAACCCTGTCTGACAACTACCATTACCACCTGATACGGGCGTTTCACGCCGCGGGCCGGTGCACGGGCTGTGGGGAGTGCGAGCGCGTCTGCCCGGTGCGGATACCGCTGATGCTGCTCAATAAAAAATTGGCCGGGGATGTCGAAGAGCTGTTTGGTCCGGCGCCGCCGGATGCTCCATCCGCACTCTACACGTACTCGGCCGGCGATAAGGATGAATTTTCCTAAAAAACCTGCTGGTGCGGTTACCCCGGTGACTAAAAGCCTTTGAGAAAAGTGATTTAGTCCTTGAATACGGTGGATTTACCTAAGGAGTTTGGAAATGGATTCTAAAATCATTAAAAAAGAAAAGCTGCTGTCGCTTCTCGAGCGGTTCATCGCGGATTATCATGTGCTGGCACCCGTACGGGAAGACGGCGTGCTTTTCTACCGCCCGGTGGATATACCCGGGGATATCGAGCTGAACCCCGGGAGGAGCGTGCTGCCGCCTAAAGGCCGTCTCTTCCCCCAGACTGAAGCCCTCTATGGTTACCGCGTCGAAGGGGAAAAGCTTACGCTGAACGAGTACGTGGAGGAGGAGCGCCAGGTTGTCCTTTTCGGGGTTCACCCGTGCGATCTTCGCAGCTTTGCGGTGCTTGACGCGGTTTTCCTGGAGGAGCCGCGGGATGCGTATTTTGCCGCCCGCCGGAACAACACCGTGCTTGTAGGGGTAAGTTGTTCTTCCGTTCTGCCGGAGTGCTTCTGCACCACCTACGGGATTTCGCCGGTTGAGGGTAACGGCGCGGACATTCACCTTACCGACGTCGGGGCGGGGGCTTACCTGGTCGAGATTTTGACCCCGAGAGGCAAGGATTTGCTGCAGAAATTCGAGAGCTTCTTCGAAGACAACGTGGCCGGGGCCGCGGAGGCCAAAAGGGCCAAGGAGGCGTCCCTTGTTAAAAAGATCAGTCTTCAGGTGAAAGTGGACGGCCTTCACGAAAAAATGGCGTCAATATTCGAAAATCCATACTGGGAAAAACTCAGCCGGCGGTGCCTTGGTTGCGGCGTATGCACTTACGTATGCCCGACCTGCCACTGTTTCGACATCATGGATGACGGCACAAAGGAGGAAGGGGAACGGTTCCGGTGTTGGGACTCGTGTCTTTTTCGCGAGTATACGCTACACACCAGCGGACACAACCCCAGGCACGCGCTGGCCCAGCGCCTGAGAAACCGTTTCTTCCACAAACTGAGTTACAACAACCAGCGTTACAATACCGAGGGGTGCGTGGGCTGCGGCAGGTGCGTAGCACTCTGCCCGGTGAACATCGACATCCGAGAGGTTATCGGCACCGTAAGGGGGCTCGTCTAAATGGGGGTATCCAACCCGCTTCTTCCCAGAGTGGCTACCGTGGTGGACATTATCCGGGAGACCGGTGACGTCAACACTTTCCGCGTGGTGTTTGACGACCTGGAGGAAATGGCCGCGTGGAACCACCGGCCGGGACAAGTGGCAATGCTTTCTGTCTTCGGTGTTGGGGAGGCGACGTTCTGCCTGTCTTCGTCCCCAACCTGCAGGGACTGGCTGGAATTCAGCGTTCGGCGCGCCGGGAAGGTTACCACGGCGCTGCACGAACTTGAACCCGGGGCCAAGGTCGGGGTCCGCGGACCTTACGGCAACAGTTTCCCTTATGAGGCGATGCGCGGGAAGCACCTCCTTGTTATCGGCGGCGGTATCGGGCTTGCCCCTTTGCGCCCGCTGGTCAATTTTATGCTCGCCCCGGAAAACCGAAAAGATTACGGTAAAATTGAGATCATATACGGCGGCCGTTCTTATAACGACCTGTGTTACAAGGAAGAGCTTTTCCGTACCTGGCCCGAGGCGCCGGACGTCACGGTGTGGACGACCATCGACGTTGCGGAGGAAGCATGGCAGGGACACGTCGGGTTTGTGCCGGCGTACGTTGAGGAAGTGAAACCCACACCCGAAGACAAATTCGTGGTTATCTGCGGCCCGCCGATCATGATCAAGTTTACGGTGAAAGCGTTGGAAAATCTGGGATTTGCGGCCGACCATATTTACACTACGCTTGAAATGCGAATGAAATGCGGTATCGGCAAGTGCGGCCGCTGCAACGTAGGGGCAAGGTTCGTCTGTCGGGACGGCCCGGTTTTCAGTCTGACGGAGTTGAATCAACTGCCGCAGGAGTATTAGCCAGTGGTTCGAACAAATTTGGCGTACCGATGATAATAAAAAATCCCGCCGTAGTCTCGCGCCGGGATTTTGTCTACTTATAACCGGAGTAATATTGTTAGCTTATTTCCCGAACAGCATCCGGGTCGTTTTGAACGAGGACTTGACACGACGGTCAAGTGTTTGAGACAGGTTTTCAAGTGACGGGGACACGTACTCCTCGATCCTGCCCGCATCGCCAAGCTTGCTCAGCTCCGGATCCAACGGTAAACTCGCCAGCAGTTGGATACCGTTTTCCTCGGCTACCTGCTGACCCCGCGGTTCACCGAAAACAAAGATCTTATCCCCGCACTTGGGACATGTTGTGTAGGTCATGTTTTCTATCAGTCCGATAATAGGGACGTTCATCATGCCGGCCATCTTGATGGCCTTCCGGACGATCATGACCGTCAGATCCTGAGGTGAAGACACGATTAAAACGCCGTGCAGGGGGAGCGACTGCATTACGGTCAATGGTACGTCCCCCGTTCCCGGCGGCAGATCAACGATCAGGTAGTCGAGTTTCCCCCACGCCACGCCGGACCAGAACTGCTTGACCACATTGCTGATGACCGGGCCGCGCCAGATTACCGGGTCGTCCTCCCGCTGGAGCAGCAGGTTCGCCGAGAGGACATAAATACCGAGCACCCGCGACTTGGGGAGGTAGGCGCCGAAATCTCCCTCCCCTACCCGGTCCGTCACGCCGAACAGTTTGGGGATACTCGGGCCGGTCAGGTCGGCATCAAGGATACCCACCCGGTGGCCTTCACGGGCAAGAACGACGGCCAAAAGGGCCGCTACGGACGACTTACCCACACCACCCTTACCGCTCATCACCGCAATGACGTTCCTCACCCGCGAGAGCTTGTGTGCCGGTGCCCTCAAATCATCCACGTGCTCACAGGTCGGGGTTTCGCCGCAGGTGCTGCATGTGTTTCCCGCTTTTTTCGACTCTTCGTTGTCAGGCAAGCTGAAATCACTCCCGCGTATTTATTAAACATATGTTCATTAAAGTTATAGCGCAGTTTTTCAGTCGTGTCGAGACCCAATTACTAGTCAAATGAATAAACAACCAACCCCGACGGGACTTTTGGGTAAAAATATGTTGATTTTTGCGGCATTCTTTCCCCTGCTTCGGCCACCGAGACCAATTCGTCTATTCCCGGCGGGTTGAGGAAAAAGGCTAAGTCCCACTCACCCCGGTCGACCAGTACGCAGGCTTCAACCGGGTCGTGCGTATAAGCGATTCTTTCCCCTGCGGTACATTCGCTTGGGCCGATGTGAAGATACCTGTCAAGTACAAGGGCGTGAAGCACCGCCACCTCGGATTTTTTCCATGCGGGCGGTTTGGAACCCGCCAACAGGCTGACCGGATCGAACTCTTCCTTTAAAGCCAGGTAGAAAGACTGATTTTTGCCGGCGTAAAGTCCAAAATTGTACCGGTGGCGCGGCAGCGGCGGTCCCCCTGAAAACTCCGTGACCCTGAAAAGCTCTTTTGCGGCGCCGGTTAATGCGCCCGGGTCCAAACCCGCGGGCGCTTTTACAAGCCGGTGCGTGGGAAGTATAACCAGTCCCGGGTCGTAAACGTTCACCAAAAGGGTAAGCACGTAATGGTAAGGCGCCGGTGCCGGCGTCTTTCGAACAGACTGTTCGTTGAGACAATATTGAACGGCGGTCTCAAACCTGTGGTGGCCGTCGGCAATATAGACGCGGCGGTTTCCTAATAGAGACGTGGTCGCTGTAATGAGCGCCTGGTCGGTGACCACCCAGAGACGGTGGAACTGTCCTTCGGTGTCGGCGAACTTGTACGCCGGTTCAGTGCGGGAAACGACGCTGAAAAGGTCTTCCGAAATCCGCTCGGGATCGACATACAGCCCGAAAATGGGTGAGAAGTTCGCCCTGCACGTGGTGAGGAGTTGCATCCTGTCCTCCCTGGCAGCCGATATGGTGTCTTCGTGGGGGAGGACGTTCTTCCCGTAAGGTTCAAGGCCGAGGCCGCAGAAGAACCCGCGGCGGGTTACAGCTTGACCGGCCAGGGAAAATACCTGCTCGTAAAAATAAAGCGCCGGGCGCTTGTCCCTGGCGAGGATGCCTTCCCGACGCCACCGGTTGAAATGCTCCGCGGCACGGGTATACCGGTTGTTGGTCCGGTCATCACCTGGCAGGGATGCGCCGTACTCCAACCTGATCATGTTCCACGGGTGGCGCGCGTATAACCCTTCCTGGGCGGATTGGTCGATAACGTCGTAAGGAGGCGTGATTATCAGTGCAAGATCCGGGCCGGTCTGGTAGCGCCAGCCCCTAATTGGGACGACATATGCCACGAATTAATCCTCCCCCTAAGAACCCGGCAATGGAAACCTAATCCTTCCTTGTCCAGCGGTCACTATCGCGACGGCGATATTTTGCCATGGTGTTCGCAAAAGCTTTCTCCAGATCGATGCCGAGGGAGTTGGCGTAGCAAACGATGATAAACAAAATGTCGCCGATTTCGAGCGCCGCATCACCCGGCGGTTCTTCCGGTTTTTTGGGTTTCTCTCCGTAGAGGTGGTTCACCTCACGGGCGAGTTCACCGACTTCTTCAATCAAGCGGGCCAAAAGCGTAAGGGGGTGCCAGTATCCCTCTTCAAACTGGTTGATCCAAGTGTTTACTTCAGCCTGCATTTCCTGGATGTTCATTATCGTCTCCCGAAAAAAACAATCAGCAAAATTCTAACACAAATATGGCTTACCGGAAAGAATCAGCGCGAAATACGAGTTAACGGTTATTGAGTATTTAACCAAAAGTAATTACAATATTTGTAGGAAAAGGTCGGATTACCAGATAAAAACTGTTTTACCGGTGGCTTATTGTGAGATTTTTTGTTAAGGAAAAGGCTAAAAACCGCCGATATTAAGAGAGATGAGTGCATTGGAAATTGCTCAACTTACCACTCAGCTTGCGGCCACCGAAGACTCCTCCCTTATCGGGGAGTTGGTCGCCAAGGCTGCTGTCGGCTTCACCGGCGCTACGGGTGCCAGGGTCTACCTGTTGAACCGGGCGGAAGGGCTGCTTGTTTCCCTTTTGGACAAAGGGGATAAAGCGCAGCAGTTGTCCCTCCACTCGGGCGGAACAGCGCTTCCCCTGCTTGCGCTGGATAGCCGCCGTTCTGTTCGCGCGGGTAGCGACCTTGCCGTTCCCCTTTCCTTTGCCGACCGGGAGGTGGGAGTGGTGGTAATCGAAGGGGTTGCAGATCTTGAAGCCGCTGAGCAAGAGATGAACAGGCTCAGGGGCGTGTTCGCCCTCGCTCTGGTACAGTTGGCAACCCGGCAGGAAATGTTGTACCAGTGGCGTTTTCTCGAAGTTATTACCACACTGAACTGGCTGATCACCTCCGACCTTGAGAGCCGGGAGTTCTACGACGCTCTTCATCAATTGATTAAAGGGTTGATCGACTACGACTGGATGAAGATTCTTGTGACGGAGCAAAACAGCGTGAAAGTGCTGGCCTTTTTCCGGGACGGGGAAGCAGTGGCGCCAGACGATGCGGTTCAACCCAGCGACAAAACACTGACGGCCCGGTTTGCCGCCGGGTACCCGGATATAATCGAGGATTTGCAGGCCATACCGGAGTTTGCCGGTGACGCGCTTTTAGGACAGGCAAACCTGCGCTCGGTCCTCATGGTGCCCCTGGTCGCCAAAAGCGGTGTGATTGGCGGGCTCTGTTTCTACAGCCGGGAGAAAGGGAAATACGCGGAGAAGGACTCCCCCCTGGCGCAGCAGCTTGCGGGCCAGCTTGCAACCGTGATCGAGAACACCCTGCTCATAAGGGAAATGGCAAGAAAAAACCGGGAAATAGAAGAAAGCCACCGGAGGTTGGCCACACTAAACGCCATCGCTGAAACCCTTACCCGGTCCCTTGACCTGGAGTTGGTCCTGAGGGAAGTCCTGGGCAAGGTTATTGAGGTGGCCGACTGGGACGCGGGGGCCATCTTTTTGCAGCAACAAGACAAAAGTTTTGCGCTTTCAGTCTTCAAGGGCCTCTCAGATGGCCACGCGCAGCACCTTGCCGACGAACAAAACCGCGCTACAGGTATGGGTTACTTTCTTAAAAACGAACCGGTAGCGGTCACCGCTGACAATGCGCCTCCTTTTCTGAATGCGTTTTTTGTTCCCGGGGCTTTTTCCTTCGGTATTAGTGTGCCGCTAAAACACAAGAAAGAGGTCGGGGGTACGCTTTTGCTTTTTGACCGGGAAAAGCAGGAGTTGAGCCTTCAGGAGTGGGAGGTTTTAGAAGCGGTGGGCAATCAGATCGGCGTGGCGGTGGAGAACGCCCGGCTTTACCACAAAGTAAAGCTTATGGCCGAGCACGACGCGCTGACGGGGCTATTTAACCGGCACAAGTTCTTTAGCCTTTTGGACATGGAGCTCATGCGCTGTCAGCGTTACAAGGCTAAATGCGGCATTCTGCTTTTGGACATTGATCACTTCAAAGATTACAATGATACCTTCGGCCACCCCGCGGGGGACGAGTGCCTCAAGCGGGCGGCCCGGATTTTCAAGGACAGCGTCCGCAACACCGACGTGACTGCACGATACGGTGGAGAGGAGTTTGTTGTCTTGGTCGTGGAAACCAATGCTCAGGGGGTACTTGCGGTGGCCGAGCGGCTGCGACGGAAAATTGAGGCCGAAGGGCAAAACGAACCTTTCCCAACGGTAAGCATCGGCATGGCCATTTACCCCGACGATGCGATTTCCGCTCAGAACCTTCTCCTTATCGCCGACAATGCTCTTTACACGGCTAAACGGCTCGGCAGAAACCGGACGGTATGGCGCGACACTGTTCAAACTATTACCGTTACGCGGGAAGTTAATGAGGGGTTTCCGGCCGTCGATCGGCGGAACCGGAATCTCTAAACCCTGTAGTTTTAGAGGCCGGCCTTCGCCAGGATCTCGGGGACCACTTCCTCCTTGCCAATGGCCATAATGTGTACGCCGTCGCAGATGGCGTCTTTTTTCAAGGCGGCTATCATCCGGCCGGCGATTTCGATACCTTTATGGAGTGCCCTACCCCTTCCGGCGTTTGCCAGCTCATCAATGAGGTCCTGCGGCACCACAATACCCGGGATGTTGGCGTTAATAAACTTGGCCATACCAACCGATGTGAGCAGCACAATGCCGGCCAGAATCTTGACGGGGAACTGGCGGGCGTATTCCATGAATTTTGCGAACCTCTCAAGGTCATAAATCGCCTGCGTTTGAAAGAACTCGGCTCCGGCCTCAACTTTCTTTTCAAATTTAATTAATTGCGGTTCAATCGGTGTTGCTTCGGGTGTTACCACGGCCCCCGCGCAAAAACTGACGCCGCCTTCAAGGTCGTTGCCCGCCATATCCTTACCGGCTTCCATTTGCCTGACTGCACGGAGCAACTGCACCGAATCCAGATCGAAGACGCCTTTGGCCCCTTTATGGTCGCCGACGATTACGGAATCACCCGTAAGGCATAAGACGTTGTTTATGCCCCTCGTATGCGCCAGCATCAGGTCTGCCTGGAGCGCAAGCCTGTTGCGGTCCCGGCACGTCATTTGGAGTACGGGCTCGCCGCCCTTCTCTTTCACGGAAAGGCATCCACCCAGAGAGGGAAAGCGCATTACGGAACTCTGGTGGTCGGTTACATTTAAGGCATCTACCCGGTACTTGAGCAAATCGACGTGGTGGAGCATCTGGGTGAGGTCGGTGCCTTTCGGTGGGCCGATTTCACACGTCACCAGAAACTTTCCGGAATTAAGGGCCTCTTTGAACTTAGACACTGCCATCTTGATTCTCCTCACTCGTCCTAATTCTGACCGATTTCGGCCGGGGTGCCGTTTGATAGTTCTTGGGCGGGTGATATTTTCGCATCAGATCGAGCCGGCCCTGAAGTTTCAACCGGCGGTAAATCAGGGTCCAGGCGCAATCCTTTTCCTTGTCCACCTCGCACTTACCGTCGTTGGTCCCACCGCACGGTCCGTTTAAAAGTCCTTTATTACATTCACTAACCGGGCAAATACCGGCGGTTTCGCCCAGCACGCACTGGCCGCACTGGATACAGACCTCCCTGAAGTGGCCGGGCTTTTCTTCGAGGCCGATAAACAAGGTATCAAGTGCGGGGATGACCGGATTGTTGGTGTAGGTGCTTATGCGGTGTACGCCGAGCGCACACGCCATAACCAGAACGCAACCGGCGTTGCGTATGGGACGTTCGTTTTCTTTCATCGCCACTTCAGTCATCTCGTCGCAGGCGATGGGGATGACGGTCCAGCCGGTTATAGTCTTTTCCAGCCCCTCCAGGTAATCTCTCATCTCGAGTACCTGGTCCTTGCCCCCGGTCCTGGTCATGGTGGTGCAGGTGCCACAACCTAAGATATAAACATGGTCAAATCCCTTAAGGTATTGTTGTATTTCGTCAAGCGTTTTCCGTTTTGTGATGGACCTCATCCTTAATCCCCCCTGGGTGCGATTTGGTGGTGCTGCCCCTGCCTTTTTCTATACTTTTCGGCGCAGGGGGCGGCACTGGTTGGCAGGGCACTTTTTCTTTTTTATGTGTGCCTCGTATTCATCTCTAAAGTAGCTTAACGTTGACAGTACCGGGTTCGGACAGGTCTGCCCCAGACCGCAGAGGGAGCATTCCTTGACCGTCCTGGCTATTTCGTAAAGCGTGGCGATGTCGTTTTCTTTCCCTTTGCCCTTGGTGATTCGTGTGAGGATCTCCAGCATCTGCTTTGTTCCAAGGCGGCAGGGAACGCATTTCCCACAAGATTCCGCCTGGGTGAAGCTCAGGAAGTAGCGGGCCACCTCCACCATGCAGGTGGTTTCGTCCATAACCACCATACCACCGGAGCCCATAATTGAACCCAGTAACGTTAAGGTTTCATAATCCACGGGGGTGTCCGGAAATCTGGCCGGAATACATCCTCCCGACGGTCCGCCTGTTTGCACCGCTTTCAAGCGTTTGCCGTCGGGGATGCCACCGCCGATGTCGAAAATGATGGTCGATAATGAAGTACCCATCGGCACCTCTACCAGTCCGCTGTTCAATATTTTACCGCTGAGCGCAAGTACTGTGGTTCCTTTGCTTTTTTCGCTGCCGATACCGGCAAACCAATCCGCACCGCGGTCAATAATCCTTGGGACGGAAGCCAGTGTTTTCACGTTGTTAATAGTGGTGGGCTTCCCGAAAAGGCCCGATTGGGCCGGGTAAGGGGGACGGGGGCGGGGCATACCCCGTTGGCTTTGAATGGAAGCGATAAGCGCGGTTTCCTCCCCGCAAACAAAAGCCCCGGCGCCTTCTTTCATGTGTATTTCAAAATCAAACCCAGAGCCCAAGATGTTTTTTCCGAGCAAACCTCTTTCTCTGGCCTGCTCTATGGCAATATAGAGTCGTTTAACCGCTAAAGGATACTCGGCGCGAATGTAAAAATAACCGTCATTGGCGCCAATGGCGTAACCGGCAATAATCAGACCTTCAATTGCGGCGTGGGGGTCGGCCTCGAGGACGGATCGGTCCATGAAGGCGCCGGGATCACCTTCATCGGCGTTACAGACTACATATTTTTTATCACTGTAAGTATTGCGGCCAAACTCCCACTTGCGCCCGGTGGGGAATCCCGCGCCCCCACGCCCGCGAAGACCGGACTTTTTTATTTCGTCTATAACTTGTTGGGGCGCCATTTCCAACAGGACTTTATTAAGCGCACGGTAACCTCCCGCCGCAATGTAGTGGTCGATCTTCTCGGGGTTGATATGCCCGCAATTATACAGGATGACGCGCCGCTGTTTCTTGTAGAAATTTATATCGCGGTAATACGATACGGCCTTACCGGTCGCGGGATCATGGTAGAACAACCGCTCCACCGGCTTTCCGTCCTTTAGGTGGGAGCCGGCGATTTCCGGTACGTCCTCCACCTTGACGTGGGTATAAAAAATGCCTTCCGGCTCAACGACCACAATGCCGCCTTTTTCACAAAAACCGTGGCAACCGGTAAAATCTACATCTACATTGCTTAGTCCGAGTTTGGCCACCTCGGCCTTAAGCTCCTCGTAGACCAGACCGGATTTACTTGAGAGGCATCCTGTTCCCTGACAGACGAAAATAGTAGACCGGTTTTGCACCTATGCTTCACCCTTTTTAAGCAACTGCTCGATCTTTTGGGTATCCATTTTACCGTAAACTTCCTTACCGATAACCACATTGGGAGCAAGAGCGCAAACACCAATGCAGGCCACGGTTTCAAGGGAATATTCCATATCTGCAGTAGTCTCGCCTTCTTTTATGCCAAGGCCGTTTTCCAACATTTCGAGAAGCGATTCACCTCCCCGAACGTGACACGCGGTCCCGCGGCATACGGTTATAACCTGTCTGCCGCGTGGTTTTGTGTAAAACTGCGCGTAAAACGAGATCACACCCTGTACCTGGCTGGGGAAAATCTTCAGGCCAATAGCGATCACGTGAATCGCTTCGGGAGGAATGTACCCGAATTCGTTTTGGATTTTTTGGATCACGGGTATCAGGGCCCATTTATGCCCGCCACACTCCATGACAATTTCTCTAATTCGTTCCATGTTAATTACTTTGCTTGCTGCCGGCTTGTCCATGGGAACCTATCCTTTCTATCTTTACGCTGACGCACTTAACAATAGGGGTCTTGCGTTCCAGGTCCAGGATGATGTCCAAAAGCTGACTGACCGGATTACAGGCGAGTGCAAAAGGCATAAAAACTACTCTCTCGGGCAGAGTATCGGAGATTCGGGCGGTAGCGACGATCTCGCTGGTAGAAGAAGCTATTCTTAACCTATCGCCTTCGCTCACTTCCAACTTTTCGGCATCCGCTTCCCCGATGTCGACGAAAGCGTCCAAGGAGTATTTCCGCAACCGCGGCGCCCGGGAGGTTCTCGTACCGCCGGCGAAATGGTACAGGTTGCTTCCTGTTAGGAGAAGGAATGGGTACTCCCCGTTCGTTCTATCCGGCGTTGCCGTCATGTGAACGAGATAAAAGCTGGGTATCCTATCCGGGCGTTTTCGGTAAACAAGCGGCGATCTAAAACCACCTTTTGCCCGGACCTGGTCTAGGGGTTCCTCAGGCGAACCATAACCTATACCTTTATACAGCGGTACCAGTTTTCCGATCTCCTCCCTCACCTCGCGTGGCGAGGAGTAAAACATCGCATGCCCCATCCTTGCCGCCAGCTTGATAACGATGTCCCAATCCGGTATGCTCTGTCCCGGAGGTTGTACAGCCTTCGTTAACCAGTTGACTCTTCCGTCGAAACTGGTGAACGTCCCCTCTTTTTCCGCAAAGCTGGCCGCGGGCAGAACGACATTAGACAACTTTGCGGTTCTAGTCATAAACAGGTCCTGTACCACAAGAAAATTGAGTGAACTCAAAGCCTCGCTGACGAATTTGCTGTTCGGGAAAGAAGCCGCGGGGTTTTCACCGACTATGTACATCCCCTTGATAGTCCCTGCTTTGGCTCCTTTAATCATTTCGAACGCAGTCAAGCCGGCCGCAGCCGGTATTATTCCCCAATAATCTTCGAATGTTCTTCTGGACTTTAAGTCGGAAACCTGTTGATATCCCGGGAGGAAATCCGGTAAGGCTCCCATGTCGCAAGCACCCTGTGCGTTGTTTTCTTTTT
Source organism: Ammonifex sp. (assembly GCA_003604985.1). Taxonomy (GTDB): domain Bacteria; phylum Bacillota; class Desulfotomaculia; order Desulfotomaculales; family Ammonificaceae; genus SURF-55. Next base: position 23,410 of record QZIW01000055.1, read on the forward strand.
GCAGGGGGTAAATGCACGTACCCTTGCTACGGCTTCCGGTAAGTAGGGCAAGATTCGTGAGCGCCTTGATGGCGTCCGTCCCGTTGACGTGTTGTGTGATGCCGTGACCGTATACAATTGCCGCTTTTCCGCTGGTGGCGTATTCACGGGCTGCTTTAACGATCTCTGTGTATGGAACTCCGGTAGCCTTTTCCACGAATGCGGCAGTGTATGCAGACAGGCTTTTTGCAAATGCCTTGAAATCTATTGTCTCTTCGCTTATCTCCGCATCGTGTAAACCTTCGTCGATAATAGCTTTAGCCATGCCGTTTAGAAGGATTAGATCTGTGCCGACCTTGGGTCGGAGCCAGGTTTCTGCAAACATGGATAGACGCGTTTCCCTCGGGTCAATCAAGACCAGCTTTGCGTCCATGCATCTGACAGCGCGCTTGATGGTGTAACCGACAAGAGGCGCGGACACGGTGGGGTCCGCCCCGACCACGAGGATAACGTCCGCTTTTTCCATGGCGGTCAGGGAATTAGTGGCACCGAAAAATCCGCTTGCGGGGTCACAACTTGTCAGGCCGGGAGTACCGTACAACCGGCTGCCGTTGTCAATGTTGTTTGTGCCCAGTACACATCTGGCGAACCGCTGGAGGAGATAATTCTCTTCGTTGGTGCACTTGGATGAACCGAAAACGGCCAGGCTGTTGCTGCCATATCTACTCTTTATTCTTTTGAACTCTGCGGTAATAACATTGAAAGCCTCTTCCCAGGATGCGGCCTCAAAATGGTCGTCTACCTTTATCAACGGGGTGGTGAGCCTGTCCCGGCTCTGGATGAAATCGAAACCATAGCTCCCCTTAACGCACAGGGTACCGCGGGTAACCGGGTCGTCGTTGTTCGGGATTACCCGCACCACGCGTCCCTCTTTGACCTTAAGGCGAACGGTGCACCCACACCCGCAGAAGGGACAGGTCGTCGGGACGGAGGTTCCGGCCGTCCCCCTGTACAGGGGTTCCGCTTCCATCAGCGCCCCGGTCGGGCACATCGCCACACAAGTGCCGCAGAAGGTACACTCCGATTCTTCCAAGGGGGTATCACCGGCCGTAGCCGGTCTGGCGACAAACCCCCGCCGGTAATAATCGACCGCCCCTTCAATAACAAGTTCCTGACAGGCTCTGATACATTTGGCGCACAAAATGCATTTGCTTAAGTTGCGTTTTATGAACGGGTTGGCGTCTGTGATCGTCGACATTAACGGAATTCGTTGAAATCTCACCAGACCGATACCCATATCGGCGGCTACCTGGCGCAGTTGACAGCGGTTGCCTTTCAGGCAGACCATGCAGGAATCCGGGTGGCTGGCCAGCATTAACTCCACGATTGTCCTTCGTCTTTCAAGAACACGTTGTGAGGCGGTATTGATTACCATGCCGGGGGTGACGAAGGCGCCGCACGAAGTTATCAGATTGCCGCTGCGTTCCTCCTCTACAATGCAGACCCGGCAGCTGCTGATTGAGGGGCAGCCGCCTGCCGGAGCCAAGTGCGGTTCATGACAGATCGTGGGGATGTGGACGCCCTCTCTTCGCGCCAGCTCAAGGATGGTCATCCCGGGTTCAGCGGCTACTTCCCTGCCGTTCAGGGTAACAGTAAATTCTTGCAAGGTGCGAATCCCCTTTTTTAGGAGAATTGATTAGTCAAGCAGAACCGGAGTACACATTTATTGGCGATAATGTATCATCGTTCCTATTGCTAATCAACAATTGGGAGGCGAGTGGATTGAAGTGAGGCCGGAGTGTCTTTTTTAGGAGTTTAAACGGTCGGAGCAAAGCGATAAAGTTCTTTCCTTAGGGCAAAATAGGGCACAGAGAGGTTCAGACTTAAACAGGAGGGCGAGGCCCGTGATAAAGGAGTTTTTCAATTACCGGCGACCGGTCGTGTCTTTCGAAATTTTTCCACCAAAAACAGAAGACAGGATGGAGATCGTTTCCAGGCTGGCTTCACAATTCAAGGAGCTTAATCCGTCTTTCATCAGTGTCACGTACGGTGCGGGTGGCACCACCCGGGACACGACGATCGAAGTCGCGACTTATCTTTCCCGGTTGGGATTCGAGGTTATGGCCCACCTTACCGGCGTCGGTCACACGGCCGGTGAAATTGACGATATCTTAAGCCGACTTAAAGCCGGGGGAGTTGATGACATCCTTGCCCTGCGCGGGGACCCGCCGAAAGGGGTGGAAAACTTCGATTACGCCGCGGGTGATTTCAAGTTCGCGGTTGACCTTGTCCGGCACATCAGGCGCAGGGGCGGGTTTGGTGTAGCGGCCGCCGCCTATCCGGAAGGCCACATCGCTTCACCGCGCATAAAGCTGGACTGGATGCACTTGAAGGAAAAGGTCGACGCGGGCGTCGACTTTTTGATCACCCAGTTGTACTTTGACAACCGCGTTTTTTACAACTTTCTCGACAGCGTCCGGCGGCTCGGCATTGCGTGTCCCATCTCCGCCGGCATTCTTCCCGTTCTTAGCGCCGACGCGCTCAAACGCATGGTCACCCTTTGCGGTGCCGCCATACCGGCTAAACTGTGGGACATAATCGATAAGTACGCCGACGACCATGAAAGTCTGGAAAAAGCGGGGATCGAATACGCCACCGCCCAGGTGCACGACCTGGTGGAATACGGTGTTGACGGGGTGCACCTTTACACGCTCAACCGGGCGGAGTGGGTTGCCGCCGTATTGAAAGATACCGGCCTTGACCGCTATGAACATTTACCCGAGGCGTGGGAGTGGCAGCAGGTGCAGTATGGGGAGTTGCCTCCAGGGGGCCGGAATCCGGCGGTCTGGCAAGTCGTAGAACGAAGGGATTTATAACCCTGTGGAGCGCCTGAGAGCGGTCAGGAAAGACCTGCAAGCGACCAGCGCCGCAAGCGGGGAACAGTGGCGCGGCAGCCGTGGTTTTGTCAGACAACCGGCAAAAAATTAGTGGTTCGGTTTCGTTTTGTGAGGTAAGGCGATGGGTCCGGCCGGGCCCTTTTTTATTTCGGCGGCATCCAGATGTTATCGGCTTGACACTGTTCGTCCGAACCTATACAATACAATAAACTTGGGAGAAAATAGAACGCGTACTGCCACGCAGGCGTTTTTGATAAAGAAGTGTGGGCGCAGCGCAGGTTTCTAAAGGATCTGGATTCCGTTACGGCCTCTTCTTGAGAGTTGGTTGCTTTCGTTGGTGTACAGGTTCTTTTTCTGCCGGGGTTTTCTCGGCTTTTTATTTTGGGATTAATTGTAGAATGGGGGTGAAGTATTGCCGGAGACGGTATGGATTATATCTTTGGGGATAGGCTTGGTCGGCGTTATAGTCGGCTATATTACCCGGAGATATATAGCCGAATTCAAGGTCGCAGCCGCTGAAGAGAGGGCCCGTCAGGTAATAGAAAAAGCCGTGAAAGAGGCCGAGGCGGCGAAACGAGAAGCGCTTTTAGAAGCGAAGGAGGAAACGCTCAGGCTTAAGAACGAAGCGGAACGCGAAAACCGGGAACGACGCCATGAACTCCAGCGGACCGAAAAGCGGATCAGTCAGAAGTCGGAAGCAATAGAATCTAAATTAGAAGCAATTCAAAAGCGGGAAGAGGGGTTAAGCCGCAAAGAGGCGGAAATCAACAACATCAAAATGGAACTCGAAAAAGTCCACGCCGCGCGGCTTGTTGAACTGGAACGGGTTTCAGGCCTTACTCCCGAGGAAGCACGCGAGTTGTTGCTGGCGGAGGTGGAAAAGGACATCCAGCAAGACGCGGCAAAGATCATCAGGGATATCGAGGCAAAGGCGAAGGAGGAAGGGGAGCGCCGCGCCAAGGACATTATCGCGCTGGGCATCCAGCGCTGTGCGGTCGACCAGGTCAGCGAGACCACGGTTTCGGTGATCCCCCTGCCTAACGACGAGATGAAGGGCCGGATCATCGGCCGGGAGGGCAGGAACATCCGGGCTTTTGAAAATCTCACCGGGGTTGATTTGATCATTGACGATACCCCGGAAGCAGTGATACTGTCCAGTTTTGATCCTGTCCGCCGCGAGGTGGCCCGCCTGTCTTTAGAAAGGCTCGTATTGGACGGTCGTATCCACCCGGCCAGGATCGAAGAGATGGTGGAAAAGGCCCAGAAGGACGTTGACCGTCAGATATGGGAAGCGGGAGAACAGGCGGCGTTTGAGGCGGGAGTCCCGGGGCTGCATGAAGAACTCATAAAGCTGCTTGGCAGGCTGAAGTTCCGTACAAGCTACGGCCAAAACGTTTTGCGCCACTCGCTTGAGGTCATGTACATGGCGGGCGTGATGGCGGGTGAACTCGGGGTTAATGCGGTCCTGGCGAAACGCGCCGGGCTTTTACACGACATCGGCAAGGCCGTCGACAGGGAGATGGAGGGCCCGCACGTTGCCATCGGCCTGGAGTTGGCGCGGAAATACGGCGAGGACCCCGAGGTCCTCCACGCCATTGCCGCACACCATGGCGACGAAGAGCCGACAACGGTGGAAGCGGTGCTGGTGCAGGCGGCTGACGCCATTTCGGCGGCACGCCCCGGCGCCCGCAGGGAAACGCTGGAGGCCTATATCAAGCGGCTGACGAAACTCGAGGAGATAGCCAACTCCTTCCAGGGGGTCGAGAAAGCATACGCGGTACAAGCCGGGCGTGAGATCAGGGTAATGGTCAAGCCCGAACGCGTGGACGACCTGACTATCGTTCGCCTGGCCCGGGACGTGGCCAAAAAGATCGAGGGCGAGATGGAGTACCCGGGGCAGGTAAAGGTGATCATTATCCGCGAGACCAGAGCGGTTGAATATGCAAAGTAGGTAACGGGGCATCCCATGCGCATCCTTATGATTGGTGATATCGTCGGGCGGCCCGGCCGCCGGGCGGTGAAAGAAAACGTGCCTGACCTCCGTAGGGAATTCGGCATCAGTTTTGTTATTGCCAACGGTGAGAATGCCGCCGGGGGGAACGGCATCACCCGGGAAACGGCGGCGGAACTATTCGACTACGGTATTGACGCGATTACCGGGGGAAATCATATCTGGGATAAAAAGGAGAGTTACAGTTTTATCTCTCAGGAGACCCGGCTGGTCCGTCCGGCCAATTACCCGCCGGGAGTCCCCGGCGCCGGTTATCGTGTCTTTCCCGTGGAAGACGTCAATATAGCGGTTGTGAACCTCTCCGGAAGAGTATTCATGCCGGACGTCGATTGTCCCTTCCGCAAAGCGGATGAGATTCTGGCTGAATTGGCCTCCCAGGCCGAGGTAATCATCGTAGACTTCCATACCGAGACGACTTCCGAGAAGACAGCCTTCGGCTGGTACCTTGACGGGAAAGTAACGGCCGTGTTCGGTACACATACCCACGTTCAAACTGCGGACGAGTGTGTTCTGCCTGGAGGAACGGCTTACATCACGGATGTGGGGATGACCGGACCGCGGCATTCGGTGATCGGGGTTAAAACCGAAACCATTATTGAGAGGTTTCTGACGCAGCTGCCGAAGCGTTTCGAGGTTGCCGCCGGCCCTTACCAGTTCGACGCCTGTGTACTTACGGTGGACCCGGCTTCCGGCAAGGCGCTTGACATCCGGCGGATTAAAAACTATGAGCTGTAACCGGCAATGAGCTGTCAGCTATCAGCTTAGTACAAACAGCAGGTTTAAGAACCTGGAGGCTGACGGCTGGTGGTTGATTATGCTGCCAAGGTAATAGGTGAATAACCACACAAAATGAAATTCTTCCGTGCCGAAGCGGTGGTGCTCAAAGCGAGAGAGCACAAAGAAGCCGACCGGATTTTGACCCTGTTCTCCTTGGAACACGGTAAACTCCGGGTGATGAGCTACGGGAGCGCGCGGCCTTCAAGCCGAAAACGAGGCGCGGTACAGCCTTTTTGCCGTTCGCGCTTTTTTTTTACACGGAGCAGGGACCTTGCCCGGGTTGATCAGGCGGAATTGTTGGAATTCTTCCCGCAGATAGCGGCAGATGTGGACCTGTTCGGCCTTGCGAGCTACTTTGCCGAATTAGTGGACGGGTTTACGGTAGACGAAGCGCCCAACAGGGCTCTTTACCACCTTCTGGTGGAATCGCTGCGAATTCTCGACCGGGATTCGGGTGTACTCGCCCGCGCTTTTGAGATCCGCCTGCTGTCACTCACGGGTTTCGGCCCGGAACTCGCTTGCTGCGTTTCATGCCGGCAACCCGTCGGGTTAACGGGGCCGCCGGCTTTAAGTCCAAAGGCGGGAGGTGCCGTCTGCGCGGAGTGCCGGAAGGGTTACACCGACGCACTGGGTTTATCTGCCGGGACGCTCCAGATGCTCCGGCGACTCGGTGAGGGTGACCTGCGGCGTGTTTTGACCCTGAGACCAAACCCACCGACCCGGCGGGAACTGAAACAAATCATGGCGAGGACGGTGGCGTTTCATTTGGGGCGCATGCCGCGGTCCCTCGGTTTACTTGAGGGATTGCAAAGAACCGATGCGTAAGGAATTTTTTAACAGGGGAATAGGTAAATGAACTTTCAGGAAATGATTTTGGCCCTCAACCGCTTCTGGTCGGGGCAGGGTTGCGTTATCCAGCAGCCTTACGACATCGAAAAGGGAGCGGGGACAATGAACCCGGCCACGTTTTTCCGGGTACTCGGGCCGGAACCCTGGCGGGTCGCCTACGTGGAGCCGTCGCGGCGGCCCACCGACGGGCGGTACGGCCAAAACCCCAACCGCCTGCAGCACTACTACCAGTACCAGGTCATCCTTAAGCCCTCGCCTGACGACGTAACGGAAGTCTACCTGGAGAGCCTCCGCTGTCTGGACATCGACCCGCTCAAGCACGATATCCGCTTTGTCGAGGACAACTGGGAGTCCCCCACTTTGGGCGCCTGGGGACTGGGGTGGGAAGTGTGGCTCGACGGGATGGAGATCACGCAGTTCACTTATTTCCAGCAGTGCGGGGGGTATGACCTGCGGCCGGTCTCAGCGGAAATCACCTACGGGCTTGAACGCATCGCCATGTTCCTCCAGGGCAAAGACAGTGTTTTTGACATCGAATGGGCGGATGGTATAACTTACGGGGACGTTCACCACCAGGGCGAGGTGGAACACTCAGTTTATAACTTCAAAACGGCGGACACCGATTTTCTGTTTGCGCTGTTCGAAGGGTGCGAAAAGGAAGCCGGGAGGGCGCGGGAGGCAGGTTTGGTACTCCCGGCCTACGACTACGTCCTTAAGTGTTCGCACACGTTCAACCTCCTGGACGCGCGCGGTGCGCTGAGCGTTACCGAGCGTACGGGCTACATCGCCCGGATTCGGGCGCTGGCTCGTGCCTGCGCGCGGGCTTACCTGGACCACCGGGAAGCCTCCGGCTATCCACTTTTACAGAAAGGGTAAGCGAGATGAGGGACTTTTTACTGGAAATCGGCACCGAAGAGATCCCGGCCCGTTTCCTTCCCGGGGCACTGGTGGAACTGGCGGACAAAGCGGAAGCGCTCTTGGCGGGGGAAAGGCTTGGTTACAGCGCGGTGAGGACTTATGGTACGCCGCGGCGCCTTGTACTCTTCGTGACGGGAATACCGGAAAAGCAGGAAGCTCTGGTGCAGGAGGTCAAGGGGCCGCCCCGTCAGGCCGCCTTTGATGCCGCGGGGCAACCCACAGCCGCGGCCGTTGGTTTCGCCAGGAGCCAGGGGGTTGACGTCGGCAGCCTGATTTTTCGCGGCGCGGGCAAGACGGAGTACGTCTTTGCGCTGAAGGAGGAACCGGGCAGGCCCTCGCCCGCGGTACTGGCCGAACTCTGCCCCCGCTTGATTACCGGACTCTACTTCCCCAGACCGATGCGCTGGGGCGACAAGGAGTTGCGTTTCATCCGGCCCATCCGGTGGCTTACGGCCCTGTACGGAGATAAGGTAATCGATTTTAACATCGACGGGTTGAAATCCGGGCGCGATTCTCAGGGACACCGCTTCCTGGCGGCGGGCGCCGTACCGGTGAAAGACCCGGCGGATTACTTTAAACGGCTGGCGGCCGGGTTTGTTATCGTGGACCCCGCAGAAAGGCGGCGGATAATCTGGGAGCAGGTGGAACGGCTCGCTGCGGCGGAAAAGGGTTTGGTCCGGAGAGATGAGGAGTTATTGGACGAAGTAGTCAATATGGTCGAGTATCCGACCGCTTTTCGCGGGAGCTTTCCCGAGCAGTACCTCGATCTCCCCGCGGCGGTCCTGGTAACCGCGATGCGTGAGTACCAGCGGTACTTTCCAGTGTACGGAAAAAACGGGCGTTTGCTCCCGCGTTTCATCGCCGTGCACAACAGCACGCCGGAGCAAACGGCCGCAATCAGTGCCGGGAACGAGCAGGTGCTCCGGGCGCGGTTGGCCGACGCCTCCTTCTTTTACCGTGAAGACTGTAGCGTGCCGCTTGCCAGCCGGGTGGAGGGTTTGAAAAAAGTAGTGTTTCAAGAAGAGCTGGGAACCATGTACGACAAGACCGGGCGGCTCGGGAACCTGGTAAAGTACCTCGGTTCGCTCCTTAAAGTCGGCCCTCAAGACCAGAAAACGCTTTCCAGAGCAGCTTTTCTCGCCAAAGCCGACCTCCTGACGAACATGGTCTATGAGTTCCCGGAGCTTCAAGGGGTGATGGGCCGGGAGTACGCCCTGAAAGACGGCGAGTCGAAGGCGGTCGCGGAAGCCCTCTACGAGCAGTACCTGCCCCGGTTTGCCGGGGACGTTCTCCCGCAGACGCTGCCGGGGCGTCTTTTAAGTATCGCCGACAAGGTTGACAACCTCGTCGGGTGTTTCGGCATGGGGCTTGTGCCCACCGGGTCCCAGGACCCGTACGCCTTGCGGCGGCAGGCGCTCGGCATCTGCCACATCATTCTTGACGGTGGGTTGCCTGTATCAATAGCTGATTTGATTGCGAGGGCCTACCGGGAATACGGCGACAGGCTGAAACATGGCGACCATGTGGTCCGGGACGAACTCCTGGAGTTCCTCCACCAGAGGCTCCGGGCCGTTTTTGGCGAACAGGGGATCCGGCCGGACGTAACGGAGGCGGTCCTGGCCGCCGGGGCCGACGACATCCACGCCGCCCGGTTGCGGGCGGAAGCCCTTCAGGATTTTGCGAGCAAGCCTTCTTTCGAGGACGTTCACACCGCATACACCAGAGCGGCCAACCTCTCCCGGGGAGCACCGGACACCGGACCCGACCCCGCCTACTTCACGGACCCGGCGGAACAAAAGCTCTACGAAATAGTTACCGCGCTCCGAAAAGAGACGGCGCCCGACTTGAATAAAGGCGATTACCGCCGGGTGCTGCAAAAACTGTCCGGGCTGCGCGGCCCGGTTGACGCCTTTTTCGATGCGGTTCTGGTCATGGATGAAGACCGCACCCTCCGTGAAAACAGGCTCGCGCTCCTGCGGGCGGCGGCGGAACTGGTGCGCCTGGTGGCCGATCTGGGGAAGGTTACGGTCCACCTGCAGTCAAGAGACGAGGGAAAATGAACGGGGATCGTTGACGGGCAACATTAGGAACACACCGCAGTATTTTCGCGATTTTCAAGGGTAAATATCGAAACCGGGTCTCCGGTAAGCGAACAGGCACCTCCAAGAGGTGCTTTTTTGACATTTTAACGGGTGGTTGCAGCGTAACTTTTTGGCAAGACTGTTGCGCGTTTAAGATTTTACTTCTGCAATACGATAAAGCTTTTGAAAACTTCTTCACCACAGCAGGAAAAATTCGTGTAACATAGTATCAATAATTTAACACGTTAATAGACCCCTAACAGAAAATAGTATGACATAGATAACGGAATTGAGCATAAATTATTGTAACCCTCCTGTTTAGGATCCGATTCCACTGGACAGTCGCGTACGTTTTTCTTAAGTTTAAAGTCGCTGGAGTGAGGTTTTTTGGAGATAACCCAGAGACAACAAGCGATATTGGGGATTGTTAAGGCCGAGGGGCCAATCACCAGTGAGCAGATCGCGGAACGGCTGCATTTAACCAGGGCCACCCTCCGCCCTGACCTCGCGATCCTCATCATGGCCGGGCTCCTTGAAGCGCGGCCGCGCGTCGGTTATTATGTCAGCGGGAAGTCGGTAAACGACGTGATTGCGGCCAAAATAAGCCGCTTTACGGTAAGTGAGTTCCAGTCACGGCCCGTGGTCATAGGTGACCAGGCCTCCGTATACGACGCCATCATAACCATGTTCCTGGAAGACGTCGGGACGCTTTTCATAGTACGTGAAGGAGGGTTTATGGAAGGCATCGTTTCACGTAAGGACCTCCTGAAGATGGCTTTCGCCGGACAGGATGTCCGCGACCTGCCGGTGAGCGTGGTCATGACGCGTATGCCTAACGTGGTAATGACTTCGCCGGAAGAGCCGGTACTCGAGGCCGCCCGCAAGATCGTCGTGCATGAAGTTGACGCGCTGCCCGTAGTGGAGCCGGGCGCCGGCGGGGCAAAAAACGAGTTCCTTGTCGTCGGCCGTTTTAGTAAAACGAATGTGACCAGACTTTTTGTGGAGCTTGGCGAAAGGCGGTAGAAAAGCATTGGTTGTTTCACGGGAAAGCATAACACCGGTGATCTTCATCGTTTCCGATTCAATCGGTGAAACGGCGGAACTTGTGGGACGGGCGGCGGCCAGCCAGTTTGACGCCGGCGCCGCGGAAATACGCCGGATCCCGTACGTAAACCACCCGGAGGAAATCCCGGAAATCGTGGCTCAAGCCGCAGCCGAAACGGCTATTATCATTTTTACCCTTGTCAGGCCCCACCTCCGGTCCATCCTCCTGGCCGAAGCGCAACGTCATGGCCTGCAGGCGGTCGATATTTTGGGTCCGGTGTTGGACGCGCTGAAAGCCATTACCGGTCACGAGCCGCGGTTTGAGCCGGGTCTTATGCGCAAGGTCGACCAGGACTACTTCCGGCGCGTAGAGGCGATCGAGTTTGCGGTAAAGTACGACGACGGCAAGGACTTGCGCGGCATCGCCGGGGCCGACATCGTGGTTTTTGGGGTTTCGCGTACGGGAAAGACACCGCTTTGCATGTATCTCGCGCATAAAAGGATCAAGGCGGCAAACATCCCGCTTGTCCCGGAGGTGCCGTTGCCCCCCGAGATATTTTCGCTGCCGCCGAACCGTCTTATCGGCCTGACTATCCAATCCGAATACCTGGGCTGGATCAGGCACGAGCGGTTGAAGAGCCTGGGATTGCCTTTTGACGCGGACTACGCAAGTACGGAACGGGTCCGTAAAGAGCTTGCTTATGCCGAGGAGGTGATGCGCCGGACCGGATGCACGGTCATCGACGTTACCAGAAAAGCGGTTGAGGAGACGGCAAGCAAAGTGCTGGAGATTTATTATCGGGGTTTTCGCCACCGCTGAGATAGGGGGAGGAAAAGTGGGATTAAGATTTATTAAATTTTTCACGGAGTTAAATAAGGGAGATGTCTCGCTTGTTGGTGGTAAAGGGGCTAACCTGGGTGAGATGACGGGTGCCGGTATCCTGGTCCCGCCCGGTTTTTGTGTTACCGCCCAGGCATACCGCTACTTTGTTGAGACCACAGGCTTGGCCGCGCAAATCAAGAAAATCATAAGCGACACGGACGTGAACAACCTTGAACAACTATTGGGGAATACCGCCCGGATCCGCGAAATGATTTGCAGCATACCCGTACCGGCTGAAATAGCCACCGAAGTGATCGAGGCGTACCGGAAACTCGCGGAAAATGACCCGGCCTTAAAGGTGGCGGTGAGGAGTTCGGCAACGGCCGAGGACCTGCCGGAGGCTTCTTTCGCCGGGCAGCAAGACACGTATCTGAACGTGGTTGGGGACGAGCAGGTTTTGGAGTATGTCCGGCGCTGCTGGGCCTCGCTCTGGACGGCGCGGGCAACCGCCTACCGTCAGGCCCAGGGCTTTGACCACGACACCGTTTATCTGAGCGCGGTCGTGCAGAAGATGATCCAATCGGAGCGCTCCGGCGTTGCCTTCACCGTGAACCCGATCACCGGCGACCGGCGCGAGATGCTCATCAACGCCAGTTGGGGGTTGGGCGAGACGATCGTAGGCGGGAAGGTAACTCCGGACGAGTACACGGTCGACAAGACCGCCAGGCGTCTGAACGGCAAGATAATAACCGCCAAAAACGTGCTTATCGTTGCGGACCCGAACTCTACCAGCGGCACCATCGAAACCGAGGTAGCGCGGTTTTTGGGGCCGGAATTTGTTGAGCGACAGTGCCTGTCCGACGACGAAATTTTGACCCTGTCCGAACAGTTGATCAAGGTAGAAGAGCATTACGGTTTTCCTCAGGATATCGAGTGGGGTTACGAAAACGGGACTTTTTACATACTCCAGTCACGGCCGATAACTACGCTTGGAAAAGAGGAGGCCGGGGCCAAAATGAGCAAGGCCACCAGTGCGGACGTGCTTATCCGGGGTATGGGTGCTGCACCGGGTACGGCCGTGGGAAAAGTCATTCTGGTTAAGAACTTTGATGACGTGGTGCGCGTCAAGGAGGGCACGGTCCTGGTTACGGTAATGACCAACCCGGACATGGTGCCGGCGATGAAACGAGCGGCGGCGATCGTAACGGACGAAGGGGGCCGGACCTGCCACGCGGCGATTGTCTCGCGGGAATTGGGCGTTCCCTGCATTGTGGGCGCCAAAAACGCCACCGTCATTCTCGCCGAGGGAATGGAAGTTACGGTCGATGCGTCCCGGGGGGTAGTCTACCAGGGACGGGTAACGTTCGGCGACACGCCTCAGCCGGCTGCGGGGGCCGATGCCGGGCCGTTGGTCCAGGGGGCGCTCTGGCGGGAGTTCGCACCGGTTACCGGCACAAAGCTCTATATGAACCTCGGTGAACCAGAAGCCATTGCCCGGTACAGAGACCTGCCCTTTGACGGTATCGGGCTCATGCGCACCGAGTTCATTTTTACCGATCACGTCGGCGCTCACCCGATGTACCTTATTCGGACCGGGCAGCAGGATACTTTCGTCGAGCGCCTGTCGGAGGGAATTGCGACGGTAGCCCAGACTATATACCCCCGGCCTGTGGTAGTGCGCTTCAGCGATTTCCGGACCAACGAATTCCGGGGCCTCAAGGGCGGGGAAGACGTTGAGCCCGTGGAAAACAACCCGATGATCGGCTGGCGGGGCGTTTCCCGCTACATCTCCCCGGAATACGAGGCGGGGTTTCGCCTGGAATGCCGGGCGATGGTTAAAGTCCGGAAAGAATACCAGTTGACCAACGTTTGGGCAATGCTGCCGTTTGTGCGGACGACCTGGGAAGTCCGGCGCGCGCTGGACATTATGGCCATGGAGGGTCTATCCTCTAACCTGGACTTTAAGGTTTGGATCATGGCCGAGGTCCCATCGGTGATCTTCATGGCCGACGAGTTCAGCCCTTTGATAGACGGTTTCAGCATCGGGTCCAACGACTTGACCCAGTTGGTACTCGGCGCCGATCGTGATTCCGGTATCCTGGACGCCATGGGTTACTTCGACGAACGCAACCCGGCGGTGACCCGGGCGATCGCCCAACTGATAAAAACAGCACACCGGCACGGGAAGACGGTGTCCATCTGCGGGCAGGGACCGTCGGTGTACCCCGACTTCACTGAGTTCCTGGTCCGGACGGGTATCGACAGCATAAGCGTGAACCCCGACACCGTCGCCAATACGCGCCGGTTGGTCGCGAGCGTCGAGCAGAAGGTAATGCTGGAGGCGCTACGCGAGCGCAAATAAACGGGTATCCTAGTAGCGCAGGAGTTTACGGTTCATGGCAAAGTTGCGCCTTTTTTGGGCGGTTGCGCTCCCGGCGGCGGTGCGGGACTCACTGGCCGCCGTGCAATCGGAGTTTAAGGCTCTTTCCTTTGACGCCAAGTGGGTGGAGAAGCAAAACCTCCACATCACCGTGCGCTTTCTCGGAGACACCGACGAGACTCTGGCCGCCGAACTTTTAGCCGCTGCTCAGGAACTCTTGTCCGGTATGCGG
>QZIW01000085.1 GCA_003604985.1 Ammonifex sp.
CCAGATGTATAAATGCGTGTATAGTTGCGCAAACCTTGGATAAAAACAACATCTTCTGTATTTACCAACAGGATTCTATCGCCTTTAAAAACAGGAATCTTGATCAGTTGTATCACCGAATTTTCTCTTCTATCACTTGAGACAGTTTCTTCAGTAAGATCGCGAAGCGTCATCACTACACCAAGAGGGATTCCTTTTTCATCCCTGAAAGCGGTTAACCTAACTGAGAGCACTACATCGGGACCATCGATTATTTTTATAAGAGGAGCCGCGCTATCGCTCTCAAGAGTGCTTTTTATTAAAGTTGCAACTTGCTCTCTATGATCAGGATGATGACAATCAAGAACACTTAAGCCGATAATCCGCTCACTTGACCGGCCCAAAATGCTCTCAGCAAGAGAATTTATTAAAACAACCTGTCCATCAGCACTAACCACTACCACACCTTCACCCAATGAAGAAAGCATTCTTTTCGTCTCTTCACCGAGTCTCCATTCTCTCCTCTTCATTCTCGATCACCTGTTAGTAATCATCTGGGGTCAGGCTTTACTTTGTGAATTTGTTCTGGTATTGCATTACGTATTAAGTAGTTACGTAGTTTCCTATCTTTCTATCTTTGCACACATATTCCACATATTCGACTAATTTTCCATTCTTCCTGCTATGGGTCACCAGGGTCTGGGTCACCAGGGTCAGGCTTTACTTTGTGGATTTGGTGTACGTGTCAGGGGACAGTCCCCTGTCACACTCCGGCGGCGCCGGCAAACTCGAGCATTTTCTCGAAGCGGCGCGGGACGGCGGCGCGGACATCCTCCTCGCCGCTTCGGTCTTCCATTTCGGCGAGATCACGATCCGGGACCTGAAGGCGTACCTGGCCGCCAACGGCATCCCGGTCACCGTTTGAAACGGCGCGAAATTAATCAGGAAAAGTCCTGCTTGTGCGGTTATGTAAACTAAGAAACGGGGCAAGGGTGGCCTTGCCCCGTCTCCGGAGGATGAAGAAAGATACAATAGGCAGACGGTGGGAACCGTCTTGGACGGAAGCCTTTTTTCTTGGTTACGTGTATTATTTCGCTGACCACCGGAGTTAACCTTTATGTAAATCATGGTCTTTAAAGAAAATAATCTCTCTTTTAGAGACCCTCTAACCGCTGCGCCGCAACGGAAACGATATCCTCCTCGAATTCATCCCGCAACTAATCCCCCAGGGACGCATTGCACACGCGGATGCCTTCTCCCGGCGGCCTCCGCAGAGCGCCCTCAACGTCAATGAGCCAACAATAAATCTTGCAAACCTTTGTCGTAAAAAGAGGAAATGGCACGACAAATATCGAATGCTTCCGTGTATAAAGAAATGGATAGAGTTTAAAACTCGGTTGCAGGAAGGGTACGGAAAAAACTTTCCGGTCCTTACCCTAACAGGGGGCGACGAGATATGCATAGAGAATGCCTGAGGCAACTGGACGACATCCTTTCCCGGCACGATAAGAACCGGAGTGCGTTGATCCCCGTTATCCAGGAAGCTCAAGAGCTGTTTGGCTACCTGCCGCGGGAGGCTTTGCTAAAAGTGGCCGCCCACCTGGGCGTGCCGGCAAGCGCTGTTTATGGTGTGGCGACGTTCTATGCCCAGTTTTACCTGACCCCCCGGGGACGGCACCGGGTAAAGGTGTGTCAGGGCACCGCCTGCCACGTCCGCGGTGGAAGATCCGTGCTGGAAGCGGTGAAAAAGCAACTCGGCGTCGGTCCGGGAGAGACGACTCCCGACCAGAAGTTCACCCTCGAACGCGTAGCCTGCGTCGGCTCCTGTTCACTAGCCCCCGTCGTATTGGTCGACGAGAAGATTCTCGGGGGGATGACGCCGGACAAAGTCTCCAGGTTGACAAAGGCCTCCACCGTCAAAGAACGTATGCGCGGCAGGGCGTTTAAAATCAAAATGGTCTTTAAAATACCCGCCGCTCACACGGCCCTGTTCAAGGAAACACCGGCGCATGCCGGAAAACCAATGCCGCAACCGGCCTTCTATTCCGCCATCGGGCAAAAACAACTTTAAAAGGAGTGCGTATGGGGAAACTTACCTCGGTCGAAGAACTGGCCTCCCTGCGCGCAAAGATTCAATCCTCCCAGGATTCCAACCGCATGCGCATTACCGTGTGCGGGGATACCGGCTGCCGCGCCAACGGAAGCATCGAAGTCGCCAGGGAACTCGCGCGGGAACTGGCCAAGTGCCGACCGCAAACCGCAGTAGAACTCAAGATCAGCGGCTGCCCTGGATTTTGCCAGAAGGGGCCGGTGGTGCTGGTCCACCCGCCCGGGATATTCTACCGGGAGGTGGGACGGGAAAACCGGCGCCGGGATGCTTACGACATTATCGACAAAACAGTCATTGGCGGCGGGGTTGTAGAGCGCTTGCTTTACACGGACCCGCATACCAAGAAAACAATAGCCAACTACGACGATGTCCCTTTCCGCGCCAGGCAGATGCGCATCGCCCTGCAAAATAACGGCCGGGTAAACCCGGACAGCATTGAGGACTACATCGCCGTCGGCGGTTATGCCGCCTTAGCCAGGGTACTGACCATGGACCCGGAAGAGGTAATCGACCAGGTCAAGCGTTCGGGGCTGCGGGGGCGCGGCGGGGCCGGCTTCCCCACCGGCGTAAAATGGGCACTTTGCCGGAAGGCGGAAGACCGCTCGATGCGGTACGTCATCTGCAACGGCGACGAAGGAGACCCGGGGGCCTTTATGGACCGCTCGCTGATGGAAGGCGACCCCCACTCGCTGGTAGAAGGCTTGACTATCGGCGCTTACGCCATCGCCCGGGGCATCTGCCCGGCGGAAGGCCACTTCTACATCAGGGCCGAGTACCCGTTCGCGGTTCAAACCATCCGTTGCGCGTTAAAACAAGCGGAAAATATGGGCCTGCTCGGCGATAACATCATAGGCACCGACTTCAGTTTTCACGTCCGGGTAAAGGAAGGCGCCGGCGCCTTCGTTTGCGGGGAAGAAACGGCTTTGATCGCTTCCATCGAAGGAAGGCGCGGCATGCCGCGGACACGCCCTCCCTTCCCCGCGCAGTCCGGGCTCTGGGGTAAACCCACCAACATCAACAACGTCGAGACCTGGGCCAATATCCCGAGGATCATTAACAACGGCCCCGAATGGTACGCCGGCATCGGCACGGAAAAAAGCAAGGGCACGAAGGTGTTCAGCCTGGCAGGCAAAGTCCGCAACTGCGGCTTGATCGAGGTGCCCATGGGCACCACCCTCCGGGAGATCGTGTTCGACATCGGCGGGGGTATCCCCGACGGTAAAGAGGTAAAGGCGGTACAGACAGGAGGGCCTTCCGGGGGATGCATCCCCGCTGAACTGCTTGACCTGCCCGTCGACTACGAGAAACTCGCCGAAGCGGGCTCGATCATGGGTTCGGGCGGGCTTGTGGTACTGGACGAGGAAACGTGTATGGTCGACATTGCGCGGTACTTCCTCGAATTCACCAGGAGCGAGTCCTGCGGTAAGTGCAATCCGTGCAGGCTCGGCATCCGCCAGATGCACAGGATCGTCGAAGACATCTGCGCGGGTAAAGGCCGGCCCGGCGATATCGAACTCCTCGAAGAACTGGCCGTGGCGGTAAAGAAAGGTTCCCTGTGCGGGCTGGGACAAACGGCGCCGAACCCCGTACTGACCACCATCAAGTACTTCCGCGACGAATACGAGGAACACGTCTTAAGGCGCCGGTGCCCGGCCAAGAAGTGCCCGGGGCTGTTCGGATACGAAATAAATGAGGAAACGTGCAAGGGCTGCGGGCTTTGTTTAAAACACTGCCCGGCAGGGGCCGTTACCGGCGAGCTGAAACAACCGCACGTGATTGACACGGAGAAGTGCACCGGCTGCGGCGCCTGCTTTGAAAAGTGCGCCTTTAAAGCAATACGGAAAGTTTAGGCCTAAGAAGCACTACATCTCAGGGTCAGAAGTCAGAAGACAGAAGTCAGAATGTTTCGGGATGTCAAAAATTCTGAATTCTGTATTCTACATTCTATATTCTAACTTCTGACCAATTTAGCCACTCAGAAGAGGTCATTCTACATTCTATTATTTGAACTTAGAACTTAGAACTTTGAACTTTTGAAGAAAGGAGCGTCCCCATGCCTCTCATTACCATAGACGGGCGTCCCATCGAGGCGGACCCGGGCTCCACCGTGCTTGAAGCGGCTCTGAAGGCGGGTATTTACGTGCCGCACCTCTGCTTTATGCCCGACCTTGCCCCTTACGGCGGCTGCAGGCTTTGCGTGGTGGAGATCGAGGGCATGAGGGGCCTGCCCGCCGCCTGCACCACCCCGGTCTCCGAAGGCATGGTGGTCCACAGCGACGTTCCTGCCGTGAACCACGTCCGCCGCGTTACCGCTGAACTGATAATCGCCGACCACCAGGCTTCCTGCCTGAGCTGTACATCAAACCAGCGCTGCGAACTCCAGCGCGTGGCCGCCCACCTGGGTATCGGCCAGGCGCGGCTGAGACCGGGAAGCCGGCGGGCCGTTAAAGACGCCAGCAACCCCTTTTTTGAACGGGACATGTCGAAATGCGTTTTGTGCACGCGCTGCGTCCGGTTGTGCCACGAGGTTCGGGGCGTGGGAGCGATCGATGTGATTTCGCGGGGCTATGACAGCAGGGTCGCCCCCTTCTGGGAAACCCCCATTGTCGAATCGACCTGCGAGTCCTGCGGCATGTGCGTGGACGCGTGCCCGGTGGGGGCACTGCGCCCGAAAAGCGAAACGCTTCCGCCCGCCGAGTGGGTGCGTACCATTTGCCCCTATTGCGGGTGCGGGTGCGGCTTGGTATTGGGCGTACGCGGCAAAAGTATCGTCCAGGTGCGAGGCGACCGGTTGAATCCCAGCAACCATGCGCAGCTTTGCGTTAAAGGGCGGTTCGGGCTCGACTTCGTCTCTTCCCCGGAACGGCTTACTTCCCCGTTGATCAGGCGCAACGGCAAACTCGAACCGGCTGCGTGGGACGAGGCGCTGGCGCTCGTAGCCGGTCAGTTTTCCCGGATACGAGACACGTTCGGGCCGGACGCACTCGCGGGTTTTTCTTCCGCCAAGTGCACCAACGAGGAGAACTTCATTTTTCAGAAGTTCATGCGCGCCGGCATCGGCACAAACAACGTCGACCACTGCGCGCGGCTGTGCCACGCATCAACGGTTGCCGGTCTTACCAGGGCCTTCGGTTCGGGGGCGATGACCAACTCCGCTATGGAACTTGAAAACGCCGACTGCATCCTCGTCACCGGATCGAACACGACCGAGGCGCACCCTGTCGTCGCCCTGCGCATAAAAGCGGCGGTGGCGAGGCGCGGCGCGGACCTGATCGTCGCCGATCCCCGGCGGATAGACCTCACCCGCTTCGCGCGGCTGCACCTGCGACACCGCTGCGGCACCGACGTCATGCTCCTCAACGCCATGATGCACGTTATCGTTACGGAAGGCCTCGAAGACCGTGATTTCATCGCCGAACGTACCGAGAATTTTGCCTCGGCCTGGGAGGTTATCCGGCACTGTCCCCCCGAGGCCGCCGAAGCGGTTACAGGCGTTCCGGCAGGAGACATCCGCGAAGCTGCCGTAATTTTCGCGCGGGCCGGGAGGGCCGCTATCGTCTACAGTATGGGCATTACTCAGCATACCACGGGCACGGACAACGTCCTGGCGCTTGCCAATCTTGCCATGCTTACCGGGAACGTCGGCCTCGAGTCCGGAGGCGTTTACCCTCTCCGCGGGCAGAACAACGTTCAGGGCGCCTGCGACATGGGAGCGCTTCCGGACTCGCTTCCCGGTTACCAGAAGTTGGCAGCTCCCGGGGTCAGAAGAAGGTTTCAACAGGCGTGGGGCCGCAACCTCCCGGAAAAACCGGGGCTTACCGCAATGGAGACCCTTGACGCGGTGCTTGAAGGCCGAATCCGCAGCCTGTATATCATGGGCGAGAACCCCGCTTTGTCGGACCCCAACGTCAGCCGGACCAGACGCGCGCTTGAGAAACTCGACTTCCTGGTGGTCCAGGACATCTTCCTTACCGAGACCGCCGAACACGCGGACGTGGTATTGCCGGGGGCCTCTTTTGCGGAGAAGGACGGGACGTTTACAAGCACCGAGCGCCGCGTGCAGCGGGTAAGAAAGGCGCTTCCCGCCCCCGGCGAAGCGAAAGAAGACCTTTGGATAATCTGCGCGTTATCCGGCCGTATGGGCTACCCCATGCGCTACTCCGGCGCCGCTCAGGTAATGGCGGAAATAGCCGCCCTGACACCGATTTACGGGGGAATCTCCTACGAGCGGCTCGATGGCGGCGGATTGCAGTGGCCTTGTCCGGACGGTTCCCACCCCGGTACGCCATATCTCCACCGGGATAGTTTCAGCCACGGACGCGGCAGGTTCCACCCGACGCCGTTCCGCGAGGCGGCAGAGCTTCCGGACGAGGAATACCCTTTGCTTCTTTCCACGGGGAGATTGCTTCATCACTTTCACACGGGGACGCTCTCGCGTAAGACCGGCGGGCTCGAAACCCTCTCTACACCGGGGCTGGTAGAGGTTAACCCGGAGGACGCCAAAGGACTTGGGATAGTGGACGGGGACAAGGTGCTTATCGAATCGCGGCGCGGGCGGGTACAAGCACGGGCGGCAGTGACCGGGCGGGCCCGGCGGGGGATGGTCTTCCTGCCCTTTCACTTCCGGGAAACCCCCGCCAACGCCCTGACGAACGACGCCCTCGACCCGTCAGCCAAAATCCCCGAGTTCAAAGTATGCGCCGTACGGGTGCGTCAGATTTAGGTCTTTCATAACCGTAGCACAATATGATTAAAAGTTTGGTGCCGGGAGCGGGACAGACACAGCCCAGACGCCGACGGTTCCGCCCCGGTACCGCAATATATCGATTTAAGACGCCTTAGAATTGCCGGTCTCCCTACTCTTCGCACATCACGAACATGGCCGCTCGCGCTTATTCTGCACCCCTCCAACGCCCGGAAATGAAAGCCGGTTTGCCACAGCTTTACCGCTTGACAAGCCAAATTTGGGCTTGCCAGTGAAAACGTATGCTCCTTTTACCTTTTATGTTATAATTATTAACTGGCTAATCAGACTTAATGGGGAATGGTGCCTTATCATTTGGGACAGGCCGAACGAGACTCTCCCCCGCAAAGACATCGAAGCGCTGCAGCTAAGGCGGTTGCAAGAACTGGTAGCGCGGGTTTACAGGACGGTGCCGCACTACCGCCGCTGTTTCGACGCCGCCGGCGTAACGCCCGGTGATATCAAATCCCTTGCGGACGTCCGGCGCCTGCCCTTCACCACCAAAAACGAACTGCGGGACAACTACCCGTTCGGCTTGTTTGCCGTCCCCCTGAAACGCGTCGTCCGAATTCACGCTTCCTCCGGCACCACCGGGAAACCGACCGTCGCCGGTTATACGAAAAAGGACCTTCGCACCTGGGCCGAGCTTATCGCCAGAATCGTCACCATGGCCGGCGTCGGGCGGGGGGACGTGGCCCAGATCTGCTTCTCCTACGGGCTCTTCACCGGCGGTTTCGGGCTTCACTACGGGCTGGAGCGCGCCGGTGTCACCATCGTACCGGCGGCGGCCGGCAACACTGAAAGACACGTGCAGCTCATGCAGGACTTCGGCACCACCGTAATCGTAGGCACTCCCTCTTACGCCCTCTACATCGCGGAGGTCGCCCAGAGAATGGGGGTTGATCCGCGCGCGCTCAAAGTGCGCGTTGGGTTGTTCGGCGCTGAACCCTGGGGAGAAGGAATACGGGCCGAAATTGAAAAAGCGTGGGGCATCGACGCGTACGACAACTACGGACTGAGTGAGGTGATCGGCCCGGGCGTCGCCGGCGAATGCCGCGTGAAGGACGGGCTGCACGTCAGCGAAGAC
Source organism: Ammonifex sp. (assembly GCA_003604985.1). Classification (GTDB taxonomy): domain Bacteria; phylum Bacillota; class Desulfotomaculia; order Desulfotomaculales; family Ammonificaceae; genus SURF-55. Next base: position 7,921 of record QZIW01000085.1, read on the forward strand.
CACTTCCTTGTGGAAGTTATCGATCCGGAAACCGGACACCCGATGCCGCCTGGGGAAAAGGGAGAAATCGTTTTCACCGCGCTTACCAAGGAGGCGTTCCCGGTGCTCCGGTACCGGACCCGCGACCTCACCCGCTTGATCACCGAACCCTGCTCCTGCGGCAGAACGACCGTCCGCATGGAAAAGGTCACCGGGCGCACGGACGACCTGCTCATCATCCGTGGCGTCAATATATTCCCATCCCAGATCGAAGAGGTCTTGACGAGCATTCCCGGCCTGGCACCGCACTACCGGATCATCCTTGAAAAAAAGGGTTATCTTGACGACATCCAGGTAGAAGTGGAGCTTGCAAGCGAGGGCTTCACCGGGAGGTTCGAAGACCTCGCCGTCCTGGAGGACCACATCCGAACACGGCTCCATACAGTGATTACGCTGATGCCGAAGGTGAAGCTGCTCGAGTTCGGCTCGCTCGAAAGGACGTCGGGTAAGTCGAAACGGGTTGTGGACCGGCGCGGGGAGAAGAGGCGATGAAACTCTTAAGCGGTAATGAAGCCATCGCCCGGGGCGCATACGAAGCCGGCGTCAGGGTCGCAACGGCATATCCGGGCACACCGAGTACCGAAATTCTTCAAAACATCGCCCGTTACTACCCCGAAATGTACGCGGAGTGGGCACCAAACGAAAAAGTCGCGCTCGAAGTAGGCATCGGCGCTTCACTGGGCGGCGCGCGGACGCTTGTGGCCATGAAGCACGTGGGCGTGAACGTAGCCGCCGACCCGCTGGTAACCCTTGCTTACACCGGGGTGAAGGCCGGTCTCGTGCTGTTGTCTGCCGACGACCCGGGCATGCACAGTTCGCAAAACGAGCAGGACAACCGGCTGTATGCGCGGCTGGCCAGGATACCGCTCCTGGAACCGGCGGACAGCCAGGAAGCCAAAGATTTTGTCCGCACCGCGCTCGAAATCAGCGAAACTTTTGATACGCCGGTACTCCTGCGCACGACGACAAGAGTTGCCCATTCAAAGAGCCTGGTACGGGAAGGCCCGCCGGCGCAACCGGAACTTAAGCCCTACGCAAAGGATTTTACAAAGTACCTGATGGTGCCCGCCAACGCCCGCAAACGCCATGTTTCCCTTGAGGACCGGCAAGAAGGGTTGCGACGGTACGCTGAAAAAACACCGCTCACCCGCATGGAGCCGGGCGACCGCCGGATCGGCATCGTAACCGGCGGCGTTGCTTACTATTACGTCAAAGAGGCCTGCCCATGGGCGTCTGTACTGAAGCTCGGTATGAGCTACCCCTTCCCTTACGGGGTGGTCGAAGCTTTCGCCGCGACAGTCGACGACCTTTACGTGGTTGAGGAACTCGAACCGTTCCTCGAGGAACTGATTGCCGCCAGGGGTATAAGCGTTCATGGAAAAGGCTTGATACCCAGGACCGGAGAACTTTCACCGGCCGTGATTCTACGCTCCCTTATGAAAAGCCCCGCCTTTGTGTCGGCGGCGCACGCACACGGCAGCGCCGAACCCGTACGCCAGGGGAATAATAGTCGCCACGCTCCGGGACCTTCACCGGAAGCCGCGGTCGGCGTCCCCGTGCCGCCCCTGCCGGCGCGTCCTCCCGTGCTGTGTCCGGGCTGCCCGCACCGCGGATTGTTCTACGTTCTAAAGAAGCTGAAACTCAGAGTAATGGGGGACATCGGCTGCTATACTCTCGGCGGCCTACCGCCCCTTTCCGCCATGGACACCTGCATTTGCATGGGCGCCGGTGTCGGCATGGCACACGGCATGGCCAAGGTTGACCCGGAAAGCGCTGAAAAAACGGTGGCGATAATCGGAGACTCCACTTTTGTGCACTCCGGCATCACGGGCCTGATAGACATCGTTTACAACCAGGGGACAAGCACCGTAATCATCGCCGATAACCGCACCACGGCAATGACCGGCCACCAGGATCATCCCGGAACCGGCCGTACCTTGCGGCGGGACCCCACTAGGGCCCTCGACTTCGCCAAGCTCGCGCGCGCCGTCGGGGTGCCGCACGTCTGGGTGGTGGACCCTAACAACCTCGCCGCCACCAGGAAGACGATCGCTAAAGCGATAAGAACGCCCGCACCGGTGCTCGTTATCGCCAGCCGCCCCTGCGTGCTCCTCAGCCCCGCGGCACCGGACCCTGTTGCCATTAACCCCGAAGTATGCCGCGGCTGCAAGCTGTGCCTGGAACTCGGCTGCCCGGCGCTGTCCCTCCGCGACCGGCCGCGGGTGAACCCGCAGCTTTGCGTCGGTTGCGGACTTTGCAGCCAGGTTTGCCGGAAAGGGGCCATCGGCAAGGAGGTGGCCGAATGAGCGCAGTTATCAACGTGCTGATCGCCGGCGTCGGGGGCCAGGGCATCATTCTGGCGGGCAAACTAATCGCCCGGGCGGCTATCGCTTCGGGGCTCGACGTGAAAACTTCCGAGATCCACGGGATGGCCCAGCGCGGCGGGAGCGTCACCACCCACGTCCGCTTCGGCGAGAAGGTTTTAGCGCCGGTGATCGACCCGGGGGGCGCCGATTTCCTGCTGGCGTTTGAAAAGCTCGAGGGGCTTAGATACCTGGATTTTCTCAAGCCGGGCGGAACGGTGGTCCTGAACAACCAGGTAATAGACCCCCTGCCGGTAGCTGTCGGGGCGGAAACGTATCCCGAAGCCGCTGAGAGCATCATTGCAGCAAGGTTCCCGCTCGTATTCGTGGACGCGGTCCCGGAAGCAGAAAACCTGGGCAACCTCCGGGTGTCAAACATGGTGATGATCGGCGCGCTTGCGCGCCTTCTCCCCTTGCCCGACTCGGCATGGGCCGAGGCAATCGACGCCGCCGTTCCCCCCCGTTTTCACGAGCTGAACCGGCGGGCCTTCGCCCGGGGCTTTGAGTTAGCTGAAAGAGCTTCAATTTCGGGATAGATTTGCCTTAGGAGGTTTGTCTATGTGGAACCCAGAGATCGAAAGCATGCCACGTGAAAAGCTCCGCGAACTGCAACTTAAACGGCTTAAAGAAACGGTCGACCTTGCTTACCAAAACGTGCCCCACTACAGGCAGAAGTTTGACCAGATGGGACTGAAGCCGCAGGACGTCAAATCCCTCGACGACCTTGCGCACCTGCCGTTTACGGTTAAAACCGACCTGCGCGACCACTACCCGTTCGGGCTTTTCGCCGCGCCGCTGAAGGATATAGTCCGGGTGCACGCTTCCTCCGGCACTACGGGAAAGCCGATCGTAGTCGGGTACACCCGCGAGGACATCAGCACCTGGGCCGAGGTAATGGCACGCACCATCGGCATGGTAAATACGACCTTCGAGGACGTCGTACAGGTGGCCTACGGTTACGGCCTGTTCACCGGCGGTCTGGGTCTCCATTACGGCGCCGAATACATGGGCGCAACGGTGGTACCCATGTCCGGCGGCAATACCAAGCGCCAGATCATGCTCATGCAGGATTTCGGTACTACGGTGCTGTGCTGCACACCCTCCTACGCCCTGTACATCGCGGAAGTTTTCGCCGAGATCGGCGTCCCGCGCGAGAGCCTCAAACTGCGTGCCGGCCTTTTAGGCGCGGAACCGTGGTCCGATGCCATGCGCAGAGAAATCGAGGAGAAGCTTAAGATAGACGCTGTCGACATATACGGCCTGAGCGAAGTAATCGGGCCGGGAGTGGCAAGCGAGTGCCTCTGCAAGGAAGGACTCCACATATGCGAGGACCACTTCATTCCGGAAATCATCGACCCGGAAACCGGCACGGTCCTGCCGCCCGGCCGGCCCGGCGAACTGGTCTTCACGACCATTACCAAAAAGGGGTCGCCTGTCCTCCGCTACCGGACCCGCGACATCACGCTGCTCATCGACGTCCCCTGCGCCTGCGGCCGGACTCACATCCGTATGGCCCGGGTGATGGGGCGTTCAGACGATATGCTCATCATCCGGGGCGTAAACGTCTTCCCGTCGCAGATCGAAAGCGTGCTGCTGTCTATCAGCCATACCGAGCCCCATTATCTGATCGTGGTGGACCGGGAAAAAGCGCTTGATACCCTGGAGGTCTGGATCGAAGTCTCCGAAGACCTTTTCCGGGATGAAATCAAAGGGCTCGAGGAGCTGGAACGCTGCATTCACAACGAGATTGAAAGCGTACTCGGCATATCGGTTAAAGTAAAACTGGTGGAACCAAAGACGATCCAGCGCAGCGAAGGAAAGGCGAAACGCGTGGTAGACAAGCGGGATCTCCCCAAGAAACAGGAGGGATAAAAATGGCCGTTAAGCAAATCTCGGTTTTCCTTGAGAACAAAAGCGGCCGACTGGCCGCCGTGACGAAACTTCTGGGTGAAAAACAGGTTAACATCAGGGCGCTGTCAATTGCCGACACCTCGGACTTCGGCATCCTGCGCCTGATCGTCAACGACCCTGATAAGGCCCACAAGGCCCTGAAAGAAGGTGGTTTCACCGTTTCCGCCACCGACGTCCTGGCCGTAGCGGTGCCCGATACGCCGGGAGGTCTTGCCCCCGCGCTTGCGGTACTCGAAGACGCCGGCGTGAACATCGAATATCTTTACGCCTTCGTGGCGCAGCGCGCCGGAATGGCAATGGTCTTGTTTAAAGTCAACGACACTGAACGCGCCGCAGCCGCGCTCACAAAGGCCGGCTTCAGCGTGCCGAAGCCCGAAGAAGTCTACTCAGTTTAATAAAACACCCTGACCCCGAAAAACGAAAACCCGGGGAAAGCTCCTACCCGTGTTTTGTAATTTCCTTTTTCCTGCATATGGAACAGCCGCTACATTCCTTGAAGTAAAAGATCGTACGGAGGATTGTCAAGGCCGGTCCCGAGGGACTGTAACCGTGAACCGTTATCTTGCGCACCCCCATGGCGAGCAGGGTGCCTATCAAAATATCCTCGTTTCCCAGGTCGTCGACGGGGATTCTTTCCGGCAAACCGTGCCGGAGTTTCGCTCCCCGCTTGTCGCACAGAACAAAGCCCCCTCCGGCTTCCGGAAGGCAGTGGACCTGTTTCACTCCCGGTCCCCGGTTTTGGCGGAAACGCCGGAAGAACGTGACAAGCCGCGACCATTCTTGTTCCAGCAGCGCCTGGTCCGCCAGGCGCCAGATCAACTGCGTCACGAAAGAATCGAGATTTTTCAACCGAAACCGCAGGAACCCCTTAAGGTCAACCCAATCCTCCGTTGAAAGGTGTTCATTCAACCTCGATACAATTTCCGACTTGAGCGGCAGCAGAAAGTCGCGCGCCTGCTGCAGTTGCTTCTTCACCGACTGCTGAACCTTCGCGTCCCATAAACCCTTCCGGTTGAAAAAATCCTCGGCCCGGATGTCGAGCGCACGCATGGTCAAAAAAGCCCCCACAACACGCGTAAGGCGCAGGCGCACGTAACGGCTTTCGTTATCGCTGGCGACCGCTACCTTGACGTGGAATACCCCGCCGCCGAATGAAACCAGTCTACACTGAAAGCGCTCGCGCCGGAGCAGCCTTATCTCCTGGCGCAAAGCGGTTACGAAATCCCGGCCGGCGATGCTGCCCACATGAAACGTCAGTTCCAAACGCGCACCCCCGTAAGACTAAGCTTACGGCGTAACTTATGCGCAAAAGCCTTAGATTATGTATGCCGCGGCAAGTGCCTTCCCGCCGCCGGGGGACCGGAAATCTCCGGGAGTTAACAGTGTTTCTTGTACGCTTCCGTAAACAGGGCCAGGTGGTGCTGCTCGTCAAGTATTATCCGTTCCAGCAGGGCCACGATGTGCGGGTCCTTGATCATTGCCTGGTGGGCCCGGTACTGCTTTATCGCTCCCTCTTCGGCCTCGATGTCGGCAGCCAACCTGTCGCAAACGTTGGTCCCGTAATAGGGGAAGGAAGCGTCCCAATAGACGTAACGGTTCTTGCGGACGTACCAGAACCGGGGGTCGACACCGAGCAGAAGGATCGTCTCGGCCAGCAGTTCCAGGTGCTTCATCTCGACGATGGCGATGCACTCTTCGAGTTCAGCAAGCTCCGGATATCGTTCGTGAAAAGTGAAATCGTGGTAAATGTACTGGTGCACGGCGGTGAGTTCACTGGTTGGACCGGCATAGTCGTCCAGAAGCAGTTCGGCGTAAAAGCGATTGGGCGCAGTGACCCTGGGCTCCGGGTAGGGAATGTCCAATTCACAAAACCGCCTGGGCTTTTCTGTTTGCCTGGGGCCAGAGTTGCCCGGCGGCGGAAAAACGAATCGGAGTTTATTCGAGTTTTCTGACATTGTGTAACCCCCCGTAGGATTTACTTGCATCTTATGTGGGAAAATTTACAAGCGTGATTAGGTTTCGCCTTCAATCATCCTGTTTAATGATGAACTTCAATAATATGGCAGGTTTCGCAGGATAATTCATTCGAACGTTGAATAAAATACAATATATTCCTACAACCTCTGACGGGTGGTGATGGTATGGCCACGAGATCCTCGATAAGTTGTCGGGAGGACAAGACTTGTCGCCGGAACTCGAATTCCTTGCGGAAACCGCGATCGAGTTTGTTGCGCTCCCTTTCGAGGAAGATGTAGCGGTTCAGGACCAGGGCCAAGGAATTGCACGGCGATTATCTCGATAGACTGGGCACGCCTTTCTTTACCACAAAGGAACACGGGACCGGCCTGGGGCTGGCGGTTTGTTAGAGACCGCCTTCAGACACAACGCCGCCGTTTCGGTAGCCACCGGCGCCGGCGGCATCACCTTTTTCGTGAAGTTTAAGATTTAAGAAGCCGTCTTAGAGGAGAGGAGTAAAAAACCAAAGGGAAAAGGCTTCCGGTTGCCGGAAGCCTTCATTCTCTATGGTGGGCGGGATAGGAGTTGAACCTACCACCTTCTGCGTGTCAAGCAGACGTTCTCCCGCTGAACTACCCGCCCGTGGTTGATGAGCAAGTTTAATTATCGCTTAAACCGGCCGGTTTGTCAAGAAGTCGCGCGAACGGAAGCTGCGAGTTCCAATTGTCTAAGTTAGAAGTAACGCCGGCCCAGCGCCGAGTACCAGGGCCGCTCTTTTACTTCCCGCCCGGCGATCAGGTTCGTGCGGCCCAGCTCCTGCCCCCGCCAGGTAAAGACAACTTCTCCCAGGCGTTCCCCCAACCTTACCGGCGCAACCGGCGGCGGGTGGATATCGACCACCTTGCATAATAAGTCCTTCTCTTCCCGCGGTACCGTCACCACCAGTTCGTGCTCTGTCTCCAGCGGTACGTCCGGCAACTGCCCTTGTTTGACTCTCAGCCGGGTAAAATACTCGCCGCAGCCGCAGGCAAGTTGCCCCTCTGTTTCCTTCATCCCCCAATTAAGCAGTTGAGTTGTGTCCCAGTACCTGCCGCCGCTGCGCAGCACCACCGTAATCATGTTCCGCCCGTCGTGGGATACAGAGGCGATGAGACACTGGCCGGCCGCATCCGTGGTGCCGGTTTTGACGCCGGTGATTCCGGGAAACCCGTCGTGGAGCAACTGGTTCGTGTTCTCGATCCACTCTTTCCTATCCGGTTCCAGCCAGTACACCGTTGTCCGCTTGGTGCGGACCAACCGGGCGAAGTCCGGGTTCCTCAAGGCGTAACCGGCCAGAACAGCCATGTCCCTGGCGGTGCTGTAGTGGCTCGGATGGGTGTAACCGTTTGTGTTGGCGAAGCGGGTCTTGGTCATCCCGAGCAAAAGCGCCTTGGCGTTCATCCAGCGGATAAACGTATCGTGGTCCCCGGCCACCCCTTCCGCAATCGCCACCGTGGAGTCATTGGCGGAACAGACCAGGGCGGCTTTAACAAGCTCGCCCAGCGTGATCAACTCACCGGCCCGGATGTCGATGATGGAACCGACCGACACCCCCGCCGCTTCCGGGCTGATCTCCACCACCTCTTTCGGGTTGGCAAGCTCCTCGGCAAGGATGCAGGTCATCACTTTGGTGAGGCTTGCTATGTCCCGGCGCTCCGTGGCGTTTTTTGCGTAGTAAAACACGCCGCTGTCGGCGTCCATCAAAGCGGCCGCTCCCGCCGTAACGTCAGGCTGGGCCTGCGCCGGTGCGGGCCATACCATGGCCGCTGCGATCAGGAAAGAAAAAAAGGCAAGTTTTGCTTGCATTGTTCAATCCCCTTGACTTATTGTCTCCGCTGCTTTTATTGTCTCCGCTGCTTTGCCTTTTATTTCGTCGCGGATTGCATATTTAAACGCCTTTGATAATAGCTTTTTAGGGAAAAAGCTTATCCCCCGGAGGTATGAAAATGCGGGTGTTTTATGTAAACTTCAACTCCTGGCGGCAGGTTATTTTGCTTGCTTTTTGCGTGTTGGGGACAGCGGGACTTTTTACCCTGGCCATGCTCCGAGAGCCTGCGGCATCCCCGGTCAGCACCAAACACAGTCCCATAATTTACCGCGTAAAAACGGATAAAAAACTTGTCGCCCTTACTTTTGACATAAGCTGGGGGACTAAAACACCCGGCCCCGTCCTGGACATCTTGAAGAAAGAAAAACTCCGGTGTACTTTCTTTCTCTCGGGGCCGTGGGTGAAAAAGTACCCGGACATCGCCAAAAGAATCGCGGCTGACGGCCACGAGATCGCCAGCCACGGCCACAGGCACATCAACCTCAGTCAATTGCCGGAAGAAGAGATTAAAAACGAGATCAAGCTGGCGCACCAAAACATCCTTGCTGTTACCGGAAAAGAGCCGAACTTAATCCGCACCCCGAACGGTGACTACGACGCTAAGGTTCTGCAAGCCGCAGCGGCGGTTGGGTACTCGGTAATCCAGTGGGACGCGGATTCCCTTGATTGGAAAAATCCCGGGGTCGACACGATTATTAGGAGGGTAACGACACTTACACGACCCGGCAGCATAGTCCTGCTGCACGCCAGCGATAGCTGCCAACAGACCGACGCGGCCTTACCGGCGGTGATTTCGGAACTGAGGAAGCAAGGTTACAAAATGGTCACGGTATCGGAACTTCTGCGTCACGGCCCCGGGGTAATAGAATAGCAGGGAGGTCGCTCCTCCCTGCTATCTTTTCACAGGTGTCATGCGCCGGTTGATTTCGCCCAACTCTCGGGTAAAGGCGGAAATGGGCCGGCCTTGTTTGAGTCCGTCGGCAATTCGCTTGAGCCTGGTGAAGACATCGGCATCCGTACTCACCATGACCCGCGTTAACCGGGGCTCTGTTTTTTTCAGCCTTTCCGCCACTTCCTCCATTATCCTGTTTGTCTCCTTGCGCTCAACGCCGTCTCTGATGTCGAGGCCGACATAGCACGTGTTTCCCGCCAGAACCACAGTGGCCCTCTCCACGCCCTCAACCCGTTTGGCCTCCGTGGCCAGGCGGTCCGCCAGCCGGCCGGTCTCTCTCGGGTCCGTGGGCATCGGTTTCCTCGCGGGCGCCGGGGTAACCGGACTCGTCGGCGCTCCCGGGGACGGCGCCGGTTTACGTTCGGCACGGCAGCCTCCCCCGGCAAGGCAAAGGCTTGCCACGAAGAACAAAACAACAATCCCAAACAGAACGCTGGTTCGTTTCATGTACCTCACCTCCCTTTAAAACGTTTCCTGGATGTTGCTTGACATTGATTATGGAGTTTCCTTTGTAGTATCCCTTGCCGGTTACCGGCTATTCCAGGACGATACTGGCAGATGAGGACTTCAATTGAAATACCTGGTCGTGGTGAAATGTCTTTTTAACCAGAACCGGTAAAGTATCGGAATGGTCTCAAATAAGAGTAGAGGCGTCTATCGAAAAGCGGACGTGCGGGGATTTTGGGAAGGAACCGGCCCTCATGTCGGCCGGCGGTGTTGCCTCTTAACGCTCCGGCGGTTTTGTACTCCGGTCTACCGGCGCCGCCACCAGAGGAAAAAGACCAGCGCCAGGACAAGGGCGGCTATGATGGCCACGTCGAAATCGCGGAACCACACACGGAGAACCTCCCAGTGGGTTCCGAGTTTAAACCCCAGGTAGGTTAGGAAGAGGCTCCACGGCAGCGAACCTAAAAAGGTATAAACCACGAAGCGCCGGAAGTTCATCCGCGATATTCCCGCGGGAAGTGAAATGAAGGTGCGAATTACAGGCAGAAGTCTGGTGAAGAAAACGGTAGCGTCTCCCCACCGGGCAAACCACCTGTCGGCCAAAGCCAGTTCACGCTGGGAAATCCCCAAATATCGCCCGTATCTTTCGATAAACGGGCGCCCGCCTTTGGCCCCGATATAGTAAGACGCCATCGAACCAACCGTCCCGCCTACGTTTCCGGCCAATACGGCCAGGAGAAAATTCAGTTTGCCCTGAGCGACGAGAAATCCCCCGAAGGGAAGGATGACTTCACTGGGAAGAGGGATGTTGCAGCTTTCGATCGCCATGCCCAGCGCAATGCCCCAGTAACCCAAGGAGGCGATGTATTCGGTTGTCAGGCTAACTATTTTCTCTAACATGCACTATTCCCCCCCAACCCAAAGCGCATAAAAAAACCCCTTAAACGGGGTTATGTGGGTTAACTGAAATTTATTACAAACCCAGAGACCGGCACAAAAGACGGTACTTTACCGAAACGGCGGACACGGAGACGCCGTATTCCGCTGCCAGCCGCTCCTGTTTGACCGTACGGTTCCCCTCCAGGCGCGCAATTGCGTAGACGACCGCGGCGGCCCAAACCGCAACCTTTCTCACCGCAGGCGCGTTCAGGGTGCAGAACCTGTACCATAACTTCAGGCCCTCGCCCACCTGTTTGGCCTTCCCGCGTTTTTTAAGGTCTTTGGCCACAAGCCTTGCTACTTCAGCATATTCCGGGCACGGCCAACTAAACCCTTCAAAGCCCGCTTGCCTCCCCCTGTCCCCGGTTGTACCGGATACGTCGTCGCCGTTGGTCTCCCGTATCACCCTGCCGAAGAATTCTTTCCACCGTTCGCGCCGCACCCGGCTGCGGATAATTTCGCGGAGGATGTGTTCTTCAAGAAGGAAAATCAGGGTGTTAAGTCTCTCACCCCATATGTCTTCACTCTTGCCGCCGGCCGGCCCCCCTGCCCCTAAGGTGGCGGCCCATGCGGTAATGCGGTGCGCGCGCTGCCTGAAATATATGTTCCAGTCGGCCTTCTTCCGGCCCGCCAACCGCTTGAAAGCAGTGAAGTCCCTTTTCAACCAGGACAACAGCGTTTCCTTGACTTCCGCGGGAAGGGAAATACCGGTGGTGGAAAACTCGAACTCCTCACCGACCCGGAGCAATCGTAGGTAGAGTACGCTGCCGGGGGTCACGTCCGCAAGGTTCTCAAAACCCCGCACGTGAAAGGTATTTAAGGTCAAAACGTCTTCCAGAAGAACGGCCTGATCGCCCACCGCCTTGACCTCGTAAAAGGCGCTGGGCGCATCCCGCCACCATTCCAGCAGCGCAACTTCCTGCTCGTTCAAACCGCTGGCCGCCTGACGGAAAATCTCGATGATGGTCTCTTTCCCGGCAACCGGAAAATCAAAAATAAACCACTCGAAGCAACGCTCGCTGATAAATTCGTCGTCCAGCGAAAAAAGGCTCCCGGCCATACCGCTGAGGTAAAGGTGCTGGGCCCAAATCGCCGCTTCGTTGAACGCGGGCTGCTGCGCGAAAGAGCCGAGTTTTCTTTTAAGTTCCCGGGCTGTAACGCGCCACCGCATCTGCCCGAGGGTTATGACCTTGCCGGCGCAACAGCCATAAAAATTACGGCCGCTGCCGCAAGGACAAAGTTGGGAATTCGGGGTTTCTATTGGACAAACCTCCTTGAGCACCATCTATTGGTCTTATTAATATATTCCCCGCCCTGTTTGTTTTTCCTTCATCCGTCTCGATTTTTGTCAACCATCACCAAGAAGGTATTCTGCTCTTTTTGGTGAAATACTACCCAGAAAATAGAGGTGAGAAGTTGAAAGTTAGAGGCAGGAAAGGTTGCAGGGGGACCGGCAAGGACATTGTTGAAAGAATGGCGGTTGGGGTGGAATATTGCGCAAAATATTCCTGATTGACGCCAACAGCCTGGCGCACCGGGCCTTTCACGCCATCCCGCCGCTCACCACCAGGGAAGGGCTTCCCACCAACGCAGTCTTCGGGTTCACCAGTATGCTGATCAAGCTGCTGAAGGAATTCCGGCCCGATGCTGTAATTGCCGCTTTCGACAAGGGAAAGTTTACTTTCCGCCACAACCTGGCGGACTCCTATAAAGCACACCGGCCTGAAACGCCGGACGACCTCCGGCCCCAGTTCCCACTCATCAAAGAGGTCCTCAGCGCCCTGAGAATCCCGGTGGTTGAAGTGGATGACTTCGAAGCCGACGATATCATCGGCACCCTTGCCTCTCGGGCCGAAGCGGAAGGCTTTTGCACGCTGATCGTGACCGGGGACCTGGACACGCTGCAGTTTGTGTCCCCCAGGACTTCGGTCCTTCACACCAAGAAGGGTATATCAGAAATCGCCACCTACGACGTGGAAGCCGTCAGGGAACGCTTCGGGATCGACCCGGAAAAATTACCTGACTATAAGGGCCTGGTCGGGGACAGTTCGGACAACATCCCCGGCGTACCCGGCGTCGGGCCCAAGACTGCCGCCGCGCTGCTGCGCAAATACGGCAGCCTGGAGGAGATTCTTGCACACACCGCGGACCTCCCCGAAAAACTCAAGGGGACACTCGCCCGCTATAGTAAACAGGCCCTTCTGTCAAAACGTTTGGCCGTCCTGGAACAAAACGCGCCGCTGCCGTTGAACGTGGATTTTACCTGGCCCGGACCGGATACCGCCGCCTCAAACGAGATTTTTCACCGCCTGCAGTTCCGCTCGCTCCTCAAGAAGCTGTACGACCTGGGATACGCGACTACGCCTGCAGGGGTGCAGGTCTCAAGTGCGCCGGCGCTTGCCGGGGCCCGGCCCTTCCCCGACGACACCGACCAGTTCGCCGCGCACCTAAAAGAAACCGAAACGGCAGCCGTCTACCTGGAGGCCAAACAGCACGCGGCCTGTGCGCTCTGCACCGGTGCGGAAACAGTGTTTTGCGCGGAAGGGGCGGAAAGTACAGCGGCTCTTCTTAAAGCCATAGCTTCGGTTCCGGAACTGAAGCTGACCACTTTCGACGTAAAACAGGCGCTTCACCTTATGGGGCCGTGCGGTCTGGAGCCCGAAAGATTTTACTTTGACGTGATGCTGGCCGCCTATCTGCTCAACCCGGGGATTCCCAATCGCCTTGGGGACATTGCCTTTGAGCACGCCGGTGTGCACCTTTCGGAAGAAGCAAGCCCGGCGGAGAGGGCCCTTATCATTTACCAACTGACACCGTTGCTCGACACCAAGCTCCGGCTTCAGGGACTGGATCACCTGTTTCGGGAGGTGGAACTTCCCCTCGCGGCGGTGCTCCGAGCGATGGAAAGCGCCGGGGTGGCTGTTGAACCCGCGGAACTGGCCGCTATCTCGGCCGAACTGGGGGAGCGGATCAGTCTCCTCTCGGACGAAATCTGCGGCCTCGCCGGCCGGAGCTTCAACCTTAACTCACCGCGCCAGCTCGGGTCAATCCTTTTTGATGAAATGGGGCTTAAGCCCGTTAAAAAGACCAAGACGGGGTACTCTACGGACGCTTCCGTGCTGGAAAAATTAACAGAGCACGAAATTGTGGCCAAAATTCTACTATACCGCCAACTGGTCAAGTTTAAGGGCACGTATACCGACGCCTTGATGAGGCTCATCAACCCCGCGACCGGGCGCCTGCATACTACTTTATACCAGACGGTGACGGCTACCGGGCGGCTCTCCTCCGCCGACCCGAACTTGCAGAACATCCCGATACGGGATCCCCTGGGCCGTCGAATCCGGCGCGCGTTCGTGGCCGGCCTGCCGAAAAGCGTCCTGCTCAGCGCCGATTACTCGCAAATAGAACTCCGGATCCTCGCCCACCTTTCGGGTGATCCGCTTCTCCTCGACGCGTTCCGGACAGGCGAAGACATACATGTCCGGACGGCCGCCGAGGTAGCGGGTGTCGAACCCGCCGCGGTAACGCCCGAAATGCGCTCGCGCGCCAAAGTAATTAATTTCGGTATCATCTACGGGATGAGTGACTACGGCCTGGCGCAGGAACTGAAAATCGAACCGGGCGAGGCCCACCGGTACATCCAAAGTTACTTTGACCGCTACAGGTCCGTCAAAGTGTTTATCCAGAATACCATCCGGAGAGCGCGGGACAAGGGTTATGTTACTACGATCCTCAACCGCTGCCGTAACATTCCGGAACTCCTCAGCCCAAACCGCATGCAGCGGCAACTGGGCGAGCGCCTCGCAGTGAATACGGTTATTCAGGGAAGCGCGGCCGACCTGATCAAAAAAGCCATGGTCGACATTCACCGCGAGCTTCTGCGACGGAAGTTTGAGACCCGTATGGTGCTCCAGGTGCACGACGAACTTCTTTTCGAGGTCCCGGAAAAGGAGCTTGGTGCAGTCGCCCCCGTGATCAAAGCGAAAATGGAAGGGGCCCTGGAACTGGATGTCACGCTGACGGTGGCGCTTAAAGCGGGACCTAACTGGCACGACGTGGAAAGGATTGAGGTTTAAGCTTGCCTGAACTACCAGAGGTTGAAACCATCAGACAGCAGCTTGAGGCCTTGGTTTCCGGCGCCAGAATCCTCGACAGCACCGTTTACCTGCCGAAAGTAATCAGTGAGCCCTCCCCCGAAGTTTTTGCCGGCCTGATCCGGGGCCGTCAAATCCTCTCCGTCACGCGACGCGGGAAATACCTTGTCTTCGGCCTGAGCGGCGGTTACACCCTTGTGATCCACCTCCGGATGACGGGCCAACTCATCTACGAGGAAGAAGGCGCAACACCACGCCATACCCACCTTATCCTGCACCTCGAGCGGGACCGCCGGCTGCGGTTTACGGATCTGCGGCAGTTTGGCAGGGTGTGGTTGTTTCCTTCGGCGGATACAAGGAGTCAGGCCGGAATGGAGAAATTAGGACCGGAACCCCTATCGCCCGAGTTCACTGAAACCTACTTCGCGACACGCCTCAGGAATTCCCGCCGCAGCCTCAAGCCGTTGCTGCTCGACCAGCAGGTTGTGGCCGGCATTGGGAACATATACGCCGACGAATCGCTGTACCGCGCGGGCCTGCACCCCAACCGCCGGGCAAACAGCCTGAACGACCGGGAAGCAAAAGCCCTGTACCGCGCGGTGAAAGAAGTGCTGCACGCAGGCGTCTCGCACCGCGGCACCAGCATCCGCAACTACCTGGACGCCGAGGGCCGCGCGGGGAGTCACCAGGACTTCCTCAAGGTGCACAACCGTGCAGGGCGACCATGTCCCCGCTGTGGGAGCGCAATTGAGAAAACAAAGCTCGGGGGACGGGGAACGTATTTCTGCCCTTCGTGCCAGCGTGACGCGCGTTGACGCACACTTTGAGTTTTTCACAAACCAGGAGGCATTTATGAAAGTTATCGGGCTCACAGGGAGTGCAGGAACAGGCAAGACAAGCGTGGCGAGATGCCTGAAATCCCTCGGCGCCGAATTGATCGAGGCCGATGACGTAGCAAGGAAACTCACGGCGCCCGGCCAGCCGCTTTTGACGGGGATCCTCAGCGTTTTTGGGGCGGATATGGTACTCCCCGACGGTTCGCTTGACCGGGCGGCGCTCCGGCAGCTAATATTCAGCGACCCGGACGCCAGAAAACGCCTCGAAGCGATTACCCACCCGGAAATTATTGCCGCAATCGAAACCTGGCTTGCGGGAATGCGCCAGCGAACCCCCCCGCCGGAGGTGGCGGTCGTCGAGGCCCCCCTTCTTCTGGAAACCGGTCTTGAGCGCCTGGTAGACGAGGTCTGGGTGGTGATAGCCGAGCCGGAAGCCGTGGTCCGGAGGCTCGTTGCCCGGGACAGGATAACGCCCGAACAGGCCCAGGCGATGATCGCCGTCCAAATGCCGCAGGAAGAAAAAATCCGCCGCGCGAACCGCGTGATCGATAACAGCGCCGGTTTTAATCATACCCGCGACCAAACCGCATACTTTTACAGAAAACTACTTGAGGAACGAAATGAAGGACAGCAGTGAAAATTAGAGCCAACCCCGTATTAGTGGCATTTCTCATCCTTGTGGTCCTTTTTCTCGCAGGCCACAAACAGGCAGGCAGGCATTTGTACCCGCTTAAGTACAGGGAACACATCTTCCGCCACGCCGCCGCCAACGGCCTTGATCCTTTTCTGGTGACCGCGATCATCAAGGTAGAAAGCGGTTTTCAGAGCGACGCTCTTTCCGCGCGCGGCGCAGTGGGGCTGATGCAGCTCATGCCCCAGACGGGCCAATGGGTGGCCGCAAAGAGAGGCGAGACTTACTCCGCGGCACTGCTTTTGGACCCGGAGACGAACATCCGCTTCGGCACGTGGTATCTGGCGCACCTCAACCGCGAGTTCGACGACGCGGTCGTCGCCCTTGCCGCGTATAACGGCGGGCGGGGAAACGTCAAAAAATGGCTCTCGGACCGGACCTGGACCGGTGCTCCGACTGACCTCGACCAGATACCCTTCGCGGAGACCAGGCAATTCGTACGGAAAACAGTATGGACCCATAGGGTTTACACTTATCTTTACCTGGAACGCTGACCGCAAACCCCGGTGACACTCACCGGCGCCGGTGTTCCTACCTCAGGCGGCGACAACTCCTCCCCTTTCCACCCGGGCGGCATTGGAGGGCCAGCCCTTTTTACTTCCCCGCATAGCGTTTCCATCCCTCGGTTTTTACATGGATATACTAAGAAGTGCAAAACAAGCTGTGCGGTTTTGCTTTTAAGTAATTCGGCGCCGCTAAGCCACGCACACCTTGCAAGATAAGGGCTGAGAAAAATGAGAATGAAAAGTAAAACCCGGTCTTTTCTGGTGACCGCAACTTCTACAAGGGATGTTAAAAAAGCCGAAGGGGTCGCCGCCGTCCGGTCGCCGATGGAAAAACTTGCTATGCGGTTTGACCTGTCGGTTTTCGATCTCTGGATGGTGATTTTAACAGTACTTTCTCTGGCATGCATTTATGTCATTGCGGGGATTGCGGCGCGGTTACCCCGATAATTCCGTTCATAAGCAAGAAAAACCGACATTCACAGCGTTTCTTTTCTCCCAAAGGAACCACTATTCCCGTTGAATCGATAAAGAAATTGCTACGGCTTGAGTTACAAATAGTTCTTCCGAAAAATAAGCACTTCGTCAACTTGACAAAGTACGACTTGAACCTTACTATTTAACGGCGTACCGCTTGCAGACCGAAAATCACGCGCTAATAGGCTTGTACCTAACTATTGTTCTCCTTCGGAACTTCCCAGCCTTCCAAAGTACTTGGATGAGACATGTATAGTGTGTTTCACTTATAAAAGACGAAGTATTAAGTGTTCTTTTTGTCGACAGTTACAGGATTAATTTGTCAGATAATCGTATTATTGATTGAAATAATAACACTATCGTCGAAATAATTAGATTAAGGGCTGGGGGAAAGTATCAACATGACCAAAACGGAGCGCCAAAAGGCAAAGAATATTTTCAAAGTAAGGCTGAAGACCTTAAGAAAACAAAGCAACTGGACACAGAAAGACCTGTCAAAAGTCCTGAACGTGGCAAGGTCAACAGTTGCCGGGTGGGAAGCCCTCAGTAAGGAGAATTTCCCGGACAGAGAAAGCCTCCTTTGCCTGGCAAGAATTTTCGGAACTTCCGTAGATTATTTGATTGGCAAAACTGACAACCCCTCACCTCGTAACGGACAGCAAAAGCAGGGGCATCCCGACGTCGAGACGTATATCGAAAAAGTTCTTTCCGGCGAAATCCCGCTCCATTTTCGAAGAACCGAGGTTGGAGAGGCGGTTAGAGCCGGTTTTAAAGCAATATTGAGCATCATCCAGGCAGAAAAAACCGGTGGAAGAAAGACCCGGCCAGGATTAACGAAGGCCTGTAAAAACCGCAAGGATCGCCGCGAGAGTTAGCATAGCGGGAGTAGGGGAAAAGTTTTTGAAAAATAATGAAGCACATAGGTTGATTCGGTATGAGATCTATCAGCTTCCGGCTGGTCACCCCGATGCCTTTCTGGGCCTCTTTCCCAGGCACGGGCAGCGTATATATGTTAAACGTACTGGTTACGAACTGGTGTATGCCGGCAAGACTGAGACAGCCGCACCGCCAGGTGAGTTTTTAGACATATTGGAAAGGATCTTTGTCAAATTCAACCTTAAGCCGCCCGTAGATTACCGGGGTCGCTCCCTGGGGGTAAGCGACATCATTAGCCTCAACGGACAACCGTTTTTCTACGACAACTTCGGCTGGTTTCAGGTTTTATGGCAGGAGGAGCATTGAGCCCGCAACCCGTCCTCCTGGGTTTAAAAAAGGAGACCGAAAGAAGCGCTAAATTAGCGGGTTGGACAACACGCCGGCGAAGTTCGGTTGGTTCCGCCACCGTCAAAGGAGGCCAATGGGTGGGCAAGACGAAACTTTACCTTCTAATCATTATGGCTTCGGTTTACACACTTGCTTTAGCTCTTTTCTTAATCCTGACGCACGGCCACTGATGTCTGATTTAAGCCGACCCATTTTAATCTGGTCAAGACAGGGTTTGGCCGCTGCGCAAAGGGCCCAAACGCATTATTAAGCACAACGCTTTACGTTTCCCTATGTCTGGTTGGAAGCAACGACTCCCGCACAGCGCGGACACAGTTCGGGGTGTTCGGCGTCATGCGCTGTCTCTTCGCTGTAGATCCAGCACCGGGCACACTTGACTCCCAACGCCCGCGTGACGGAAACCGATAAATCGCCTTGCGTCAGCGCCCCGGCAGGAGCGCTAAAGCCTTCGGGCGCCACGACCAACCGGGAGACGATGGTTATCGTCCTCAGTTCATCCGCCAGAGCCTGCACAAACCCGTGCGTTTCCCCGGCGGTGTATAGCCCAACCTGCGCCTCCAGGGAGTCCCCGATTATCTTGGCCTGCCGTGCCTGCTCGAGGGCTTCCAGAACAACGTCCCTGACCCGCAGCAACCTTTCCCAGCGGGCCTCAAGCGCTTCGTCCTCAAGGTACTTGTCCTCGAGCGGGGGCATGTCAAGCAACTGCACGCTTACGGGTTTCTCCCCGGCTACCGGTACGTACCGCCAGATTTCCTCGGAAGTGAAGGCCAAAACGGGAACGAGGAGGCGCAAAAGCGTATCCTGAATTTCCTGCAGCACCGTCTGCGCCGCGCGGCGCTTCAGCGAATCCTGGGCCTCGCAGTAGAGTCTGTCCTTGAGGACGTTAAGGTAAAAAGCGCTCAGGTCTACGACGCAAAAAGAATGGACCGCATGATGGACAACGTGAAACTCAAAATCCCTGTACGCGCTAAGAACGCGGCGTTTCAACCTTTCCAGCCGCAAAAGGGTAAAACGGTCGATCTCGGGAAGCTCCCGGTAAGCAACGGCGCGCTCAGCGTCAAAATCGTAAAGGTTGCCCAGCAGGAAGCGAAACGTGTTCCTGATTTTCCGGTAGGCTTCGGCGATTTGCTTCAGTATGTTCTCGGAAGCCGCGAGGTCCCCCCGGTAATCCGCGGAGCAAACCCAGAGACGGAGAATGTCCGCCCCCAACTGCTTGATCACCTTCTGCGGCTCAACCACGTTTCCGAGCGACTTGGACATCTTGCGCCCCTGTTCGTCGACGAGAAAACCGTGGGTAAGCACCGCCCGATAGGGCGGCTTTCCGGTTACCGCCACGGCCGTGGAAAGAGACGAGTTAAACCAACCCCTGTGCTGGTCGCTCCCTTCGAGGTAAAGGTCCGCGGGCCAACTCTGTTCCGGCCACGGTGAGGGCTGGCGGATTACCGCCCAGTGGCTCGAACCGGAGTCAAACCAGACATCCATGGTGTCATTTTCCTTCGTAATGCCGCCGGCGCCGCACTCAGGACAGACAAAACCCGGCGGCAACAACTCTTCAACCGGAGCGCTGTACCAGATGTCGGAACCGTGCTCCCTGATGAGCCGCTTGAGGTGTTCAATCGTTTCGTCGTTGATGATCTCTTTGCCGCAGTTGGTACAGAGGAAGATTGTCAGCGGCACGCCCCACAAGCGCTGGCGTGAGATACACCAGTCCCCCCGGGCGGCAACCATATTGTAAATGCGTTCCTCGCCCCATGCCGGAATCCACTTAACCTGGCGGATAGCCCGCAGGGCAGCCTCCCTGAAGCCGTCGATGGAAGCGAACCACTGCTCGGTCGCCCGGAAAAACACTGGGTTCTTACAGCGCCAGCAGTGGGGGTACTGGTGCCGGACCCGGTCCGCGGCAAGCAGCCCTGCCCGCTGCTTCAGTTCTTCTATGATCGCGCTGTTAGCCTTCGTGTAGAACATACCTGCGAAGGGGCCGCCCTCAGCAGTGAAAAAGCCGCGCCCGTCTACGGGGGACAAAACCGGGAGCCTGTATTTTCTACATGTTATAAAATCCTCGTGGCCGTGCCCGGGAGCGTTATGCACACACCCGGTGCCCTGTTCCAGAGACACGTAATCGCCCAGGACTACCAGCGAGTCCCGTTCGGCGAAGGGGTGGCGGCAGATTACGCCCTCCAAATCCCGTCCCGCGTATTCGGCTTCTACGTTGCCCGTCCCGGCCCCTATTGCATGAAGAAAGGGAGTCAGCAGTTCCTTAGCCACTACGTAAACAACTCCGCCTACCCGCACGGCGCTGTACACGAAGTCGGGGTGCAGACAGATTGCAACGTTTGCGGGAAGCGTCCACGGAGTGGTTGTCCAAATTACGAAATACGTATCCGGCGGCAACAAACCCTTCCCGTCAACCACCTTGAACCGGACGTAAACCGAGGGGGATTCCTGCTCCCCGTATTCCACTTCGGCTTCCGCCAGCGCCGTTTCACAAGTTGCGCACCAGTACACGGGCTTCAGCCCTTTATAGATATATCCCTTTTTGGCCATTTCGCCGAAAACCTCGATCTGCCGCGCCTCGTATTCCGGCTTTAACGTGAGGTACGGGTTTTCCCAGTCACCCCGAACCCCGAGCCGCTTGAACTCGTCCCGCTGGACATCGACAAACTTGAGGGCGTAACCCTTGCAGTGCCGTCTGAACTCCACCGGGTTCATCGCGTGGCGGTTAATGCCGAGGCTTTTAATGGCCTGCTGCTCGATGGGCAGGCCGTGCGTATCCCACCCCGGGACGTACGGCGCGTTAAAACCACTCATTGAATGGTACTTGACGATAATGTCCTTGAGCACTTTGTTGAGCGCGTGCCCCAAATGGATGTGCCCGTTGGCGTAAGGCGGTCCGTCGTGGAGAATGAACCGGGGTCGCCCGGCCGTCTTTTGCTGAACCAGGTGATAGAGGTTAATGCTTTCCCAATACGCCAGAATTTCGGGTTCCTTTTGGGGCAGGTTGGCCCGCATCGGAAATTCCGTCTTGGGAAGGTTGAGCGTCTTGCTCCAGTCCATTCCTCTTCCTCCAACTGGGATATGTACTGAGTGCCGGGTCGTTTCTGAACGGCCTCCGGTCTACTCAGGTCCCCCAATAATTATTAAACCTCTCATCGCAAGGGACGAGAGGTTCTTCCCGTGGTACCACCCTAATAACCCAGCACTCAACTTACCCAACTCTACCAGAAGGAAACTGGCTCCTCAAACCAACACATGTTCGTTTTAGCGTCACCGTAAACTTCAAGTTGAGTGCCGAGATTGAGTGCTGGATGCTCTTTGCCTGTAACGCGGCAAACCGCCCTGACTTATTAGAGGTGAGAGGTTGGAGGTCAGATCTGAGGCAGGAATTTGCACAGGGGAATTCCTACCTTATTCCCACTTCTAACTTCTCAGACTTCCCGCTTCTGTTCAGTCCGGGGCCTCCCGGGTGATCTTCGCGCGGTTCCGCCGCCCGGCTCCCACCATCCCAGGCTCGCTTTGGGCCGGTCAACCGCCTACCTCCCGTTCATCGGTAATATGCAAAACAGGCTGACTCCGGCCTGTTTGGTTGATGGCACCTGACCTTTATTATATCCGTACCGAAAAGCCTTGACCATAGTTACTTTTTCAAGGCCCGCCGGATGCGTTCCGCCGCAACGGCCGCCGGGAGCCCCTCTACCCGGACCGCTTTTTCGCGGGATGACTCACCGCGCAATATGGAAAGCCGGCTTACGGGCACCGACAGGACATCGCCCAGGTATTTTAACAGAGCACGGTTTGCCCTGCCGTTCACGGGTGGAGCGCTTACCCGAACCCGGAGAACACCTTCGCTCAAACCCTCCACGCTGCTGGCCGACGCCCGCGGTGTGACGCGCACGTGAAGAACGACCGCGCCTTTATCCTCGCGCAGGAACGAAGTAAGGTCCTCGTCCGGAGCCGCCGCGACCATCGCCTAAAGCAATCCCACCAGCCGGAAAAGTGACCAGAAAACCACCCGCTGCAATAAATCGAGCACAAACAGCGCCACTATGGGAGACAAGTCTATCATACCTACCGGCGGTATGAACCGGCGGAAAAAATTAAGGTACGGGTCGGTAACCTCGTACACAAACCTGAGAGCCGGCTGGTACGGGTTGTGCCTTACCCACGAAAGTACCACACGAATAATAATTAGTGCGCCGTAAACCCAAAAAGCAATGTTGACTGCCCTAAACAGAAATTCCATGCTGAAAGTTAGCCCAACCTTTTAATTTTAATTTCCGTAGCAGATGTTCTCGTACACTTTTAACGGGAACTTAATTCGCGCGCGCGCGCCGTCGCCGCGCTGACCGCTTCAGAAAGCGCCGCTCTCAAACCCCTGTCTTCCAGCGCAAAGAGACCGGCGGCTGTAGTGCCTCCCGGTGTCGTTACCCGGTCCCTCAATGTTGCAGGGTGCTCGCCGGACTCCAGGACCATCCTGGCCCCGCCCAGAACTGTCTGCGCTGCAAGCATCACCGCCGCTTCCCGCGGCAATCCCATCCTCACGCCGCCGTCGGCGAGGGCTTCGATCACCATGTAAACGTACGCGGGCCCGCTTCCACTCAGTCCGGTAACGGCGTCAAGAAGCGATTCCTTGACTTCCAGCGCCAGCCCTACGGAAGCAAAAATAGCCTGGGTCCGCACGGCGTCCCGCGGCCCGGCATGGGTCCCGAGGGCGTAAGCGCTGGCCCCCGCTCCTACCAGGCAGGGGGTGTTCGGCATAACCCTGACCACCGGGACCGTCCCGGGGATCTGCTTTTCCAGCGTTCGCAGGGTCGTCCCGGCGGCTATCGAGACGAGTGTTTGCCCGGCACGAAACAACGGGCCGGTCTCCGCGAGCACCGGCGCCACCATATCGGGTTTAACCGCCAGGATTATTACGTCCGCTTCGCTGACCAGACGCTTGTTTTCCTCAAGCGTCCTGACGCCGAGGGTTGCCCCAAGCCGCTCCAGGCACCGGCCGTCGACGTCGCTGACCAGAACGGCGTCGGGGGTGATGTGCCCGCTTTTGACCAGCCCGGTCGCCAGTGCCCCACCCATGGCTCCGGCACCGATCAGTCCGACTTTCAGCCCGGTCAGCGGCATTCGGTTAAGCCTCCCTTTACCCGCGCATCCACGGGAAAAGGCTCTTTTCGGTTTCTTTCAACTCGCTGGTGATGTCCACGTTATTGGGCGCGAAGAGGAAGATGCCGCCGCCGACTTTCTGCACGTTGCCGCCGAGGGCGTAGACGGCCCCGCTGACGAAGTCCACCACCCGCCGGGCCAGTTCCGTTTCCACGTACTCGAGATTGACTACGACAGGGCGGCGGTTTTTCAAGTGGTCGGCGATCTCCTGGGCGTCGTCGAAGGAACGAGGCTCCGCCACGACCACCCGGAGCTGCCGCTGGGAGTGGATACTCACCACCGCTCCCTTTTTCGCCCGGAAAAGACTATCCTGCGATTCCGCCGCGACCTGTTCCTCTTCCTGCTCATCTTCAAAACCGATGAACCCGAGAACCTTATCCACCAGTTTCTTGGTCATGGTCCTTCCCCTTTCCCTCCCGTTGTAAGCCGAAAATTGCAGTACCGATGCGCACTATATTTGATCCCTCTTCCACCGCAACCGTAAAATCCTGTGTCATTCCCATGGAGAGAAAATCTATCTTCAGACCCGGAATTGCTTGGTGCTTCGCGGCCAACTGTCGGAGCCCTCTAAAGAAAGGGCGGACTTCCTCCGGGTTTTCCGCATAAGGAGCGATGGTCATCAGTCCGCGTACCCGCAGACCCGGCAGCCCGGCAGCCGCCGTAAGAAAGTCCCGCACCTCCTCCTCGTACAGTCCGTGCTTGGACTTTTCCCGCGCCATATTTACCTGGACCAACGTATCAAAGAACGCGCCTTCTTGGAGTGCCCACCGGTCTAATTCCACCGCCAGCTCCCACCGGTCAAGGCTGTGAATCAATTTTATCTTGTTGACAAGCCGGCGCACCTTGTTTCGCTGCAGGTGCCCCACGAAGTGCCACTCTACTTCCGGGCCTATGTCCCGGTACTTGCGGAGGAACTCTTGAACCCTGTTTTCGCCGAAGGCCCGGATTCCAGCCGCCTTCGCCGAACGTATGGCGGCTGTCTGGGCCCCTTTTGAGACTGCAACAATTTGAACCGAAACCGGGTCCCGCCCTGACCGCCGTGCCGCCCTGTCAATTTCCGTTTTGACGCGCTCCAAATTCTCTGGTATAAAACGGTTCATTAGAAGTTTTTTCGCCGAAAAGCTCCTTGACTCCTCCCCGGAGCGTTAAAAAAGTGGCTAATTCAACTCCTCCCATTCCCCTGTAACGAGGTAGACCACGTCCTCCCCGATGTTGGTGGCCCGGTCGGCCACCCGCTCGAGCCTCAGCGCGGCAAGCAGCAAAAACACGTAACACCGGATGTTTTCCGGTTCTTTCTCCATTAAATCCAAAATGGCCTTAAAAGTCCTGTTGTAAAGATGGTCCACTTCGTCGTCGGCGTTGCACATCTGGCGCGCCCGTTCCACGTCGTCGTTTACGTAGGCATCCAGCCCCTCTTTAACCATTTGCTGGACCAGGCCGCCGATCTTGGAGATGCCCTGAACGGCGACATCGGCAACGGTCGCGCTGTAGCAGATAATCAAATTGAGGGCGGAGCGGGCGATGTCCACGGCGTGGTCAGCCATACGCTCAAGGTTGATGATAATTTTAATTCCGGTGATAATAACCCGCAGGTCGCGCGCGATAGGCTGCTGGGTCGCAATCAACCGCACGCACCGGTTCTCAACCTCCTCGCACAGCATGTCGACCTGGTCGTCGTTCATGATTACCTGCTTGGCAAGCACCTCATCCTGGGTAACGAGTGCCTGCACCGCATTGAAGACAGCTTCCTCAACCATGCTGCCCATGCGCAGGATATCCCTCTGCAGCGCCGCCAGCTCTTTCTCTAACGACGCTCGCTGACTTATCACTTGTAAACCAACTCCCCATACACTACTTGACAAATACTGCAGATTTACAGAAGTTTACCAGAAAAAAGCCTCTTTTGCAAGGAAAATGGCCCCAATGGCGCTTTTTTAACCGAAACGCCCCGTGATATAATCCTCCGTCCGCCGGTCTTTCGGGCGGGTGAAGATCGCCCCCGTTTCCCCGTATTCGATGAGCTCACCCATCAGGAAAAAGGCGGTGGTGTTCGATACCCTCGCGGCCTGCTGCATGTTGTGCGTGACAATAACGATGGTGTACCACTGTTTCAAGTCCTGCAACAACTCCTCGATCTTCATTGTAGAAACAGGGTCAAGCGCGGACGTCGGCTCGTCCATAAGCAGGACTTCGGGTTCCACGGCCAGGAGCCGGGCAATGCAAAGCCGCTGCTGCTGTCCTCCGGACAAGCCGAGTGCGGACCGGTGGAGCCTGTCGCGCACCTCGTCCCACAGCGCCGCACCCCGCAGGCTCACCTCCACAATCCCGTCGAGCCGCCGCCTCTCTTTGATGCCGTGGACCCGCGGCCCAAAAGCAACGTTATCATAAATGGACATCGGAAAAGGATTGGGCCTTTGAAAAACCATCCCTACCCGTTTCCGCAACTTTACTACGTCTACCTGCGGCGCATAAATATCTTCGCCGTCAAGCAGGACTTCCCCTTCCACCCTGGCCCCCTCGATCAAATCGTTCATCCGGTTCAAGACCCTCAGAAAAGAAGTCTTCCCGCACCCCGAAGGACCGATCAGGGCCGTAATCTCGTTCGCCTTAATGTCGATGTTTACGTCCTTCAGGGCTTGCTCGCCGCGGTAGTAAAGGTTTAGACGGTTAACCTTTATCCTCGTATCCATCTTCTTCTCCCCGCGCCATATTAAACGGTTTTACCACCCAATCGTTTTTGGAGCGTCCTGGTCAACGAACCTAAAAACAAATTAAAGAACAGGACAATGATAATCATCAGCGCCGCCGTCCCGGCGGCAATCCGGGGCGCGTCGGGCACCAGCGCCTCCGCGTTGACGTACCAGAGATGTACCGCAAGCGTTTCCCCGGCGGCAAGGGGATTGAGGTCGGGAAAATAACGGCTTACGCTGGTCCCGGCCGTGAATATCAGCACAGCCGCTTCACCGAAAGCCCGGCCGGTGACCAGGGTAACTCCCGTAGCCAGACTGAGCAGGGCGCTCGGCAGAACCACCTTGCGCACCGTCTGCCACCGCGTCGCCCCGAGTGCGAGCGCCGCTTCCCGGTAGGCGCGCGGCACCGCCCGGAGCGCCTCTTCCGTAACCCTCACCAGGACGGGAAGGTTCAAAACGGCAAGCGCGGCCGCTCCGCCGATAATACTGAACCCCAGGCCGAAAGCATTCACGAAGAGGATCATCCCGAAGAGTCCGATCACGATGGAAGGGACGGTCGCCAGGCATTCGGTCGCCAGGCGGAAGACGTACGTCAGGCGTCCGGCCCTGGCGTATTCGGCCATGTAAATACCCGCTCCCACACCGACCGGAAGCGAAAACAGAAGCGACAGCCCCAGTACGTAAAAGGTGTTGAAGAGCTGCGGCCCGACACCGCCACCGGCCGCAACTTCGCTTGGCCTCCCGAAAATGAAGTCCGGCGTCAGGACCGGCAGACCCCGCCCCAGGATAAACAGCAGAAAAAACAGCAGGATGCCGACTATTACCGCTCCTGTAACGTACAGAACCACCGTCGCCAGCCTGTCCAAAGCATGTTTATTCATTCAGCCGTCACTCTCCGTTGGACTACCAGTCTGATGAGCAGGATCATCCCCAGGGAAATGGCGAGCAGGATAAAGGCCATATAGAAAAGAGCGTTGTTCCATGGGCTGCCGAAGGGAGTGTTCCCCATTTCCAAGACGATCTCGGTGGTCAGGGTCGCCGTCGGCGTAAAAAGTGATTTCGGCATCTGGGGGGCGTTGCCGATGAGCATCGCCACCGCCATCGTCTCGCCGATGGCCCTTGCCATGGCCAGGATAAACGCCGTAACGATGCCCGGAAGCGCCGCCGGAACCAAGACTCTGGCGATCGTCTGCAACCGGGTGGCTCCCAAGGCGTAACTTGCCATTTCCAGCCGCCGCGGCACCGACCTGATCGCGTCTTCCGAGATGCTGATTACCGTGGGAAGGATCATGATCCCCAGAATGAGCCCGGCGAGTAGAAGACCGAAACCGCTGCCGCCGAAGATCTTTTGCAGCACCGGTTTTAACACCGTCAACCCGATGAACCCGTATACCACCGAGGGGATCCCCACGAACAAGTCGGTCGCCGGCCGCATTACCTGCCGCACCGATTGCGGCGCCACCTTGGCAAGAAAGATAGCTCCGGCAAGACCGAGAGGCCCGCCCAGGACTATCGCCAAAAAGGTGATCGCCAGCGAACCGACGATAAAAGATAGAGCGCCGAAATGTTCGGGCGGCGCCCAATTGGTCGAAAAGTGAAGCTCCAAGGGGTTTACGGAGCCAAACGTCTGAAATCCCTGTTTGGCCACGATAGCGATAATCGCCATTACAACGGCGGCCACGAGCACCGCCGCCACGACAAATAACCACAAGAAGAAACGGTCGTAGAACTGGCTTCTTGAGCCCGGCTTCACCTCCGGCCCCTACCTTTGCAGCACCGAAACCGGCAGGAACCCCATTTTTTCGATGTCAGCCTGGAACGGCGCACCAAGCACAAAATCTATGTAAGCCTTGGCGGCCCCTTTGGGGTTGCCTTTAGTGTACATGTGCTCAAGGGAATAAATAGGGTAGGAGCCGTCGGCAACATTTTCCGCGGTGTACGCCGAGCCGTTGAATTTCAAAGCCTTTACCGAATCGTTGAGGTAAGCCGCGTCCATGTACCCGATCGATCCCGGGGTATTTGCCACGGCCTGCCGTACTTCACCGTTCGAGTTCATGACCGTAGCGTCGCCCGTAAACTCCTGCCCGCCGAGGACGGTGTCCTTAATCACCTGGCGTGAACCGGAAGATTTGGGCCTGTGGATGATGGTGATCACGCTGTTCTTACCGCCGACCTCCCGCCAGTTCTTGATTTTGCCGGTGAAAATGTCGACCGCCTGCTCCCGGGTGAGGTTATCCACCCCAACCTCCGGGTGCACGATAAGCAAAAAAGGGGCCACCGCCACCACATGGTCCACCAGTTCCCGGTAGGCAGGGTCGCCCGCCGGCGGCTCCACGTCTGAGGTGCCGATGTCAACCGCACCCGCCGCCACCTGCTGCAAACCCGTGAACGAACCGCCGCCGGAAACGTTGACCGTCACCCCATGGTTTTGTTCCATGAACTTAATCGCGGCGTCTTTTGCCAGGGGTAAAAGGGCCGTCGAACCCATGACCGTAACCTTGCCGGTCACTCCCCGGCCGGAATCCGGCGCGGTTTTATCCCCGCCGCCGCAGCCGCCCACAACCATGCCCAACGCCAGAATCAGGAACAGCATCCACCGCATACTTCACCCTCCTTTTATTTCGTTCGACGTTCAA
>QZIW01000041.1 GCA_003604985.1 Ammonifex sp.
ATCTATTTGGGCCGGCGGAGAAAGTTGCGCAACCGTCGAGAAATCCGGTCCCCACCAGAATACAAAAGAAGAACAAGGGGAAATGGTCTATCAAGAACTTAAACAACCCGACTATAACTAAGAAAAATATCTGGTTTAACTATTACCAACCTATTGACTGGACAGGATAGACCGTGATAATATGGAATTATATATGGTATCCCAATCCGGTCAAGGAGGGATTCAGTGTGCCCGAAAGCGGCGAAAAAAATGTCCAAAAGGGCCGTCCCCGGATAAAGATCAGCTTGAGGGCCTTCAGGGCGCTCTGCGAAGCGGGGCTCCCGGACGACGCGGTAGCGGAGGCCCTCAACGTCTCTCGCCCCACCGTTGTGAGGCTCCGCCAGGAGCACAGCATCTCCCCGAACAGGAGGAGGGGGGAGCGCGGCCCCGGAAGGGCCAGAACACAGAAGACGTACTACGAAGAAACCAAAAGAGTCCTCGGCAACCCTAAAGTCGCGCGGACCCTCGGCGACGCTGCCCGTGAGTTCAGGAAAAGCGGCGGGGACGAAGTTAAGAGCTTTATCGCCACCGGGCTCGACCCCGCGCCCGTTCCGGTCTTTCTCCCCGGCCCTTATACTTCCGACCCGGAAAAAACAAACATCACCACAGTCAAATACGTCCTTAAAGCCGAAGAGCGCGCCCAGCAGGCCGCGGTCGCCGGCGTCCCCGGCCCGGCGGTCTTCCAGCTTGCCCGGGTGATTAAGACCGCTTCGGAGAGCGTCGTGCGCCGCCTCGCGGCGAAGGCGGTTTCAGAAGCCTTCTTCGTGGGCCTTCATCAGACCGTGGACGCGGTCTGTTCCTGGGTGGAAAAGCTCAAACTCAACCTGGAAGACCTGTTCGAGAAGTCCCGCGAGCGTTGGGGGGAAGTTAAAGAAAAAGCCCTGGCCTGGGCTCCCGTAAAAGAAGAAAAGAAGCCTCTCTTCCGGTTCCGCGCCCCTTCGGACAACCGCGTCCGCACCGGGAAGGTGGGAAGCGGGGGAGGCAGGCAGAACGTAGAAGCCCGGAGGGCCTTTGCCGCCGCCAACGGTTATTAAGCGCACGCGCGTACCCTCCGGCTCAAAAGGGGGTAATGCGCCTGGACGAAGAAAACATTGTCCAACAACTGCTGTCGCGCGGCCTGTCCCAGGCGTTCCGCCTCGCCAGGCATTTCGGGAAGCAGCTTCTCAAGAAGCTCCTGATAAAGGTTCTTGCCTGGCTGGCTGCGGTTTTAGCCCCGTTTATCATTCCTGTCCTGATCGCGTTTTTGATCTTCGGTTTTCTCTGCTTCTCCGTCTTCATACTGCCTAAATACATAACCCTGGGCGGCTCCGGCGCTCCGGGAACGATGGTCGTCGAAGCGACCGGCTACACCCCCGAGTACGAGAGCACCGGCAAGAACCCGGGCGACCCCGGCTACGGGGTGACCGCGACCGGAACTAAAGCGAAGCGCGGCACGCTGGCCGTTGACCCCTCTGTGATCCCCTTCGGGACGAAGATGTATATTCCGGGCTACGGCTACGGGACAGCCGAGGACACAGGAGGCGCGATCAAAGGCAACAGAATAGACCTGTTTTTCGACGACGTTGACGAAGCCCTCCAGTGGGGCAGGAAGATCGTTTCCATCAGGCTTTTCGGCAGAGGTAAAAAAAGCAACAACCCGGCGATTTTTACCTGGGGGGAAGGCGACACCGGCTGGCCTTTTGAGAAAGACGAAAAGCTCTTCCAGAAATACCTCAAGCTCGACTCCGACTGGTTCAATCAATTCCAGGGCCGCTCCGAGCTTCTTGCCGAAAAAGTTGACTCCGCCTCCGGGGACGCTGCGAACGAAGACGCTGCAGTGGGTTCTATTTGGGGTTCCTACTCCGAGGTCGTGAGTGAAAAAGACCAACTCAGGCCCCACCGCATTTCCTGGGGACTACTGGCCTCTATGGACAAAGTCTTAGGCGATCCCGTCGTCCACGGCCAGCACGGGGTGGAAGACGACCAGGAGACGAAAGGGAGAAAGCCCGACCCCGACAAGCGTTTCAAGGAACTTGAGCCCAGGGAAATCGAATGGGAGGAGTTCGACCTCTACTACTACCACTGGTGGGAGACGGAAACGGAAGACGGCTGGGAGAGCCACTCGGAAGAGTACACCAAGAAGATTAAGCTCCTCAAGCGCGTTGACACCTGCGAAGCCGACTTTTCTTACGCCTGGAAGCCGAAAGTGATCGAACAAAAGTCCGAGCACTCCTACCTCAAGGTAATCGTTCCTCAGTGCGCGGGCGTTGAGAAAAAAGGCCCGCTGTACGCCAGGCTCAAGGAGACGCTCAACTCTTACGGCTTGATAAAGGACTCCAACGTGGAGCTTGTCCTTCAACTGGCGATGAACCTGGACGAAACCTTTCAGGCCGACGTTCAGGGCTTTAACTCCCCTTATGACCTGGCGATACCCGACGTCCGTTTCACGGGAGAGCCCGGAGAAATCGGCTGGCCGTGTCCCGGAAACGTAAGCTCTCCTTTCGGCTACCGGACGGACCCCTTCACGGGGGCAAAAAAGTTCCACGCCGGGGTAGACATCGCCAATCGGGAGGGCACAGAGATAAAAAGCGCCGCGAGCGGCGTGGTGATCTGGACCGGGTGGGCAGGCGGCTACGGAAAGCGCGTGGTCGTCGACCACGGCTCCTTCAGGACGGCCTACGCTCACTTAAAGGAGATCCTGGTCAGGCCCGGCCGGGAAGTGAAGGGAGGCGACGTCATTGGGCTGATGGGCTCCACGGGGAGGAGTGCCGGCCCGCACTTGCACTTCGAGGTGATCGTCAACGGGGAGTATGTGAATCCGGTGGAGTTTATTAGTAACCGCTAAAAAAGCAAAACGCTGCAATAGAGCGTCGTCCAAACGGCAGGACGCCGGGCTTTGAACCCGGAAACGCTGGTTCGAGCCCAGCAGTTCCAGCCAGCACCCCGGTAGCTTAAACAGCGAGAGCCCCCACCTTGTAAGCAAAAAGGTGCGGGTTCGATTCCTGTCCGGGGCATCAAGTGCGCTCGTAGCTCAACGGAAGAGCAACGGCCTTTTAAGCCGTGGGGTGGGGGTTCGAGTCCCTCCGGGCGCACCAAAAAAGTCACTAGGAGGCGACATCGTTAACAAGCTTAAGAACTCCAAGACGCCGACACTTTAGTATGGGAGGTGTCCTGACGGCGCTCCTCCCTTGATTTCAATCAAGGGTATCCGCGCCGGGGAATTTCTATGAGGGTTTTATACCAGTGTGAAATCTGCCGCCGCATTTTTCAAGAGAAAGAAGAAGCTGAACGGTGTGAAGCGCGGGGGAAGCCGCAGGAATACCCTGTTGGGATGTTGTTTGCTTCAGGGTACAGCGACATTGTGTTTGCCGTTGCCCGAAACAACGTCGATGGCCACGCTAATTTTATCAGCGCGTGGGCGGCGCGGGACAACGGTTACGGTGATAATTACAATAAAACCTGCACCTGCTTATGTAGTGGCGAAGCAATGTCCTCGCCTGACCGTTCACTTCCTGCGTTTCAACGAATAGTTTCCAATCTTACGGACAGAAACATCCCTGTGGCCATATGGGACGGTGAGAAACCGGTGGCATTGGAAGAGTTTCTTGCAGAATGCGCGTGTTAATCTGCGGTGACCGCAACTGGACTGACTACGCCGCAATCTTGCGAGAACTGTCAAGGTTCCCGCCAGGCACCACCATTATCGAAGGAGGGTGTTGCGGCGCGGACAGGCTTGCCGCGGAAATAGCGCGAGAACTCGGTTTCAAGGTTACAGAGTTTCACGCCGATTGGCAACGGTACGGCCGGGCCGCCGGCCCCATCCGCAACCGGCGGATGCTGGACGAAGGCAGGCCCGACCTTGTCCTGGCGTTTCACGCCGATATAAAAAAGTCGCGCGGGACGGCGGATATGGTGCGGCAGGCGCGCAGAGCCGGTGTGCCCGTGCAGGAGGAAATTCTGTTGCAGAAAAATCCAGGCTTGGCTTTGGAGCAGACCAAAAACCTGCCTTCTGAATCAGAGGAAGAATTCAACGGGCCGTTCGGCCCTATCCCTCCAGAGGTCGTCGAGCGTGTCAGAAGACGCTATGGCCTCTGCGCCGACCAGGTGCTCCAAGAGGCCAAAGACCCGCGCTTTTGCAACCCGATTTTGGTAACCCACAACGGCGAAACGGTCAGCCGCGCGGAGGAGTTTTACAACCGGCCCTGGTCGCTTGCGGAGCCCGAGCCCGGCAGCCTTACGGAGTATTACCGCAAAAGCGGGATCATTGTCCCGTGTAACGACGGTTGGAAGTTTATTAAGAAAGGAGATGGTAGCGGTGCGCTTGTTAGTAATATTGTTCACGCTGATGATGGTGTTAGCGACGCCCGCGTTTGCCCAGGAGCACGCGCAGAATAGCCAGGGAGCTCAGGGCAGCGCTCACGGCGCTTCCAATGCCCCCGCTAAAAAGACAATAGACGAAATCCGGCCGATCCCGCCGGATGAGATCGTGAAGTCCGCCGAAAAGGTCGGCGGCAACGTGGTCAAGCTCGGCCAGGGAGTGGCAAAGCAGTTGGTTCCGGTCTCTTTAATTGCCGCAGCTCTCTTAATCCTGGTCGGCGCGGCGGTGGCGAGCATAACCAAGAGCTTTCTAAAGGCGGGTTTCGGTGTTTTGGCCGGAATAGTAGTGCTCTACCTATTAGTCTTTCACTACGATAAGATCGTCGGCGGCTTCAAAGGTTTGGGTGTGGGAAACTGACCGGGCACGCGCGTGCCCGATTGGTTTGTTTTCGAAAAACACCTCCTGCTTGCCGGGCTTCGTGCCCGGTTTTTCTTTTTCAGGAGGTGTTTGCGTTGAAAAAAGAAGGGCCGGGCGAGCTGACACGGTTGGAGAACGCGGGATCCTCAGGAGTATGGCGGGCCCTTTTTGCGGCATTGCTGTGTATTTGCCGTATGCTGGCGGTCATGCTGGCGGTGATGCTTGTACTTCCTTTGGCCTTAAGCAAGGCGATTCTGGCATCCGTTGCCGCGGGATGGCTGCCGCCGAAAGCTGCGGTGATGGCGTATTTGCTTCCCTTGCCCTTCTTCCTGAGCCTTGCCGTGCTGTGCCCCCTTGCGCTACTTTTACGGAGTAGAGCACGCTGGGCGCAGATGCTGTACCGCGTGTTTGCAGGCGACACCGAGCAATGTGTGGACCGGGTGTTGAGCTGTTTCTTCAGTTCGGCGTCGCTACCGAGAGAGCCAGGCGGCGAGTTTGCCGCTGAGGGTAATATAGGCTACCAGAAAAAGAAGTGCCTGTATGCCAACAGCCCAGGCGTGGAGAAAATTGATAGCCCACCGGACAAAGCCGAAAACTAACTGGTTGCGGACGGCTACAAACCGGATTAGGACGACAAGCGATTGCGAAAATGCTATGAACATAGCCATAGCCAGCGCAACTAATCCAAAAAACTGGTACGCGGGTTGAAAGCCCAGAGGGTCTAACCTGAATGCGTCAAGGCCCTTCGTCCGGATCGATTGGAGGTAGGCGGTATAGGCAGGTTCGCTGAGGGAGCGGGAAAAGAGGTGAAAAATGTATGCAGATGCTGCAATACAGAGCAAACTCCAGATTGACCAAAGATTGAACCTGTCAATTGCCTTGTCCCGGAGCAAGGTTAACACCACAAACGACAGGATGGACGAGGCAAAGAACAAGAGGAGCAACCAGCCGAATTGAAGGATCTGGCTCTGATACTTTGATAGAAGCATAGCGGCAAACACTGCAGCAAAAAACGCGGCTATAAGGTAGGTGATGACGTCGGAATTGGACTCTGCTTCGGTCCTGAAAGCCCTACCGGAATAGCCCTGTGTGAGTACAATGTGCCGAAAGACCATCTCACCTTCTGGGCCGGAGTTTGGCTTTCGTGCAAAAAACACACCTGTTGCCAATCCCGCAACAACGCTAATAGCGAAGTTGAGAATTATTTCCGTCGGCGTCAAAACAAATCCTCCTTAAACGCTTTCAGTTCGAGTAAAAGATAATTTTTCCTTTTTTTCAGACAGCAACGCTTTCTATAATTTGCGATCAGACACCGGGCTTCGTGCCCGGTTTTTCTTTTTCAGGAGGTGTTTGTAATGAAAGTTGTGCTCTTCTTCTATCGCGGGAAGGCCAAAGACCTGCTCGCCGCCCTGGAAATCAGGAGGTGTTTTTATTGAAAAACAAGAGGTACCGATTTTAGTTGTTCGCCGAAAAGGGCGCTGTTCCCCAGGACATACGGATTGCCGTGGAGGATGTTAAGGAACTGGCGGTTCAACGCAAATGGCGCCATTATCCCGGGGCGTCATAATTAAGCCTTATGCAAAACTGTTTTAGAATATATCTATGAACAAAGAAGCGTTGAAACAGCAGGGGGTGCTGTGCTTGGTGGTTTTACTTATTATACTTATTATCTCTTTATCCTTGGGTCGTTTCGCCGTATCGAGTGACACTCGTAGTTCGAAAGGATTTCTTATTCGGCTCCCTGCGTGGTTAATCAAAGTCCTTTTTGGCAGCAAAAACAATGTTGTTCCAGTGGAACTATTAATGTTTCAGGTAGGCAATGTTCTTCTTTTAGGTATGCTATTCTTTGTTCAAATGTCAAACAGTTGTATAGGTATTCATCGGATGGTTTTTGCTTCTTGGGAGGCTTTTTCTGTGGTCTTGTTACTTGGGATAGCGTTTAGGAGATAGCTATCTTGGTATGAACTTAAAAAAGCGTC
The DNA here is from genome assembly GCA_003604985.1 of Ammonifex sp. Taxonomy (GTDB): domain Bacteria; phylum Bacillota; class Desulfotomaculia; order Desulfotomaculales; family Ammonificaceae; genus SURF-55. The sequence goes on from QZIW01000041.1 coordinate 6,733, forward strand.
AAGGTCTTGAGACCGAGCCCAAACGTTGTCGAAGTAATCTTTGAAATATCGTGCAATACCCGGATCATTAATTTGCAGGCCCGACGTTTTTTCCGGAATATCTCCCGAAATGGCCAAGAAAACGCGGGTTCCATCAGTAATAGCCATGTTTAACATTGGAAAGTCCGCTTGCCAATTACATACTTTCACGTAAAAATTTTTATGCTTCTCTTTGATTTTCAGCATTTCCTTACACCATTCCAGCATCTCTATGTTATTTACGGCCGTTATTCTTCTGACCGGGCTTCCCGGATGGTCTTCACACCAGGTCTCCAATTTGTCATAGTATTTCTTACCCATTAAAAAGTAGGAGGGGGGTTCACTGCGGATATGCGTCAAATCTAACGAATACTTTGCTTGTTTGAGCGCCTCGTTTAAGTCTTTATAGAATTCTTCATAAGTATCATACTTTCTAACGTCAACCCACCCAGTCATTGAAACGAGTGCCTTAACATTCTGGTCTAAAGTGTAAACTTTAGATACGGTTCTTATAACCATCAACAAAGCAGCTAATATGACAGGTATTTCCCAACCTTTCGGCAAAAGGCGTGTATGTTCTAAATAGTTAGACAGCAGTCCGATAATCGTAAAAACTCCTAAAAGAACCGATGTTACTTTTATTTCGAGTTGGTGGTTCTTTTCTTCAAACAAAGTCCCCAACTCCTCTTAAGGCTTAGCTATAAGTCGGAACAGGAATGTCACTAATACGGCCATTATTAGCCAACCCAAAAGACTTAAAAACATAGACTGCCACAGGGGAAGCTTCTTAATGGAAAAATACAGGACAAATAAAAATACAATTACGGTCGGCACAGAGTATAAACTCATAAGGACAATGTGTTGCAAAGTTTGTCTGCTTGTGGTCAGGGAAAGGAAATAGTAACCGACAATAGTTACAATAGGGAAGAGGACTGCTAGACCAGCCAGGTAATACTGTTTTGATTTCCCTAAATAGCTTATCAGTACAATCAAGCTTCCTCCGACGACAAACCTGATTAAAGCTTCAGAGATTGTCAATAAACTCCCCTCTTTTTAAAGGTTTACAATATTTATTTTTTCTCATTCTTTCAACAATTTCCTTCTTCAATTTTCTGATCTCGGCATACTTCTTTTTTAATCAGGGACCAATTCTCGGAGGTCCCTAGGGGCATATATCGAGATAACACCCAGGGTGCCTGGCTGTGGGCCACTCGAGGTGCGAAAACCAAACCACAGCCTGCGCTCGGAGAGCCTCCTGTGGCTGATCCTTCAGACAGGGGTTCGATCCCTCCCCGCCTCCGAGTAGACAAACACCGGGATTTCCCGGTTTTTCTTTTTAAGGAGGTGTTTGCGTTGAAAGTCCTACTCTTCTTCTACTGCGGGAAAGCCAAGGACTTGCTCGCCGCCATAGAAGCGGCAAGGCGCGCGCATTGACCCGAGAGCTTGCGGTTGACTGACTTGTAAAGAAAGGGGGATCAGTGTCAATACTTCTAAATTCTTGAACCAATATTTGGAGCATTGCTACCCAAACATTAACAAAGCGGCCGGCAAAATTATGGACCTGTTGGCTGAGGAGGGATTGCTCATATGCGAGGCGAGGGAAGTGCTGCGGGAAGTGGAGCAGCCGGCTGGAATTAGTCAAATTGCCGCTGCCTCAAAAACGAGATGCCGGGCGTACCTGCCAGCAGGATTAAGCCGTTGTATCTTCGATTTCGACCGCGCACGCGCGTGCGCCTAAAATTTCTTCGAAAGGAGCTGGTCTTGTGCCGAACGAAGTCCCGATCAATGTCCCCAAGCCCCACCCCAAGAATGCGGAATACTTTTCCGAACCCACGCCCGAAGAGCGCGAAGCGCTCAAAACCAGCATCGCTTCCGAAGGCATCCGCGATCCTCTGAAGGTAACGCCGGATTACACGGTCGTCGCTGGACACCTGCGCTTGGAGATCGCCAAGGAGTTAGGCTTTGAGAGGGTTCCCATCCAGATCATCGACGGTAGCCCGGAGTATCTGGAGTACCTGCTGATCGCCGACAACGATGAGCGGCGGGTGTGTCGGGACTCGATCAAAAAGGCGAAGCGGGCGGAGTTTCTGAAGCGGTACTGGGGAGTTAAAAGTGAAGCTGGGAGACCCAAAAAATTACCGCAAAATGCGGTAATTAACTGTAAAACAATGGTAGATGTGGCAGAAGCGATAGGTGAGAGCGTTGACTCTACCCAGCGTCTCCTTAAGCTCAACGACCTGATTCCCGAACTTCAACAACTTGTTTCCCAGGCCAAGCTCTCCCAGACCGCGGCTCACTCTTTGGCCTTTCTGCCTCCGGAAGAGCAAAAACAGCTCCTCGAAACCCTGGGCGAGCACGGCATCAGCGGTCTCTCCGTGAAGGAGGCGCAGAATCTCAGGCAAGAACTGGACTCTTCCAGGAAGGAAAAAGACGCACTGGCAGATCGTCTGATGGAACTAGAGGAGAAGAAAAAAGACCTCTCCAGGCAGCTTGTAGAGGTCCAGGACTCCCTCACTTCAATAGAAGAAGAAGTCGCCGAGAAGCTGGGCCGGCAGTACGAAGAAAAACTCCAGGAGGCCCTCTCCGGCTTACAGAAAAGACTCCGGGAAAGCCGGGAGGAAGCTGAAGGGCTGAAGGCTAAACTCAAGGAGCTAAAGGGGAGACCCATTGAAAAGGTCGTCGAGAAAGTCGTCTACCAGACAGACCCCAAACAGGAAGAAAAACTGAGAGAGCAGGAACTCAAAATCGCGCTGCTCGAAACGCAGCTCCAGGATCTCCGGCAGGCTTCCTCTACGGAGCCGGACGGGCTGAGCGAGGAAATAGAACGCCTGCGCGCCGAGAAGAAGGTTCTAGAGGCCGAAGTTAAGCGCGGCCGTGCGGCGTCCCAGTTCACGCGGACGGTCAGGGGTCTTATCCGCCAACTCGAAAAAGAGGAGCCCACCATCGAAAACCTTTCCTACTCGGTTGAAACCGGCGGCATGGCCCTCTACTTTGTCGAGGCCCAGCGCTGGATCGGGACTCTAGAACGCTACATCAGGCACATCAGGAACGCCTTCGGGCAGTCCGACGTTATTGACGTTACGGGAGGCGAAGACAATGCTCGCAAAGTGCAGTAATACTGTCCCGCAGACCTCGCCGGCGGCTGAGTTGATGCGGAAGTCGAAAGAGCAGGCCGGGGCGCTGGTCTCCGCGCTCCAAGCGCACGTAGTATTTCTTTCTGAACAGCTTGAAAAGGCGGTCGCCTTGCTGCCCACCGTCGCCATGTACGAAAAGCACGCCGCCGACCTCCGGGAGTACGGCGGGATCGAGTCCCCGGAAGCCTTGATCGACAAGGTGGTCATCACGCCCGAGAGAGAGAAGGAGCTAGCGTCCCTGATCCGCAGGAAGGTCGCAGAGTGGGCGAAGGGCCACCCCACACTCGCTCCCCTGGTCCCCACGGTTTACGGGTATATTTACGGGCAGTTCCGCCGCAATTTCGGGTGCCGCCGGCTGTCCCGCGTCCCTCCCCAGGAGTACCAGGAGATCGTCGAGTTCATCAGGACCCTCCGCGTCCCTTCCCTTGCCGACTTCGGGCCGCTGGCCGCGGTGCTGATGGTCAACCGGGCGATGTTTGGGATCAGCGCGGCCCGTGCGGCGGCGGTGTGCGGGGTGAGCAGCAGGGCCATCCGGCACTGGGAGACGGGCGAAAACGTCCCCAGTCCCAAGAACATCCCCGCGCTGGCGCGGTTTTTGGAGATGAGCGAGCGGAAGGTGGAGCACCTCGCCGAGCAGCAACGAGTGTTCAACGGGGAGCAGAGAGAGGAAAGGGCTCTGTCTCAGCGGCCTGCGGCGCAGCTCGAAAGGGGCGATCAGATTGGAGAAACGCTCAGTCCGTGAATGGGCCCCGGAAGCAATTAACCTGCGGGAGCGGGGCCTCCTGCGATCCGAGGTCGCCAGACGCCTCGGCGTGCCGGAGGGGTCGGTCTCCTGGGTCCTCTTCCTCCACCGGCGACTGTCCGAATCCGATTGGGAGGCGTTCCTCAAAGGAGATCTGAGCAACAGCGGAGCCGCCGCCCGGGCGAGGGAACAGCCCGAAGCGCGGAAAGAGTCCGGGGCGCGGCGAGAGACTGTCCCCGAAGCCCGCCTGCGTTCCGAGCTGACCCCCCTCCAGGAGGAGGTCGACCGCCTGCGCGCAGAGAAAAAGCTCCTGGAGAGGGAAGTCAGACGGGGACGCGCCGCCTCACAGCTTGCCCGGCACCTGAGAAAGGTGAATCTTATTCTAGAAAAAGAAGAGCCGCAGGTGGAGTACCTGGCCAGGATCACGGACCTTTCTCTTTATTTCACAGAAGCCCAGCGCTGGCTGGGAACTTTGAAGAGGTACGAGCGCCATATAAAAGAAGCCCTGGAGGGGCGGATAACGATTGACGGTCAACCCACCCCTCACTGAAGTGAGGGGCTTGCCCTGGCGGGGGCAAGGGCAACTGGCTGACTAGGCGGCTGTATAAGCAGCAGAGGTCCGCGGGGCTATCCAATCACTTCCGGGTGTTTCGCCGGCCCGGGTTATGTGAGGCAGAACCGCTGAATGCCATGGCTGACTAAGACCAGCCTAAGCCTTGCGGACGGCGCCGAGGCGACAATCACTTCCGTATGGGAGAAAGGAGTATCCTTTTTTATGTCAACAAAATCGAACGAGCAGCCGAGAGTGCCTGTAGTAAACGTGGACGGCAAACCCCTTATGCCCACCACGCCAAGGAAAGCAAGGCTGCTCATAAAAGACGGCTTGGCGAAGCCTCAGAGGAACAAGCTGGGGCTTTTCTACGTCCAGATGACCAGGCCGGTAGGGACAAAGACTCAACCGACGGCCCTGGCCGAAGACCCCGGCGCGAAGTACGACGGGGTGGCCGTGGCTTCGCGCAGACAGGTCGAACTCAGGGCCATGGTCTTTCTCCCCGACGACGTGCCCCAAAAGATGGACGCCCGCAAAAACCTACGCCGGGCCAGGCGCTACCGCAAGACGCCCAGGAGACCCAAGAGGTTCGACAACCGGAAGAGGAAGAAATACTGGCTGGCCCCCACTCAGAGATCTAAAGTCGAGACCAGGCTGAAAGTCGTCAGGGAGCTTTGCAAAATCTACCCCATCCAGCTCATTGTCACCGAGGACGTGCGTTACAACCATTACCGTTACAGGGACGGCAAATATTTCTCCACGGTCGAGATCGGCAAGACCCTGACCTACCGCGAGTACCGGAAACTCGCCGAGCTTAAGCTTGTGGAAGTTTCCGACACGGACGCCTGGCGGGAGAAGTTCGGACTGTTTAAGTTAACCACCAGGAAGTGGGAGCAGGTTCCGGAGACCCACGCGAACGACGCGGTGGCCATGCTGATGGGCACAACCGGGTGCGAAAACAACCCGTCCGCTCCGTTCTTCGTCTGGCGGCGCTTGCGTTACGCCAGGAGGAGCCTGCACCGGCAGAACCCGCAAAGAGGTGGTATGCGATCCAGATTCGGCGGCACTTCCAACGGCGGCTTTCTTTGCAAGGGCGACTGGGTGGAGGCCGAGAAAGCGGGTCGGGTTTACCGCGGTTGGGTGTGCGGCCTGCCGACGGAGATCACAAAACTGGTGGGCGTGGCCGACGCCGACGGTAAACGCATCGGCCAGTTCAGCCCGAAAAAAACGAGGCTGCTGGCGCGTTCTACAGGATTTTCGTGGAAGGAGGTGAAGACCGCATTCCTCCCCTGACTGAAGTCAAGGGAATCCTGCGGTCGGTATTTGAAAAACATTCACATGGACCTCGACGGCGACGTTTTGGTAATCAGGGTCGACCTGACCAAAAGCTTTGGTCCGTCCACGTCCGGGAAAACAACTATTATCGCTTCCACTGAAGGCAACGTGGCCGTGCCCGGACGTGAAGATGTTAAGGTCGGCGTCAATGTATATACGAAAAGGTCGACGTAGGAAACATTGCGCCTGCCGCAATGGACTGTAATGCCGCCCGAGCCTTGATTTAAAAGGCTTCGGCGGCATTTTTTAATTCATTGCGGGAGGTGTTTTGCTTTGGAACTCTTCGATGATGTATTCAGGTCTGTCGCGCAGGGCAAGGAGTTTGCCGAGGTCTTCACGCCGGAAATTATCGACAGCCTGGCCGAGCTGAACGATTCGGAGTACGACGTGTTCAGGGTGCAGCTCGACGCCCACCTGATCCTGAACCAGATTGAAATGGAAGACATTAAGAACCTGGACAAGCTTGTCCGGGCGGCCCGGGCCAGGCTGGAGGAAAAGCGATCCAAGCTGCCCTTAGTGCCCTTAAGAGAGCAGCTGCCGGACGCCCCGGACAGCGCGCTCTTCGTCCCGCCCGGGTGGCTGCTTACGCACGACGGGGTGTATCAGACTGACGCTCAGGGTGTCCCGAAACTCCGCGTATGCACATCTCCTATCTACGTCGCGGAGAAGCGCGTGGACCCCGACAGGAGAAGGACGCACTTTCTCCTATCAGTAAAGGTCGGAGAGTGGCGCACCACGGCGGTTCCCGCGTCGTTTTCGGGGAAAAAGGCGGCCTTCGCAATTACAGACATGGGCGTGCTGGTGCTGGACGCAAAGGCTTTCTCGCGGTACTGGGACGACTTCCTGCGGGTCAACTGGGACACCTTGCCCGTTACAGAGAGCGACTGCGCCTTGTACGACGAGCTCGTGTCTTATGTAGCGGACAGCCTCGGCAAGATCTCCGACGCCGGTCCCTGGGGCAAGCTGGTCGACGGCAAAGAAGGCTCTTACCTGGCGCTGAAGCCCGAGGTTGTCAGGAGGTTTGCCAGAACCGCGGGCGTGGACTACGAGCACTTGCTCCTCTCCCTGCGGGAGAAGGGTCTTCTGCTTTCCGACGGCGGCTCCCGCCTTAAGACGGTCTGGTTCGGCGGCCGGGCCCGTCGGATGGTGGCGGTCGCTTGGGACCGGCAAGCTTCGGAGCTACGCTCTGCCTGCGGAGCGTAGCAGTCGCCGACCCTGCGCGCACATTTTCGAAAGAAGAGCCTGTTCTGCGAGAGGAGACATTTTTAATGCTTTCAGTCCAGTCCAACCGGGGCCGCGCTCTGGAGGATTTAGTGGAGCGGGCCTTCGACAACGACCCCGGGTCGAAGATGTTTCACCAGAACAACAAGACAGTGATTCTCCGCGACGGGACAGCCTTTTACCAGAAAGGAAAAGGGGCGCCCGTGGACTTCGTAGGTACAGTGAGGGGAATCCCTGCGGCCGTGGAGTGCAAGGAGACTAGTTCTTCCAGGCTTTCTCTGGCGGAGAGCCGTTTCCCTGAAAAAGAAAAAAAGGCCCTGGAGGAATTCGAGCGGGCGGAAGGCAGGAGCTTCATAGTCGTAGCCTTTTGGAAAGAGGACTTGCTGGCCGTATTCACCGTGGACGCACTCAGGAATAGGAAGAGCCTTTCGCCAAAAGAGGCTGCGTTTACTCTCCCTGTAAGCCAAGCGATGCTTTTGCCACAGAAGATCTGGACGGCATCTGCCATCTTGAGAAACGAAGGAGAGGAATGTCTGTGCCGCACAACAGGAAGCCCCTGGGCATCAAAGCCTACGGCAGCATCCCGCACCTGATCGGCAGCCGTACAGGGCCGGGCGACCACACCGTGAGCTCCGGTCAGCACCGCATCTGCGTCGAGAAAACGCGGGATAGGCACGACCTGATTATAGTGGAAGAGAAACTCGACGGCAGTTGCGTGGCCGTTGCCCTCCTGGGCGGCAAAATCGTCCCCCTTGTTCGCGCGGGCTACGTGGCTTGGTCATCTCCCTACGAGCAGCACCGCCTCTGGGCCAGGTGGGTGCAAGCCAATGAGGACAGGTTCCACGCGGTGTTAAATGAGGGTGAGCGGCTGGTGGGCGAGTGGCTGGCCCAGGCGCACGGGACTAGATATGCCTTGCCGCACGACCCGTTCGTCGCTTTCGACCTGATGCGGAGTCATATAAGGGAGCCGCGCTCCGTCTTCTGGGAGCGCGTAGCCGGGGTTTTCGTCACGCCGCGGGTCATCCATGTCGGCGTCGTCGTCAGCATAAAAGAAGTTCGCGCCGGGCTCAAACTGTCCGGCCACGGGGCACTCGACCCCGTGGAAGGCGCAGTCTGGCGCGTCGAGCGGGACGGAAAGGTTGACTTTCTTGCTAAATGGGTGCGGCCAGACAAAATCGACGGGCTGTATCTGCCGGAAATAAGCGGCGGGAAACCGGTCTGGAACTGGTGTTGCTCTGAAGAGAGTTCTGCCTTTCCCTCTGTGTCTTGCCGCTGAAAGAATACTTGGAAACCGGACCGAAAGCAGCCCGGTTTTTATTTTTGGAGGTGGTGCGCGTGCTTACAGTCTACTGCGACGGCTCCTGCGAGCCCAACCCGGGTGGTATTGCCGCGTTCGGCTGGGCAGTCTACGACGGCAAAGAAAAGGTTCATGAGTTCTACTCTGTTGCCTGTAAGGGAGAAGGCGCAACTAATAACGTTGCCGAGTACAGCGCGGTTATTTCTGCCTTAAGCTGGCTTTTGGCCAACGGCTACGCAGAGAGGAGGGTCACCGTCCACTCCGACAGCGAGCTCCTGGTTCGCCAGCTTGCCGGGAAATACAGGGTCAAGGCCCCGAACCTTATCCCCCTGCACCGGCGGGCCCTGGAACTGGCCGCCCTCTTCAGGGAAGTCGCTTTCAGGTGGGTTCCCAGGGAGAAAAACGTCGAAGCCGACGCGCTTTCTCAAAAGGCCCGCCAGGGCGCCCTGTTGAGCCACGGAAGGGGGGAGAAGGCCCGGGGGCTGGCCCCGCTCGTCCGTCACCTGGAGGGCGGCCTGTACGCCGTGCCTTCGCAGTCGGATCCGTTCAAGACCTATACCGTGGACCTGTCGAGGAACACCTGCGACTGCCCCGACTTCCGGGCCAGGGGCAAGAGGCTGGGCTACTGCAAGCACATTCTTGCCGTGAGGGAGTTTGCGGAAGGGGCACCGGAAACGCATGTGCTCTGCGGAAGTTGACTCCTTCTAACGTAGCGCTTAAAGACCTGGCTTTTGGAGGTGTATGGGTTTGGAAGGCGTGCTCTTTGCGGTCAACAGTGTTTGTTTTCTGGCGGCGTTTCCCCTGTACCTCTATTTTAGGGGTTGCGACGCAGTTGGGATGTATCTCGCGGGCGGCGCGGTCATCCTCTGCGGCCTTTCCAACGCGGCGCTGGTGATTGCCAGCCGTTTATAGGAAAACTTTCTCTCCGCGGCGAATCGAGTTGTGGGTGAGTGGCATGGAGAGTGCTCTGTTGATGATGGCTTTTTCATTTCTTCCGGCGGTGATCTTAATGAAGGTACTGGACGTCCTCAAAGACGCGTGGGAAAAGCGGCGCATAGTCTTTCCCGTCACGTGCCGGGAACTCGCCGAGGCGCTGCTGAGGGAAAATTCTCTCAACTATGAGGTGGTATGCGGCGGGTCACGGGTCCCCGGCCGTTGCGACTGGAAGCGAAGGGCGATCTATCTGAGCTACGAAAGCGAAAACAGGTGCTTGGCGGCGGTCTTTCAGGCAGCTCACGAAGTCGGCCACGCCTTTCACGGCCCGATGCCGGTGGTCCGGGCGCTGTCTCTTTTTTGGGGCGCTTACCTAGTTTGGCTGCTCCTGTGCCTCTGGGGCGGGCTTGCTTGGAGCGAAGGAACCTGGCGCCTGCTCTTGGCAGTGATGGCCTGCCTGTTTGGGGTTAGAATTGTTGACTCCTGGTTTGATGAACTGCGGGCCACGCGGTACGCGCGAAACCAACTGAAAAAGCTGGTCGTGGGTGACACGGAAAAAAGGGCCCTCCAGCTGCACTTCGCAGCGTACTGCCTTACACACATCGTCCTGCCGGTGTCTTTTTCGGCGGCGTTCCTTTCCGGCGGTCGGGTCTTCTGGTGTTTCGGTAAGTTGTTGGGAGGCAGTGGAATATGCTAGGCGACTTTTCCAAGGTTCTTTTAGGGTTCTTCGACCAGGTTGTATTCCTGGCTGCTTTTGTTAACTTCATGTACTTGGTGGCAGCGGTTGCTTTAGCGCTGTGCCCCTGAGCCGGACAGAACCAAGAGCAACTACGCGGAGGACCGGACGAGTTCCGGTTCTTTTGCTTTTCAGAGGACGTCGCAAGGCGTAGGCATTGTGCGCTTCACTCTTCTGTGCGGGCCGCGGAGCCGCTGTAGGGCTGTAGAAATAGTTTTTGCCTGTAAGGAGTTGCAGTCAGCCACCCACGGCTAAACCCGTGGGCTTGCCTTAGCGGAGGCAAGGGTAGCTGGTTGACTAGACTAAGCCCTTCGAGGGCTACGCAAGCGGGGCTACAAGAACCTCCCGGGTGCTCGTTCCAGCCTGGGGACATTCGGCAGAACTGCTCAATGCCGCGTCCAGCGCTCAGCTAACTAAGTGCTGGACTAAGCCCTGCTTGCCTTGTCGAGGGACGCTCAACCGAAAGGGGGCACGATTACCGTGCAAAAAGTACCGGTAGTACACCTGGACGCTACACCGTTAATGCCGTGCTCGCCGTCGAAAGCAAGAAGGTTGCTCAAAAGCGGCGGCGCGGTCAAGAAGTGGACAAAGACAGGAATCTTTTACATCCAGTTAACTACTCCAACGGGCAAGCACACTCAACCATTGGCGTTGGGCTACGACCTGGGAGCCAAATACGATGGCCTTTGCGTAGCCAGCGAGAAGCGGATGCAGACCTCCGGGATGCTGGTAGTGGACAACAGGATAGCGAAGAAGATGGAGCGGCGCCGCAACATGCGCAGAGCCAGACGCTTCCGTAAGACGCGCAGGCGGCCTGCAAGGTTTGATAATCGCAGTAAACCGGAAGGGTGGCTGCCGCCCAGCATTAAAGCGAAGGTGGAAATGCGGATACGATTCTTAAAACACTTATTGGCGATCTACCCTATCACCACGGTAGCAGTAGAGGACGTAAAGATGGACGGTAACAAATTAAAAGGGCAAAAAGGCAGAAAGTACTGGACGTGGGTAATGGTAGGCAAAACCAAACTGTACCAATGGCTGAAGCAATATGTGGAACTAACGCTATACGAACGGTCAGACACCGTCCGGGTTAGAACCGAAGCAGGATTACGGAAGGTAAGCAAAAAAGGCGCCCGTGTATTTGAGTCTCAGGCAGTGGACGGGTTAGCCCTATGCTTATTGGCGTTGGGTACAAAAGACACAGCGGTAACCGGTTTCAGCGTTTGGCGCACGCCCGACGTACCCAGGCGGCAACTGCATCGTCTGGAGCCGGGAAAAGGCGGTATCCGTCCGCCTTACGGCGGCAGCGTGGCGTTAAGCTTCAAGAAAAATACGGTTGTCGAGTACCACGGGAAGCTTTACCGCACAGGCGGCACAACCAAAGGGAGATTAAGCCTCCACAGCTTCGACCTTGATAACCGGCGGGTGACGCAAAACGCCAAGCCGGAGCAGTGTAAGAAGTTGTTTGTGCAGACCTGGTTTCAGAAAAAAGTGATTTAAGAAAGAAAAGGAAAGGGGGAACCTGTCTCCTCCCACGTTTAAAAACGCGGGTTTCCGACGGGTTATTTCTATGAGAAAAGGACGGTGGTTTTGCGTGCGAAAAACAGACCTAAAAAAGGCGGAGCGTTTGATCTGCTCCGTACTGGAGAGAAACCCGCGGGCAACCTGCGCGGAGCTGGCGGCAGCGCTCGGGGTCTGCTCCCGGGGCGTGACAGACATCGTGCGGCGAATCCGTGTGTCTGCATCGGCGGAAGCGCTCGCGCTCCTGGACGCGAGGGAAAAAGAGATCCGCTCCCGCTGGTGGGCGAAGAGGGCTCGGGATCCTGAAAAAGTCGTTGCGGAGATCAGGGCGTTCGCGGAAGAGCTGGGCAGGCCCCCGAAGATGTGCGATGCGGGCGCTCTGGCGTGCCGGGCGATAAGAGCGTTCGGTTCCTGGAACGCCGCCCTGCGCGCCGCGGGGCTTTCTCTTTTCAGGGTCTCCCTGCCCGGAGATCCCACTTCTAGGAGGGAGGCGCTCGTCGCGGCGGTCAGGAAGGCCGCCGAGGCCATTGGGCGTGCTCCGACATGTCGGGAGTACAACCGGGTGTGCGGGGGCCTGTCTCTACCAAAGGCCCAGGCTATACAGCAGTTCTTCGGCTCCTGGGGGAAATCGCTTGAGGAAGCGGGTCTAACGAACCCGAGGGACAAGAGGCGGGAGCTTCTTCAGGAAGCCGAAAGAATTTTGCTTTCGGGCGCGCTGTTTGTGAGCGCTTCCGGCCTGCCCGGGTCTCATTCGGAGAAAACCTTCGTCAAGCGTGTCCTTAAAGAAAAGGACGTGAGGGTCTTACTGATGCGGAAGCAGTCTGTAGAGAAACTCGACGCCGTTGCCAGGCTTAATTTCCCCGAACTCCCCGGCCTGGAGAGGGCCAGGGAATTTACTCTTCGCGCGGCCGCGGGGGAGGCTCTGGTGGAGATCGCCGCATCTGCGGGCCTGTCGAGTGAAAGGGTCCGGCAGCTCTTACAGGAGTATGTCGGGTGCGTTCTCGGAGAGGGCCTTTCGCAGAGAAAGCGTTCGGAGACCTCCCGTGAAGAGGCCGTTGCCTCGCTGCGGACGGCGGCAAACCTCCTCGCCGGGATCCCCACGATTAAAGAATACGAGGAGCTGCGCCGTGCCGGAAACGGGCTGGTGCCTTTTCACAAGATATGGCGCACTTTCGGCTCCTGGCGGGCGGCACTGGGTGCGGCGTTTCTGGGTCAACCACCACTGGCCGAATTAAACAAAGACCTCAATTTTCCAGATATACCTGCCAGCATCGCAAGGGAGGTTGAAAGCAGTAACCCTACGTTTAACAAAACATTACAAAACATGACAAATGTATAACTTCGGAAAGCTATATTGGATGTGATGCAGGATGAAAAAGCGGAAAAAGAACAAAAAGAAGTCGAGCGGTTTCGAAAGTGGGATAGGCTACACCGTCTGCGGCGAATTTTTCCCTGAAATTTACCCCGCCTTCCGCTCCAAGAAGTGGAGCCGCGGGGAAGAAGACCCCCTGGACACCGAGATGCGCCTCTTCTGCTCCTGCGAACGCTGGGCGTTCAACCGGCTGCTGGAAGGCTATTCCCGCGAAGAGCTTAAGAAGCAGGGCCAGGAGATATTCGGCATTAACTCCCGCTTTTGCGACAACGCCGTGTTAAAGGCCAAAGCCGTCATTGAATCTCAGAGAGAGCTGCTGACGTTAGAAGCCGCGGAGACGGAGACAAAGCTGGCCCGCGCGAAGAAAAGGCTTGGCTGGGCGGAGAAAGACCTGGAGAAAGCCATCGAAAAAAACGACCCGGCAAAGATCGAAAAAGCCAAGCGCGCCGTCCACGGCCGCAGAGCGCGGGTCAAAAAGCTGGCCGACAAACTGGAGGAACTGAAAGCCTATCGGGACAACGGCACCATTCCCAAAGTAGTGTTCGGGGGCCGTTCCTTTTGCTGAGTAGGCGACCCCGTTAGCCGGAGTGCGGAAACAGCCGGCAGGCGCCCTAACAGGGCGCGGGAGGCGGTGCTTTCCGCTTCGTGGTCTACGCAGGGTGGGTGGGAACCCTCTGGTTTTTCAACTGCTCTGTGCCCTCGAAGCGCAGTTCTCCCGTCCGGGTAGGACTCCCGGGCCGAGGTCTCCCTGTCGCGAAGTCCGCTCCCAGGAGCGGACAAATCCAACCCAGAAAGGAGCGAAAACCTGGTCATGGGGAGGCCGGGTTCACAAAAACCAGCAATTGTTAGGTATTGTGAGCTTTTTTGAACCAGGCGAACAACAGTTGCGCGTCTATATCATTTTCGGAGATTACACAGACAAGCTCTGCCGGTTCTTAAGTACGAAGTACGAAATAGCCGGCTCGGACCGCACCGTCGAAGCGGCGGTCGCCGCCGCCAAAAGTTTCCCACAGCCGCCCGACGTGTTTCTGGTTTTAGGCTCGGCGCTTACTTCCGGGCTGGTCGGAGGAAGGATAGACCACGGGGCGGCTTTGGTCCAGAACCTCAAAGATCTCAGAAAGTCTTGCCCGACGAGCCGGGTGGTGGTCGTGCTTTCCCTCTCGGTAAGCGAATCTCTTGTCCAGGAGATAGCGAAGCTCGGCATTTACGATGTCCACCGCGCGGAGGAAGTTCAGGTCGGCGAATTGATTTACTTCATCGACAACCCAAAGAACTTCGGGGACTTCGACGTGGACGTGAGGGCCGCGGGGAAGCTGAGCCAAGTTATAGTTCGGGAGCCCGACCCCGCGAAGGCGTCCTGGAAAGACCGCTTCCAGAGGGTCTTTAAAGTTTTTTCTCCCGGCTACGGACCGAAGGAATTTCTTCCAAAGGCCCGGTTGGAAGTGGCCAGGCCCCAGATTGCCGTTGCGGTGGGCCTGTCGCTCCCCGGGATCCCCGCCGTCGAAGCTCCTCCGGCTTCTGCCGCAATAGTTTTCTTTGCTCCGGACAAGGCCGATCCCTCCCTTCTCCCGCCGGGGGCAAAGGGCTGCATCGTCGGGTCCGACGCGGCGGCCTGGCGGAAGGCGGCGCTCACGGGGTTGCCGGTGGTCTCTCAGGAAAAAGCCGCAACTTTAGCCCCTGTCTCCAGGGCCGCTTCCTGCACGGTAGTCTACTCTTCCTCCACAGCGGTCGGCAAGACCTCCGTGGCGTTCACCCTGGCGGCCCTCCTGGCGAAAGAAAGGCGGGTGTGCCTGGTGGACACCGACTCCGGCAAGCCCACCCTGACCCACCTTGTAACGGGGCAGTACGATACCGCGGGCAGCCTGGAGACGCCCTTCTCCACCAAATGGGGGTTCAGTTTTGTGCCGAACGCGCCCGACGAAACCAGCGTCCAGGAGGCTAAAGAGGCCGTCGGGCGGCTTCTTGCGAAGTACGATGAGGTCGTGGTCGACTGCCCCGGGCGCTTGAACCTGCTGCCCTATATGGAAGCGTTTCTCCGCAAAGCCGACAGGGTTCTGCTTGTTTCCGACTGCACCAACAGGTCGGTGGCGGCGGTGCGGAACTTCGCCGTGGGCGGTATGCGCGAACTGGGCATTGCCGACAAGACCCTCTTGGTGGTGAACAGAAAAGAAGCCAGGCCCTTCCTGAAGCCGAAGGAAGTGGCCGAAAGAGTGGGGATGCCCCTACACTTGGAGTTGCCCCACGATGCTTTAGTGGAACGGATGTTTGAGGAGCGGCAGCCCTTGACGCATTTCAAGACGAAGAAACCTTCGCCGTTCCTTGCGGCTGTTGAAAAGTTGCTGGAAAACAAAAAGGAAGGTGGCGCAAAACATGTTCAATCTAGTGTACCAACCAATAGTCCAGGCTAAGACACAGCAGGTGATAGGGTACGAGGCGCTGCTCAGGCACCCGGAACACCGCTCCCCGGTGGAAGCGATAGAGGAGGCCCGGAAGCAGGGCACGTTGGTCTTCCTGGAGGCGGCCATTTTGGAAAGGGCCGCGCGGGACGTTTTCAGGACAAACGCCCGTCTCTGGTGGAACCTCACCTGGGACAACTTCGGCAACCCCGCTTTCGTGCCCAGGGTGGTCAAGAAGCTTGCGGAAACGGGAACGCACCCGTCGCAGGTGGTCGTCGAACTCTCCGAAAGGTCTTTGGTCGAGCAGGGGGCCTTTTTGGAGGCCCTGGAAAGGTGGGTCTACGACGGCTTCGGCGTGGCCCTGGACGATTTCGGCACGGGCGGCTCAAACCTGGCCCTGCTCCTAGGGCCCATCAGGCCCCACGCCGTCAAGTTCGACCGGGCGCTGTGCGCCGGCGCGTCGGCCGACGAGGACAGGGGCCGGTTTTTGGTTTCCCAGATAAAAGAAGTATGGAGGCTCAACATCGACGTGGTCGTGGAGGGTATCGAGACGCGGGAAGACCTGGCCTTCTTCCGGGCGCTCTCCGTCCCGGTGGGGATACAGGGGTTCGTTTTCGGCTACCCCGCGATGTTTTCGGTGCTCCAAAACACCGAAGGGGAGTGGTTGAGAATTGCTTGCCGGTAAGAGAATCCTGTTCGTGCTGAAAAACCCGCCCGCGGAGCGGTGGCTCGCGGGCCGCTGCAGCGGCGCTGACGTAAAGTTCGACGACCTTCCCGAAGGGTGGTCGCCGGACGCCGTGGTGGTCGTGGGGCGGTCTCCCGCCGGCGGGGTTGACGACCCGGCCGCGGTGGTGGAGCAGGCGCTCTCCAAGGGGGACAACCCGGTCTGCCTCGTCGTGTCCGGGCATGCCTCGGCGCTGGAGCGCAGGCTGCATCTGTTGGGTGTCCCGGAGGAGTGCGTCGTCTGGGCCAACGGTGCGGGCGTGCGCCCGTCCGAGGTGCTGAAGAAGCTGGGGGAGGCGGTAGAGAAGGACCTCCGCCCCGAGCCGGTGGTATTCGCGTTCCCCGGAGAAGAGCCGCTCCTGCACGCGGGCGCTCCGGAGAAAACGGCGCCTTTGGCCCCGCGGGAAGCGCCGGCTTCTCTCGCGGCGAAAGCCTTCCGTGGCGGCGAAGCCCCCGTGAACTGGAGCGCGCTGGCCCCGCACCGCGACAAGATCGTGGTCGTTACCGGCTCCGGAACGGGGGTCGGCCGTACGACACTGGCGGCTGCCCTGGCGACTCATGCTTTTTCCTTGGAGGAGAAGGTCGCAGCGGTGGACCTCGACCCTTCTCCCGAACTTGCGCTGCATTTACAGCGCCCTCAGCTTCTCCCGGTGCGCGAGGACGGGTTGGAGCGGTGGCTGCGCGGGCGGTCGCGCTACGGCAGCTTTTATGCCCCCGACGGAGCTTCCGATCTCGATCTTTTTGTCCTTCTCGGCGTGCTGGCCAGCCGGGGCGAGACGCTGGTGGTCGACGCCCCCCTCGGTTTTGCCCCCTGGGACGAGTTCGCCAGGGTGGTCTTCGTGGTGGGCAGCGACCTGAGGGCCCTGGACGGCGCGAAAGGGAAGATACCCGCCGGGGCCGTCGTCGTGGCCTCGCGTGTCCAACCGGCGGACGCCAACGTCTGGCCGGGAGTGGTCGAGGACGCGCTCGGCGTGAAGCCCGCCGCGGTCCTCGTTGAAGATCCCGAGGGCTGCCGGGCGGCGGGAGCCAGGTTCGCGCCGGCGACCGAGTCCCCCGGCAGCACCATGCTGGCAAGGGCAATCGGAGAGCTGGCCCCGCTGATTTTTGGAAAGGGGAGGTAGTAAGAAAAGTGAAGCACAGGCTGTTTTTCACCGCCGCGGCGGTTTTTGCTTTTATTGCAGGAATGGCTGCCGTGGTCCTGGTCAACACCTACTTGAAGACGACCGGGATTGTGGTGGCCGCCCGGGACCTGGACGCCAACGTGGTGCTCACACAGAAGGACGTCCGGCTCGAAACCGTCTCTGCCAGAGTAGTCGGGCGCGGTGTTCTCAAAGACCTTTCCGGGGTAGTCGGCAAGGTAACGGACCGCCCGCTCCCGGGAGGCGTCCCGATAACGTTCGGCTACTTGAGACATCCCCTTGCGGCCGGCGCCGCCGGAAGGCTGAGCAGCTACCCGGGTACGGTGGCGGTCTCGCTGCCGGCTAGCCCGGACGTCACCGTTGGGGGATCGGTGAAGCCCGGCGACAAGGTGACCGTTTACGCGCTTTACAAAGCGGGGGCTCCGGCGGCTCAGGGCTCTACGGTCCCGTCGGGCTCCGTCGTTGAGCTCGCCGTGGACGTGCCCCTCCTGAGCGTTCCTTCCGCTTCTCCCAGCCAGGTAGCGTCGAACGCCGTGACGCTCGCGGCCGCGCCGGAGCAGGCTTCCCGTATCCTGGCGGCGAGGGCCGCGGGCGCGGAGATCGCGTGTGTCCTCCTCCCCGCCAGAAAGGAGGAGTAGCCGGTGGCATTCTTAGTCTTCGGCGACCGGGAGTTCCCAGACCGCTTCCTCAAGGCCGGCCTGCCCGTGGTGGGTGTGGCCCACGACACGGCCAGCGCCCTCGGTCACCTGAAAGCCTCCACTGCGGAGGACGTGGTGGTGGGGTTTCCCGGGTTCGAGGGGGAGGAGTTCGCGTTCCACGCAGCGGAGCTCTACCGCGACCGCCGATTCTACCTGGCGTGCGACAGGCCCACGGCGGAGCTGTGGGCGCGCGCCGCGGCCCTGGGCGTCCAGCTCGTCAGCAGGAGAACGGCAGTTGAGGATGTCCGCCGGGCGGCCACTTCCCCGCGCGGGTCTCTGACCAACAGGGAGAGCGTTGACCCGGAAGTCCTGACCGAGGCCGACGCCGAGTACCAGACCGCGAAGGCTATCGCCCTGCGGACGCTCAAGCACCAGAGGATAGCTGTCTACTGCCCCTCCGGCGGCAAGGGCAAAACCGCGATCACGGCCAGCCTCGCGACCGTCGCCGCTGCCTGGACGAAGAGAAAAGGGCTCGAGTACAAGGTCTGCGTGGTCGAGGGAGCGCCGCCTACTCAACAGCAGTCGATCTGGGACTGGCTGCAGGTGCCCGAGACCGTGCCGGTGGACATCACCGCCTGGGGGAAAACAGAGGGCCTGCCCGGGTGGGACGCGGTGGAAAGGCTGCTGGTCAACGTGGGAAGCGTTTCCCGCGTCAGTGACCTGGTGAACCTCTACTTTCTTCCCCCGCCCAGGAACCTGGCCGACGTGGTGAGCGGAGAGACCATGCTCAGGGTACTGGGCATCCTTGACCAGTATTTCGACCTGGTGGTGGTCGACCTCCCTCCCGATTTGCGCTACAACGCCGCGCTGGTGGCCGTGCAGACCTCCCCGGTCGTGCTGCTCGTCGTGACACCGGAGAGGCCTGTCGTCAAGCAGTGTCAAACCGTGGTAAACCAGGCCCCGCGGCTTCAGATCAACCTCTCCGCGCTCCGGCTGGCGCTCAACTGCCCGCACAGCCCGGCCGCGGTCTCCTTAGACCCCCGGAAGTACTCGGAGGCTCTGGGGGGGATACCGGCGATAGGCCCGGTGATCCCCCACGACCCGGACCTTGTGGCGCTTTTAAATAAAGGGGGGCTGCCGCCGGTCCTGGCGAAGCCCGACGGCCCATTCGGGCGCGCCATGTGGCAGTTGACCGGCGCAGTCCTGGGGCATGAGATCTTCCAGGGGGTCGAGAAGCGCCGCAGATCGCTCCTCGCATTCCTCAAGAGGAGGCTTGCCGCACAGTGAAGCACGAAGAGGCTTTAATCCAGACACTCTTGAGCGGACACGCTTTCGTGGAGCACGACGCCGGGGCGGCGGAGGCCCTGCGGGTCCGCGTGCTGGACCGCGTCCGGAGGGAGAGCCCCCTGGCGCTGAAAGACCCCCGGAGACACGAAGGGTACCTCAGGACGGTCGCCCACCTGGAGTCCGACGCACGCCCCGACCTCATAGAGAGCGTGGTGCAGGACATCCTTGGCTACGGGCCCCTGCAGCGGTTTATCTACCCCGATCGGGAAGAAGACCGGGGTATTACCGAAGTAATGGTCACGGGCTACAACTTGGTCTACGTGGAGAGGCACGGCGTAATGGAAGAATCTACCGTGCGCTTCAGGGACGAAGATCACCTGTGTTCGGTCATCCAAAAGATCATAATGTCCTGCGGGCGCAGGATCGACGAGTCCTGTCCCGAACAGGACGCGCAGCTCCCCGACGGCTCCCGCGTGAACGCGGCGATCCCGCCCATAGCGGCGAAGGGGGCCACGATGACCGTCCGGCGGTTCCCCGACCCCCTCGCCGTGGCCGATTTGGTCGCGTGCGGCGCCCTGACGCCCGAGGCCGCCGCCTTCCTGCGCAGGACGGTAGCGGAGGGGCTCAACGTCGTCGTGACCGGCGGTATGGGAAGCGGCAAGACCACGGTGCTGAACGCCCTGACCGACTTCATTACCGAGGCCCACGGTCCGGCGGCGTCGTTGGTGGTCTTCGAGGACGTGCTGGAGCTCCAGCCGCGGCACAAGAACACCCGCCACTTTCTGAGCCGCCCGCCGGGCCTCGACGGCACCGGGGGGATAAGCCTTTCGGACCTATCGCGGAAGATGCTGATGCGTTTGAGGCCGAACTTCATCGTCCTGGGCGAGTGCAGGGGCAGGGAGGCTTACGACGTAGTGACGGCGATGTGTATGGGCCACCCGGCAATGACCACCTTCCACGCCATAGATGCGGCGGACGCTGTTCTCAGGCGCTTCCCCGGGATGATCGTGATGTCGGACGAGGGGAAGGCGGAGGGGCGGCTTGCGGCGCTGGAACGGGTGGCCACGGCGGTGGACGTAGTGGTCCACTGCGCTAAAGTGACAGCCGGCGGCAAGAGTGAACGCAGGGTCGTCCAGGTCGCGGAAGTCCTGTCCAAAGAGACCTCCGACGGACAGGTGCCCGACCCACGGACGCTTTTCCAGTTCCGGGACGGGAGATTGGAGCAAGTCGCGAGCCCGAAAGTTTTTGCGAAAAAGAAGCTCCTGTTTTAGTTAAAAGCCGCAATGGGATAATTTGCGATCAAACACCGGGGTTTCCCGGTTTTTCTTTTTCAGGAGGTGGTTGCGTTGAAAGTCCTGCTCTTCTACTACCGCGGTAAAGCCAAAGACCTGCTCGCCGCCATAGAGGCGGCAAGGCGTGCGCATTAGAGAGCGTTTGCTTCGACCGCGCACGCGCGTGCGCTTTTTCAGAAACCTTTTCCCGAAAGGAGATGATGTCCTTGCCTAACGAAGTCCCTATTTCTCTTTTAAAGTCCCACCCCAAGAACATGGAATACTTCTCTGAACCTGCGCCCGAAGAGTACGAAGCCCTGAAAAAGAGCATCGCTTTGGAAGGCGTCCGCGATCCACTGAAGGTAACTCCCGACTACACGGTGGTCGCAGGCCATGTTCGGCTGGAGATCGCGAAGGAGCTGGGCCTGGAGAAGGTTCCCGTCCAGATCATCGACGGCGATCCCAAGTACCTGGAGTACCTGCTTATTGCCGACAACGAAGAAAGGCGGGTGTGTCAGAACCCGATCAAGAAAGCGAAGCGAGCGGAGTTCCTGAAACGGTACTGGGGAGTGCGGCAAGGAAGCGCAAACCCCAAAGGAACGGCGGTTCCTCGTCAGGTTGAAAATCTACCTGACGATAAGAAAACTCTGTCCAATGTTGCTGAGGCTATCGGAGAAAGCCTCTTTAGCACGAAGCAGCTTCTCAAACTCAACGACCTAATCCCATTTCTCCAGGAGCTTGTCTCCCAAGGCAAGTTTTCCCAGACGGCGGCCCACTCTTTGGCTTTCTTGCCTCCGGAAGAACAAAAGCAGCTACTCGAAGCCCTCGGTGAATCCGGCGTCTGCGGCCTCTCCGTAAAAGAAGCCCAGGAACTCCGCCGTCAGGTTGAGGCTGCCCGCAAAGAACGGGACGCCTTGGCCGAAAAGCTGGCCGAAGCACAGGAACGGGAACGTAATACTGAACGCCGGATCGCTTCTATTCGCCAGCAAGTGGAAGATATAGAGGCTGAGATCGCTGAGAAGGTCGGCCGGCAGTACGAGGAAAAGATGCGGGAAAAACTGGCTGAACTTCAACGACAGACAGTTTCGCTCAAGACGGAAAAGGACGAGGCGCAGCGATCCATTACTTCGCTTAAAGCAAAGATTAAAGAATTGGAAAGCGCTCCACCTAAAGTCGTGGAAAAAGTCGTAGAAAAAGTTCCAGAGGATTATCAGCGGATCAAGAAAGACCTGGAGGTAAAAAGCAACGAACTGCTGGCCCTCACGCGTTCCCAGTTGCTACAAAAAGACCGCTACAAGATCCACGACATGTTTTCTGACTTGGTTCAAGCCCTCGGAAAACACATGAAGCGGATCGAACTGGAGATTAGTAAACACCCCGGCGATCCCGATATCTATAAAGACGCGACGGAATGCGCCACCCTCCTTGAAAAAAGCGCCGGCGAGATCAGGCGCTGGGTTAGCCCGAGAGGGGGTGTCGTGATTGAAGCCGACTTTACCACCCGATCCGTTTAACACAAAAGTAACCTTGCTGGAGTTGGAGCGGTTTGCCGAAATCCAGGCCAGGAAAGAGATCCTTAACGAAATAGACATCGCGAGCGAGATATTCATTGCCAGGAATTGCTGCAGCGTGTATTACGCGGACCTGATGGATTTTGTTCCGCCAGGCACCGCCAGCAAATCCATGCTCCTGTCCTGGTTAAACGATAGCAAAAGAAAGCATAATCTTATTCGTCCGGGAGTGGTAACTTTGTACCGGTACGACCGGCCCGACCACTTCCCCGGAGGGATATGGAGCGCCAATCGTCTTTGCCAGTACGTCGAATATCTGGCCAAAAAACTGACGGACAAAGGTTTTGTCAGGACGAACAAAAGGGCCTGCCTGTTTCGGGACTCGCTTTGCAATACCAACTGGTTCTTTAAAGCAGTAGCTGTGTGCGGGCTAAAACTTTTAGAAGACTGTTACCGGCAAGGCGCGTTAAAAAGCGATGTAGCCCAGGGGTATCTAAGTATAACCTTTAAAGAACGGGACCGGATGGAGGACACGGCGCGGGTTATCGGCCGTTGCACCAAGAACCATGAAGTGCCGGTCGATTTACGCCGGGAGCTTAGAGAAATCGCCGAGGAAAGCATTAAACACGCCCTAAGAACCCATTTAGCAATAAGCGCGGATCACGAGGAACAGAAGATATTCGAAAAATGGGAGCCGAGCATCAGGGCGGCGCTTTCTTCCGCTTCGGAGAATGTTGCGATGGCGTTGGTGCTCCCGCATGCCGAAAACAACGCTATGGAACAACAAGAATTGGGTTTCGGTATCGGTATAATCTGAAGCGGGCCGAGGCGCTTGAATTATTCAGAAAGAAGGTGGTCTGCTGGTGACTCTTCTCTTGTTCTTTTTAGTGGCGGCGTCGGTCTTCTGCCTTTTCCTTGGGATCGGGGCTCAAAGGGGCCGAAACCCGGTGGCCGAGATGCTGGTCGTCCACCGGGAAAAGAGCGGAGGCGCACGCCGCTCTTTTTGGGCGGAGCTCTGGCAGGCGGACGACGACCTTTTGCCGGTCGGCCTGACGGCGGCCCTGGTCGCCGGGGCCACGGTTTTCGGCCTGGTGCGGTTTTTCCCTCTGGCGCTTTTAATCTCCATTTTGTCGTTCGTCTTCGTCCCGCGCGTCTACGCCCGGGTGCTCTTTCAGCGCAGGAAGGCCGCCTTCCTGCAGCACCTCGCGCGGTGTGTGGCGGGGATCTGCTCGGTGCTGCGCGCGGGCGGTTCGCTTTCCCATGCCTTGAAGTACGGGGCGATGAGCGTGCCCGACCCCGTGCGGGGCGAGATGTTGAAGGTGCTGGAGGAGTTCGAAAGCCATTCCCCGCTCGGCGAGGCCGCGGGGAGGATGGCCGACAGGGTGGGCCTAGACGAGGTCCGGGTTTTGGCCGAGGGGCTCGCGCTCTTAGCGGACGCGGGCGGCCCGGCGGGGATCAGGCTGCTGGAGGGCGCCGTCGAGTTCCTTAAAGAGCGTGCGCTCTTAAGGAGAAAGATAATGGCCAGCACGTCGGACGTGCGCTTCGGCTTTCTGGTCTCTTCTCTTGCGCCCTTCGGCCTGGCGGGGATCATGGCCCTGGCGATGTCGGAGTACCGCACGGCCTTTGAAACGACGGCGGGGAGGGCCCCGCTGTTCCTGGCGATCGGGTTGATAATCCTCGGCCACTTCATCGTCCGGCGGCTCTTTAAAGGCGCCGAGGAGGTGCTGTAGGTTGTGGAGTGAGTTTCTCTCCGCGGAGGCGGAGGCGCTGTCGTTTTTCAGCCGCCTCCCGGACCTGCTGTGGGGCGTGCTGCTGGCCGTCCTCAGCATCCTGGCCGCCAGGCTGGTCTTTAGGGCGGCAGTCTGTTCCTTCTTCGGCAGGGACGAAGGTGCCGTTCTTGCGGCGCTGGCCGAGATGGCGGTGGCCCTAATGATGGGATTAAAGTTCTACCAGCAGCCCGGAGTGGTCTTTGTCCTGCTCGGCTACTTCGCCGCGGTGGCCCGGGTGTTCGCCGCGGCGCTCTAAAAGAAAGGTGGGTGTTCTAATTGCTGTACGTCGCTCTAAGCCTCTTTTCCGCGCTGGGCGTCTTCTGTTTGCTTCTGGGGATTGCCTCTTTGAAGGGCCGCAACCCGGTGAGCGAGATGCTGGCCGTCCAAAACAAGGGCTCGGTGGTCAGGGCCCTGGGCCGGGCGGTCGAGCATGCCTCCTTCCTGCGGCGCGTCGTTTCAGCGGAGGCGGTCGCGAAGGACCTGCGGCGCTCCGGCTGGCGGTTTTCCGTCCAGGAGTTTTTAGGCCTCTGGTTCGGGATCGGTTTTGCGAGCCTGCTGGCTGCGGCGGTGCTGGTGTCGGCTCGCCCGGCGCTCTTCTTCTTTGCCTTCCCGCTTCCGTTGTTGGGGTTCGCTCTGCCCAGGTTCATCCTTTCCCAGAAGGCTTTCGAGATGCAGAAACAACTGGAGCGGGAGTTCATCGTGTTCGTCGAGAAGGTGGCGATCTGCGTCGCCGCCGGCGTCCCCTTACTGAAAGTCCTGGCTCAGCAGAGCGAGGGCTCCGGACCGCTGGCGGCGGAGGCGAAGATCGCGGTCGAGGAGGCCGCCGGGGGGAGGCTGGACCTGGCGCTTGAGCGGTTTGCGGACCGGGTGAATACCGAGACCGCCCACGACTTCGCCGCTTCCGTGGGCAACGCCCTGAAGCACGGCAGTGCCAACCTGAGCGAGGTTCTCCTGGCGCAGTCCCGGGAGACTCGGCGGACGCGGGAGACGAGGATCGAGGAGGCCGCCAGGAAGATGGAGACAAAGGTGTTGATCCCGGTGGTGCTCACCGTGCTTCCGGCGACCACCATCCTACTGCTGGGGCCTTTAGCCGTGGGCCTGGTGCGGTCGCTGAAATGAGGGGGTGGCGCCTTTGACTTTCGTTTTGGGCTTCGTGGTCGGGGCGCTTGTCGGGTCGTTTGCGGGCCTTCTGGTATTCTGCATGTGCGTGGCGGCGAAAAAAGGAGGGTGATCGGTTGTGTCCGGTTTTATGCGCGACGAAAGAGGGATGGCGGCAACAGTTGTCTCTTTGTTAATGGTTCCCCTGGCCGCGCTGCTCATGCTGATGATGTTCGACCTGGCCAGGATCCACCTGGTCAGGGGGCATCTCAGGACGGCGGCGGACGCCGGGGCGCTGGCCGCCGCGATGACCGCCGTTGCGGAGCCCCGGTACGTCTATAACGCGGTCTACGACGCCGACGGGAACTTCATTGCCCTGAACGCGGTGCTCGACGGGTACGACGCCGTGATAAAAGACCCCGTCCTGGCGGAGACCGCCGCCCGCGACGCCGCGCGGCGGAATTCGGGCTTCCTTAATACCCAGAGAGAGGCGGGGCTGTTGGAATTTGAAGTTTCTCCCGCGCCGGCAAACGACAGCTTCGCGGGCCGGGTCGAGGGCGACGCTCAGAACAAGTACCGCGTGTTGCTGAAGTCCAAGCTAAAGCTGCTCCTGGCCGGGCCCCTTGCGAAGCTCTACGGGGTGAACGACGCGGACAAGGGGATCGGCGCTACCGGGACCGGAGAGGCGGTGGCATCGCCGTGACCGAGGCTTTGTTTTTGTTGGTTCCCTTTGCTTTAGGAACAATTCTCGCGTCCCACGGCGGTCTCTTGGGCTACCGGTTGCCGCGAAAGGGGAACGTTGTCTGGGTCCCTTCAAAGTGTGAGGGGTGCGGCAGGCGGCTTTCCCTTTTGGAGCTGCTGCCCGTAATCGGGTACTTACTGGCCCGGGGGCGCTGTCGGGAGTGCGGCTACCGGATACCCGTCGGGTATCCGCTGTCCGAAATGTTCCTAGGGCTGGTGTTTGCCGGGCTCTGGCTCAAACTTGGGCCGTCCGGCGCGTTCTTCCGCGCGGCGGTCGCGCTCACCCTACTTTTGGCGGCGGCCCTCTCCGACCTCGAAAAACGGGAGATCCCGGATGCCCTGAGCGCGTCCCTGTTTTTCTTTGGGTTCCTCTTTTGGGGCCTTTCCGGGCACTGGTCCGCCCCCGTGATGGGGGCGCTGGCCTGCGGGGGGCTGCCCCTGGCGCTTGCCCTCATTTGCCCGCGCGGAATGGGGGGTGGTGACGCGAAGCTCGCTTTAGGGACAGGAGCGGTCCTCGGCCCTTTCGCCGGCGCGCTGGCGCTCGGCGTCGCTTCAGTTTCCGGCGCCGCTTGGGCGCTGTGCCTGCGGCGGAAGGAGGTCCCGTTTGTCCCGTTCCTCTTCGGCGGGGCGGTCTTTGCTCTGTTGCTGTCCTAAGAATACATTTAAGGAGGAAAAAAGGATGCTCGAGAAGCTCAACGATTTCAGCTTGCGGGTCGCTGTGCGCCTTGTCTTGCGGGACGAGAGGGGCATCAGCGTCGTAGAGATGCTCCTGATTCTCGGCGTGGCGACCATTATCCTGGGCGGCACCTACTTCGGACTCAAGACGCTCGCGCCCGCCTGGTGGAACAGATACATAGTCCCGCAGTTTCCGACGACCTAAGAGCAACTGGTTTTCAGGCCCCTCGGGCAGAGGGGCTTTTCTTTTTTTCAGGAGAAAGGGGGTGAACCAAAATGCAAAAACTTCGCAACCATAGAGGCATGACCACGATTGAAGTGCTTCTGATCACGCCGTTCGCGCTGTTCTTCTTTATGGCCGCAATCCAGGTCCTCCAGGCATTGGTGGTGCAGAACGTCGTCACGTCCGCCGCCAGGGAGGCGGCCAGGACTTATGCCGTCTATCACGACGCGGCCCTTGCCAGGCAGCGGGCCGATGAAGTGATCTCCGGGACGCTTCCGACGGGGAGGGAAGGTGAAGCAGTGGCGGCGGAGTCAGAAGGCTCCGGCGTTGAGTACCTTTCCGTCAACCTGTTCCAGATCAGCAACGACAAAGGCGACGTTGTTTTTCCCGTCACGGTGCTGAACACCGGACCGGACATCGTTTCCGACTATCCGGTAAACCTGAGCTATCACCTAGCGGACGGCCAGGGGAAAACCGTGGTCTTGGACGGCGCGAGGACGGCGGTCGGCAGTTTGAAGAAAGGCGAGAGCCGCACGGTGACCTTGACCGTCCCGCAAAAAGACTTCGAGCACATGAAAAACAAAAGCCTGGTTCTTAAACTGGACCTGGTAAAGGAATACCGCTGGTGGGCTTCTGAGCGCGGCTCCCCGACGCGGAGCGTCACCTACGGTGAGCTGAAGACGGCCCTCGACGTGGCGGAGGAGCTTGAAAAAGCCAGGGGGAAAGGGAAGCACGTGGAGCACGGCCCTGCGCCGGAAGCGACCGATAAAGGGCAGCTTTCCATGTCCGGGCCCCATAAGGAGAAGGAGTACACCTGCAACTTCGACCCTGACAAGGACGTTAAGCTCTACGACGACGGCGTATACTGCACCGCCGTGGTGGAGTACCACATCAGGACAATTTGCCCGGCGCTGCCAAAGCTCTTCAACCCGGACGTCAGCGCGTGGGCGAAGTGGATCGACGTAAGCGGCAAGGCTGCGTTCAAACACGAGTTGGAAACGGGCACGCCGTAGATAAATGTGTTAACCCACCTCCGGCATGACGGCCCGGTCTTTTCAACGGGCCGGGCCGCGACTTTTTCTCGGATTTCGAAAGGGGTTTGGTGTGTTGTGCTGAACGGTGCCAAAGTTTATTTAAGCCCTGTGGTAGATCGGCGGGAACCGCTTTTGGAGTTAGTAGAAGCCCTCGGCGGGAAAGCGGTTTTTGACCCGAAAGAAGCGGCTGTCATCGTGGCGCCGGAACCCTTGGGAGACGTGCCCGAAGACGCTCAGGTGTTAATTCCCACGGGCGACGTGCTCGAGGCCTTCTACTTGTTTTGTCTTTGCAGGAGGAACTGCTTCACCGCCTGAAAACCAGCGCTGCGCATTCGCACGGGTTGCCGCAGGAGGGGCAGATGTAGCCTTTTTCTTTGCTTTCTTGATACCAGAAGCGGTCTATCTTCGTTTGTTCTTTAAAGCCCAGGTTTTCGAGCACGCCCCGCGCGTTGCAGCGGCCGTTTTCCACCCACGCGACGGCGATTTCCGTTGTTGATCCGTTTGACCGCATCCACCCCAGGGCGGCGGACGCCAGTTTCAAGCCGACGCCCCGACCCCTTTGCGTCTCTTTCACGGCGAGAGACTTGAGGAATCCGCATTTATGGAATGCGAGGTCCGGCACCAGTGCGGCGATTTTCTCGCCGGTTGCCGGGGCAGAGTTCCAGATCTCGCAGATGACTGCGCCTAGGACGCCGCCTCTGCTGTCGATGGCTATGAACCCTTTTTTGTCCTTGTCTTTGGCGTAGGCTTCCAGTTGGTCCCGCGTAATGTAGCGTTCCCCCAGGCAGGTGCCGAAAAGCGCCAGGGCGTACGGCAGACGCTCCGGCGTCAGCGGCTTGACGGCTACAGGAAGGGACTTAGCAAAGAGGTAGCGTCCCATCTGGACGGACTTGTTTACGGGATCGTACCCTGCCCAGAGACCCTCAAGTTGTCCGTTGAGCAGGATGTCCAGGAAGACGACTCCGGTGCCGGGGTCTGTCGGGTCTTCGTTCTCATAGCTTCCAAGCAGGTATTTCTGCTGGACGATCCGGAGGTCCAGCTTCCATGTTCGGTTGCTGACGAGGTCGGTCGTCGATCCCACCACGCTGTCTCCTTTTTGCTGAAGAAGGGTTCTTGCTTTCCTCCAGGCCTTTTCCTTTCCGGGTTCGGTGTCCTCGTACCTGGACAGGTATTCGCCCGTCAGCCCGTACTTCCTGTTCAGGACCGAGTTGCGGTAAGAAAGAACGACCCTTTTGAGGCTCCAGGCGAACGCTGCCCCTGCTAGGGCGATCAAAGCTTCTTTCCCCACGGGCATGAAGAGATCGAGGCCGACCAAGAAGCTTTCTCCTTTTTGGAAACATTTTCTGGAGTTATTCGTTTTTTAAGTTAACAATTCCTGCTGAATACAAGGAGGATGGAAAACTGATGAAATCTCTGCGGACTGTTGGTTTTGTTGTTCTCTGTGTCTTCTGTCTCGGCCTGGGCTTCGGCTCCGGCTGGTTCGGGGCGCGCTACAGTTATACCGTTCTCCCGGAAAAGAAAGCGAAGGAGGAGGCAAAGAAACAGCAGAAGGAGTTAGAGAAAATGGTTCGCTGCGGCAAGCTG
>QZIW01000020.1 GCA_003604985.1 Ammonifex sp.
TCCTGACTACCCGGATAAGGCCCGAAGCAGCCAGTATTTCCACCCCGTTCGCCGCGAGTTTGTCCAGAAACAGGTTCATACCGAGAGAATCACTTGCCATGTGACCGGCGATAACAACGTTGATGTTGTTTTTTTCTGCTTCCTTACGGTGCTCCTCTTTAATGTGCATACCCACAATCGTTCCTACCCCGGCTACCGCAAGTTTGGCGTAAGCGTCCTGAGAACCGCTGGTCCCGCCTGTCATGTCCACGAATATCTTACCTGCGCGGCGGTCTTTTTCCCCGACCACGATGGTGGGGCCTGCGCCTTGGGCCGCTGCAGCCTTGTATTCCGGCAATTCCTTTAAAAGCTTGACGACGCCGGTAAGGCGTTCGGGCCGGCGCTCGTCAAAAAGCCGCTGGAGGTAGTCGGCTACCAGGTTGTCCGCTGCGGTGTGGACGCACATCAGCGGGATGTCCAGCAGCCGGGCCGTATCGACGGCGCGAAAGTGGTTTAGGGGCATCAGCCCCCGTTTGACCTCGCTGATCCTCGAAGCCATAATACCTTCAGCTACGTTGATCGGCACCCCGAAACGCGCGAGCACGTCTTCCTGCAAGTGCATTACGTCGTGCAGCGCCGCGAACGCGCTGCCTTCCGGGTGGTGCGCGATGATGAGGTCGATGGGCTTGCCTTTTTCACCGAGTCTGTCGGCCAAAAGGACCTCCGCGGCCTCCATGTCTATCCCGGTCAGAACCCTGTTTGCCTCGCGCTCGGGGTCGCCGTAAAGGATCCGGGTATCGGCGTAAGGGTTGCTCAGCTTTTCAAAGTCGTAACCGTCCTTGTCCTCCTCTTTCAGCTCATCGAAACGCTCACGCTCCCTTGCCAGAAGCGCCTCTACCGCCTCTTTCCCCCTCGGGTCACGGCTGATTCCCAACTCTACGGCCAACGAATAGATGTCTTTGATCTTCAATCCTTCTACCTCCGTCAGAACCTCTTATTTCACGCGTTCAGCTTCGATTAGTTTCACCAGATTCTCGTGTTCATCCTTAAGGACCAAATACTCATCGGAAATGTTCAGCGCCGCCACTACGGCGGCAGTGTGCAAGGACAGCCGCGGGTTTCTGTTTCTGACTTCCTTTATTTTCTGGTTCACCATGCGCGCCACCCGCTCAATATGTTCCGGGGCAGCTTCACTCCTTAACACGTAAGGTTCCCCTGCAATTTCCACTTCAACCCGGTTTACTTTGGCCGGCATAACCTTTTTACCCCCCGCCGCTTTTCGGCAGGTTTTCGCCACATTCGTGCAAATATCCTCCTGGCAATCTTCTTAATTTTGACGCGCCGACCGGAGAAACCGGGCCTTTTCGCCCGATGGTACCAGAGACCGATTTTTTTCGCCGGGCCTCTGGCGGAACTAACCGCGGAGAACAGCACCAAACTTTTCCTTCAAACGGACGATGATTGCTTCCACATAAGTAGCCGCCTCTGCATCCGTCAGGGTGCGATCCTCAGCCTGAAACAGCAGCGAAAACGCGATGCTCCTCGTACCTTCCGGCAACTTCGCGCCCTTATAAACGTCGAAAAGCTTGAGGTCGCGAAGCAACTCTCCCCCCGCCGCCTTTACGTTGTCCACCAGTTCGGCCGCAGGCACCTCCTCGGGAACGACGACAGCGATATCCCGGAGCACCCCCGGAAACCGCACCAGATCACGAAAAGCCGCGGCCTTCCGGACCGCAATAAGCCGCGTGATATCAAACTCGCCGACTATTACCTCGTTCGGCAGGTCCAGGGACGCCTTGATCTCCGGGTGGAGCTGCCCGATCGACCCCAGTTCCTTTTCCCCCGCAAGAACACGGGCCGCCCGCATCGGGTGAAGAGAAGGGTGGGTCTGGAGCGGTGCGAACACCGAATCCTCTATCCCGAGACGACTCAGCAGCGCCTCCACTATTCCTTTCAAAAAATAAAAGTCCATCTCCCGGGGTGGGCCCTCCCAACCCCGCGGCTCCTTACCGGCCACCGCCATGCCAAGCTTGAGTGCTTCCCCGGGGAGTTCGCTGTCTCCGCGGGGGTTGAACACCCTCCCGGCCTCGTAAACCGCAATGTCCGTCACCCGGCGCGAAACATTCCGGCAAACAACTTCCAGCATTCCGGGCAGCAGCGTGGTCCGCAGGACCGATTGCTCTTCGCTGATCGGGTTTCTTAGGGCCACCACCCGGCGGAGGGGGTCGTCTTGCGGCAAGCGCAGCAGATCAAAAGAAGTCGGATTAATGAAGCTGTAGGTAATGACCTCCGTAAGACCAAGGCCTGTCAGCAACCGGTTGACCTGCCTGACGAAAGCTTCCAATGCGGGGCGCCGCCCCGGTGTGGCTTCGCCGTAAGTTTGGGTGGCAGGAATACGGTCGTAGCCGTAAAGCCGCGCCACTTCCTCCACGATATCCTCTTCAATGTTTACGTCCGGGCGAAAAGTGGGGACCGAAACAACCAGGTGCTCCTCGTTCTCGCGGATCCCAAAGCCGAGCGCTTTCAGCCACTTAACGGCCTCATCCCCGGGCACGCTCGCCCCGATGACACTATCTAACCGGGCCGGCCGCACCACGACCGTCTTTTGCTCCGGCCGTACCGGGTAGGAATCAACCACCCCCGGTACCACCCGGCCCATACCGGTGTCCGCGACAAGGCGCGCCATCCGGTCAGCGGCCTGCACTGACCCTTCAATGTCAACTCCCTTTTCGAACCGCAGCGATGCTTCGGAGCGCAACCCAAGCTTTCGCGAAGTCCTCCGGATGCTCAAGGGGTCAAAGTTGGCGGACTCCAAGAGCACCGTCGCGGTACCGGGAGTAACCTCCGTTTCGAGCCCCCCCATTACTCCGGCGATGGCCACCGCCCGTTCGGCGTCCGCTATGAGGAGGTCTCCCCCGTTAAACTCGCGCGTTACCCCGTCCAGGGTGACCAGCCGTTCACCCGGTGAGGCCCGGCGAATAACGATCCGCCGGCCGCGAAGGGTTGCATAATCGAAGGCGTGCAGGGGTTGACCCAATTCCAGCATGACGTAGTTGGTAACATCAACGAGGTTGTTAATCGGCCGCATCCCCGCCACCCTCAGTCGTGTTTGCATCCAGATCGGCGCCTGGCCGATTTTTATGTCTTGGAAAACCCGCGCCGCATAACGGCCGCAGAGTTCAGGTGCCCTGATCTCGACCTCGATATAGTTTGCCGCTTCACCACCATTACTTTGAAGGACAGGAGGATATTTAAGCTGCAAACCGTAAAGCACCGCCACTTCGCGTGCGATGCCCAAAATGCTGAGGCAGTCGCCACGGTTGGGGGTGAGGTCAAACTCGAAAACGGTGTCCGGAAAACCGAGGAGTACGGCGATGTCTTCGCCGGGAGGGGTATCCGGGGGGAGGATCATTATCCCCGGCGACCGGTCTTCGAGGCCTAATTCCACCTCCGAGCAAAGCATCCCCATGGAGCTGACACCCCGGAACCGTGCCTTCTTGATGACCGTACCGTCGGCCAGCCTGGTGCCTTCCAGGGCCAGGGGCACCACCGCGCCCGAAAAAACGTTTTCGGCAGCGGTGACCACCTCATAAACCTCGCCCCCGGCGTCAGCGCTGCAAATGCTCAGCCTGTCGGCGTTGGGATGGGGCCGGACGTCAACAAGCCGCGCCGTGACCACCCCTTTGATTTTGTCGCCCACGCTGGTCACTGTGTCAACGGCGATACCAGCTGCCGTCAAACGTTCCGCCAGTTCCCGCGGTGGGACCGGAATGTCCACAAACTCCCGCAACCAGCTTAACGGTACCCGCACAAAATAGCCTCCTTTAGCAAACAGTTCGAAGTTCGAAGTTCGAAGTTAAAGCTTAAGTTGTTGGACCTTTGGGGTCCGTACAAAGTTCAAGGTTCAAAGTTCTAAGTTTTAAGCTCTACCTTCTATATTCTGTATTTCTATATTCTGAATTCCGACCTCTGACTTCTGGCTTCTGTATTCTGACTCCCGACTTCTGTATTCTGACTTCTGTATTCTATATTCTGGCTACTGTATTCTGGCTTCTGTATTCTGACCTCAAAGGTCTATCCCTTGAGGTCAAAACTGCTCCAGAAAACGCAGGTCGTTGTCAAAAAACATCCGGAGGTCGCCGATGCCGTACTTTAGCATCGCTATGCGCTCGATGCCCATGCCGAAGGCGAACCCCCGGCACTGCTCAGGATCGTAACCTGAAACCGAAAGCACTCGCGGGTGGACCATCCCCGCACCCAAAATCTCCAGCCAACCGGTGTCTTTACAAACCCTGCACCCTTCCCCGCCACAAATGACGCAGGAGATGTCCACCTCCGCGCTCGGCTCGGTAAAAGGAAAATAACTCGGGCGGAGGCGTACCCTGGTTTCAAGTCCGAACATTTCCTGGGCGAAGGTTAGTAAAACCCCCTTCAGGTCGCTGAAACGAATATTTTCGTCTACCGCCAATCCCTCAACCTGGTGAAACATGGGCGAGTGTGTGGCGTCGTCATCCCTGCGGTACACTTTTCCGGGGGCAATGATCTTCACCGGCAGCTTTGGCGCCATGCGTTCGAGGGTGCGGACCTGAACCGGAGAGGTATGCGTCCGAAGAAGTACGTCCTCCGAAATAAAGAACGTGTCCTGCATGTCCCGCGCGGGGTGATCCTTGGGCAGGTTCAGCGCTTCGAAGTTGTAGTAATCGAGTTCTACCTCGGGCCCTTCAACGATACTGTAACCCAGCCCGAGGAAGATGGTTTCGATCTCTTCCCGTACGACGCTTAGCGGGTGGCGGTGCCCGAGCCGGACCGGGCGGCCCGGCAGCGTAACGTCCAGTTTTTCTCGCTGGAGTTTTGCCAAGAAGGTTTCACCCCGCAACGCCGCGGACCTTTCGGACAGGGCTCTGTCAAGATGTTCTTTTACCTCGTTGGCGCGCCGGCCGACCGCCGGCCTGTCTTCCTGCGGCAGCGAGACCATTTTTCGTAGAATTTGAGTTATCTCGCCTTTTCGTCCCAAGAAACGGACGCGCAGAGATTCCAGTTCTTCAGGGTTTCCGGCCAGGGCAACAGCCGCCTGCGCCCGTTCCCAGATCTCATCCAACTCTTTCAGCACTTTCGAACCCCCATCATAACCGCCAAACGTCGACTTGCAGTCCTCTACTGTAACAACTTTGGCAAGTCGCCACCCGTCGGTTTTAGATTTTAGATACTTCCCAGGCTCTTTGAAATCTCGCAAGCTGTCACTATCACCCAGGCGGACCATAAAATAATTTTAGACTTAAGAAAGCGATTTGTAAAACAAAAAGCCCTTCGTACGAATACCGAGGGCATAAGCGAATACTACCTTATGAGGAAACCGTCCCGCAACTTACTCTGTCCCGGAAGTCTTGCAAGTGGTTACAGCGACCCCGACTTCCGGCTCTTAATTAATGCACCGCCAACCTCCGGTAGAGAATGTAAGCCCCGATCGAGCCCGTCGCCTCAAAGAGCCTCCAAAAAAACTCAGCGGTCCAGAACATTGGCTCACAACCTTTCGCGGATCTTTGGCGCCCTTTTGGTCAGATTATAACACACTGTTACCCCGAAAACAAGAAACTCTATGCGCTACTTTTTACACTTTATTTTTTTCCTTTTTCAGGCGTTGTGCGGGGCGCAAAACGGAAAAAAACCCAGGTTTCAACGCCCAACCATCCGCTGGCGCATCGCTTCGTACATTAAAAGGGCCGCCGCCACCGCGGCATTCAAGGATTCGGTTTTGGGACGCATCGGTATGAACACCCGCGCCGAAGAGGCGTCAATCAACTTGGTTTGGGGCCCGGCACCCTCGGCGCCGACGACGACGGCAACCGGACCATTGAAGTCGTACTCGTAATAAGGAATCGCACCCCTCGGTTCGGCTACAGCCAACCGCAAGCCCGCCTGCTTTACAAATTCAAGCGCTTGGTTTGGAGGGACTTCCTGGACCACGGGGAAATGAAAGATGGTTCCTGCAGTGGCCCGAATCGTTTTCGGGTTGTACAGGTCGACCGTACCGGTGATGAGCAAGGCGCCGGAAGCGCCCGCCGCGTGCGCCGTACGTATCATAGTCCCCAGATTGCCCGGGTCCTGTACTCCGTCTATGATAACAACCAGCGGGGGAGCAGCTGCCAACAAGTCCCCTAAATCACTTTTCCTCATCCTGACGACGGCCAGAACACCCTGCGGCTCTTCCACTGCCGTCAAGCGGTTGAGAACCTCCGGAGGCAGTTCGTAGGCGCCTACGCCCTTTGCCGCAGCGGTTGCCATAATGTCTTTGCTTTTGCCGCCGGCCAGAAACTTTTGCGTGTAATATATGGCATCAACCGCCAAGGGAGCGGACAACGCCTCCGCCACCAACCTGGGACCTTCAACGAAAAACTTTTCTTCCTTCTCCCTACCGCGCCGCCTCGCCAGCCGTAGAAGCGCTTTTACCCTCGGATTTTGGCTGCTCAGACGTTTCACTGCTCGAGCTTCTGTAACCGGTCGTTGCGCCCCACCACGACGAGAACATCGCCTTCCTCCATGATGTGGTGCGCTCCGGGAGAAATGATTATGTTTTCCCCGCGCCGAATAGCCAGAACCGTTACGCCGTGGGCGAGACGGATGGCCGATTCCCCGATTGATTTCCCAATAAACCGTTGCGGGGTGGTCAGTTCCATGATGCTGTAATCGGGGGAGAGCTCGATCTGGTCAATAATATTAGCCGTCACGAGCGCCCGCGCCACCCTGACGCCCATATCCCTTTCCGGAAATACCACCTTATCGGTACCCACCTTGGCCAATACCCTGCCGTGGAGTTCGGTGCGGGCTTTCGCCACCACCGTTTTCACGCCCATTTCCTTGAGCATTACCGTAACCAGTATGTTAGACTGAATGTCCTCGCCGATGGCCACGATAACCACGTCGAAGTTGCGGATCCCCAGGGACCTCAGAGCCTGCTCGTCCAGTGCGTCCACCTGTACCGCGTGGGTTACGATGTCCATCACCGCATTGACCTTTTCTACATCAACATCAATCGCTAATACGTCGTAGCCCATACGTGACAGTGTTTCGGCTACACTCGTGCCAAAACGTCCCAACCCGATAACCGCAAATTGTCTCATGTTTTTCTCCTCT
This sequence comes from Ammonifex sp., assembly GCA_003604985.1. Lineage (GTDB taxonomy): Bacteria > Bacillota > Desulfotomaculia > Desulfotomaculales > Ammonificaceae > SURF-55. Next base: position 7,111 of record QZIW01000020.1, read on the forward strand.
TTACCCTACCATAATTTGTTCCTCCGGGTACCGGAGCACGGCCCGGCGACGCTGGGCCAAAGCGAAAGCCACGGTAAGGGGTCCGAGCCGACCTACAAACATCGTTAGAATTATTACTATCCTGCCCACAGGGGTCAGGTCCGGTGTAACCCCCGTGGACAGCCCTACCGTGCTAAAAGCCGAGAAAGTCTCGAATAACAGCTCCAAAAAACTTTTGTGCTCAAAAATTAGAAGTACAAGTACGGCCAGACTTATCCAGGACAGTGCCAGGAAAAAGATGGTCATGGCTTTGAAAACCTGCGCAAGGGGCACCCGGCGACCGAACACTACCGCTTCTGCGCGCCCGGAAACCAGAGAACTTACCGATAAGCCCAGAAGTGCGAAGGTAGTGGTTTTGACCCCACCGGCCGTGGAACCGGGCGAGCCCCCGATGAACATCAGCAGGCAGAGAAAGAAAAGGGTGGTGGGAAAAAGTGCGTTAATATCTACCGTGTTAAAACCGGCCGTCCGTGGTGCGACCGACTGAAAAAACGCCGTTTGCATCTTCACGGGCAGCGGCAGTCCGTTCATCGCGTTGTGGTACTCCAGCGCCAGAAAGACTATTGTTCCTGCAACCAGGAGCAAAGCCGTCGTGAGCATGGCAAGCTTGGCGTGGAGGGTGAAGCGCCGCCACTTTCGCCTCCCCACTATCTCACTGATTACCGAAAACCCCAGGCCGCCGATGATGACGGGTAAGGCGATGCCGAAAGTAACCACGGGATCAGCCACATAATTCGTGATGCTGCGGAAGTCCCCGAAAAGGTCGAACCCGGCGTTGTTGAAAGCCGAAACCGCGTGAAAAACTCCGTACCACAGACTCTTCACCCCGGTGATATCCTGCGACAGCCGGAGCGTCAATACCAGCGCGAAGAAAACCTCGGTTACGACCGTAAAAAGCACCACGTACCTCACCAGCCGGACAACACCAGCTACGTTCACCTGGTTGAGCGATTCCCTGATCATCAGACGTTCTTTAAAACCGATCTGCCGCCCCAGCAAAATGGAAAAAAGGGTTGCACTAGTCATTATGCCAAGGCCGCCGAGCTGAATTAAAAGAAGAATGACCACCTGGCCGAAAGATGACCAGTATGTCCCGGTGTCGACGACGACCAAACCGGTGACACACACGGCGGAGGTGGAAGTGAAAAGTGCGGTCAAGAACCCGGGGACCGCCCCTGTTTTGGTAGCCCAACCGGTATTCAAAAAAAGCGCTCCGGTCAGAATCAACCCCGCGAAACCTAAAACCAGGGCCTGGGGCGGCGTGAGTTGCCACTTTCGCCGTCGTTTGGGGGGCGGGCTTTGTCGGGAAAACGCCAGATTATTCATTATCCCTTACGTAAACAAGCATGGTTTAACCAACCATGCTCCGGTGTCAAAGTCTTATCAATGCACGCTGTACTACGAACTGAGCTTAGCCTTGGCAACCTGCACAAGTTCACCGAACGCACGCTCGTCATTAACCGCGATATCGGCCAGTACTTTACGGTTGATTTCAACCCCTGCTTGCTTCAGTCCGCAAATAAGCCGGTTATACGAAAGACCATTCTGCCTGGCCGCAGCGTTGATGCGCGCGATCCAAAGACGCCTGAAATCACGCTTTCTGGCCCTCCGGTCGCGGTAGGCGTACACGAGCGACTTCATTACCTGCTGCTTGGCCACCCGGTAGAGCTTTGACTTCGCTCCCCAATAACCCCGCGCCAGTTTCAATACTTTCTTATGCCGCCTCCGTGAAATTACGCTCGTCTTAACCCGTGGCATGTGAACCACCTCCTGAACCACATTTATCAATCGCCATTACTTCAAGTCTGATTTACGTGTCTTCCGGTTTCCGGAAAATGCCGTGAGAGTATCTAATACGGCAACATCCGTTTGAGGCGCGCCGCATCTCCGCCCGTTAGAACCGTCTTGTGACGCAGGCGGCGCGTCCGAGTACTCGCTTTCTTTTCCAAAAGGTGGCTCTTAAACCCGTGCCACCCCACGATTTTCCCTGTGGCTGTTTTCTTAAACCGTTTAGCCGCTCCCCGATGTGTTTTGATCTTCGGCAAGCATATTCCTCCTCTCCTGATCCGGTCTGGGGGCCAAAATCATAATCATATTTCTGCCTTCGAGCTTCGGCGGCCGCTCAACAAGTGCCACCCCCTGGGCTTCTTTGGCCAGTCTTTCGAGTATCCTTTGGCCTATCTGGGGGTGGATTATTTCCCGCCCGCGAAACATAAGGGTGACTTTCACTTTATCGCCGTCTTTGAGAAACCGCAAGGCATTGCGCGCTTTCACCTGGTAGTCGTGCTCCTCGATGTTCGGCCGGAGCTTGACCTCCTTAATGCTGACGATATGTTGCTTCTTGCGGGCCTCCTTATCCCGTTTGCTTGTTTCGTACTTGTACTTGCCGAAGTCCATTATCCTGCAAACCGGCGGCTTGGCCTGCGCTGCGACCTCGACCAGGTCCAACTCCCGCTCTTCAGCAATCCGCAGCGCTTCCCGGAAGGGAACTATGCCGACCTGCGTGCCGTCAGCGTCAATGAGTCTCACTTCGCGGGCTCTGATCTCCTCGTTGATCCGAAACTCCCTGGTAATAATTTATCCACCTCCAAAATTAATCCATAAAGAAAGGCGGGCAGTATGCCACCCGCCTTTAGAGTTGCCCCTTAGAACCTTAACCTTACCGGCAGCCAACGCGCCGCAAGGTGAGAAGCAGACGGCTTCTGCTTGCGAACCTTATCTTTCGGCGTCATTATAACACGGTAATAAAAATGACGTCAAGAAATTCCCTGTCAAGGTAACAGTTCGGGCTTCCGTTTTTAACGAGTGGACAGGCTGCGTCATTTAAACCTGTCGTCGGCTTTGACCTGAGACGCCTCTTCCGCTTTCCCCGAGAGCCAACCGATTTCTTCCCCTGCCCGGCCGTCAAATTGCGGCACGTAAGGCTTGATGTCCAGCAGCGGCGTACCGTCCACGACGTCTACATTCTCGACCTCGAGCTCCGAGCCTTCTACTCCCAAAAGTTTGACGACGGATATGCCGATAGGGTTCGGGCGCCTGGGCGCTCTGGTGGCGAAAACACCTCGCGGGCGGTCGTCCATAAAGGGCGTCACCGTCAGAGAATATCCCTCCGAAAGGTGAAAGTGATAGATCAGGATAATGTGGGAGAAGCCTTCAAGGTCCTTGAGCCCCTCCGCATACTCCCCCTCCACCGTAACCGTCCCCCGGACCCCTTTTGCAGCGGCCGGCTGGATGGGCGTCCCTCTGGGCTCTTTGAAAAGGGTCCGGATCGTTCCTATCCTTTTATAGTTTATTGCTTTCATGGCCCTCTTTCCGGTCAACATGTGGGGGATGCTCTGCGCCTCGCACCTAAAGACAACCTCAGATGAGCTTGTTCTTGATTTCTCCTTGTATTCTATCCCGGAACACACCGGGAGTCATCGGTCCGAGATCCCCCCCGGCGCGGTGGCGTACCGCCACGGTGCGCTCGGCGACCTCTTTATCACCGACCACAAGCATGTACGGTACTTTTTGAACCTGTGCCTCCCGGATCTTGTAGTTCACCTTTTCGTTGCGGGCATCGAGCTCCACCCTGACATTACCTTCCTTGAGGAAACCGGTTACCTCGGCCGCGTAACCCGCGTGGCGGTCCGCGATCGGTATTACCCTTACCTGAACCGGTGCCAACCATACCGGGAACGCGCCCGCGAAGTGCTCGGTCAGGATGGCGATAAACCGTTCTATGCTCCCGAAAACCACGCGGTGAAGCATGACAGGCCGGTGGCGCCGGCCGTCTTCACCGATGTAAAACAGGTCGAATTTCTCCGGCATCAAAAAATCGAGTTGTATAGTGCCGCACTGCCACGTCCGACCAAGGGAATCCCGGAGGTGGAAGTCGATTTTCGGCCCGTAGAAAGCCCCGTCCCCCTCATTAACCTTGTAGGCCAGGCCGCGCACCTCGAGCGCCTCCCTCAGCGCCTCCGTCGCCAATTCCCAGATTGCCTCGTCCCCCATCGCTTTCTCCGGTTTGGTAGAAAGCTCCACGTGGTAATCAAAGCCGAAAACCTCGCGGTAAAAATATTCCACCAGGTCGATGATCCCCAGTATCTCGTCCTTTACCTGGTCCCGGCGGCAGAAGATGTGGGCGTCGTCCTGGGTAAAGCACCGGACCCGCATCATACCGTGCAGCACCCCCGAAAGTTCGTGCCGGTGCACCAGGCCCATCTCGGCGAGCCGGATGGGAAGTTCCCGGTAGGAGTTGACCCGCCGCTGGTAAACGAGCATGCACCCGGGGCAGTTCATCGGTTTGATGGCGAAATTCTGGTCGTCAATCGTGGTGAAGTACATGTTTTCCTTGTAGTGGTCCCAGTGGCCGGACCGCTCCCAGAGTTCCCCCCGGAGGACGACGGGCGTCCTGATCTCCTGGTACCCGCGGCGGCGGTGTTCCTCGCGCCAGAAGGATTCGAGTTCGTTCCGGACAATCATCCCTTTGGGATGGAAGAAAGGGAAACCCGGGCCTTCCTCATGGACGCTGAAAAGGTCAAGTTCCGCGCCGAGCCGCCTGTGATCACGCCGTTTGGCTTCCTCAAGGCGGTAGAGGTGCTCGTCCAGGAGGGACTTCTTCGGGAAAGAGGTCCCGTAAATCCGCTGGAGCATCTTGTTACGCTCGTCCCCGCGCCAGTACGCCCCGGCGACGCTCAACAGCTTGAACGCCCGGATATAACCGGTGTCGGGAACATGGGGTCCCACGCAGAGGTCGGTGAACTCCCCCTGGCGGTAGCACGAAATCACCGTTTCGGGAGGCAAATCGTCAATGATTTCTACTTTGTAAGTTTCGTCCTGCGCCGCAAACATAGTGCGGGCTTCGTCCCCGGACATCTCGAGCCGGGAAATCGGCAGGGCCGCCTTCACGATCTGCTCCATCTCGCCCTGGATGCGCTCCAGGTCCTCGGGCGTAAAAGGGCGCGCGACGTCAAAGTCGTAGTAAAACCCGTCGGTAATAGGCGGACCGATCGCGAGTCTGGCCTCGGGGAAAAGCCTTTTCACCGCCTGGGCGAGGATGTGCGCGGAACTGTGGCGGAAGATGTCCCTGCCGTCCTCGTCGTCAAAGGTCAAAAACTCCACCGCAGCATCCTCGGGCAGAGGAGCGGCAAGGTCCACCGTCTTTCCGTTCACCCGTACCCCCAGCGCTTCTTTCTGGAGGCGCCGGCCCATTTCTTTTAAAACGCCCGCGGCGGTGGCACCCTCCGGAAACTGTCGCTTCCCGCCGTCAGGGAAGGTTACGGAAATCAACCTCAACACCTCTTTCGCCGTTCAAGTTACTGCCTGCCGGACAAAAAATAAAAAATTCCCGCCCGGTCAGGGACGGGACTGCATAGCCCGCGGTTCCACCCTGATTGGGAAGAAGGGTCACACCTTTCCTCCCCGCTCAGACTGCGGATAACGGCCGCCTCCGTCCCAGCACTCAATCCGGTTACTTTGGCCTTGTACCTTAACGGAACTCAAAAAACGATCAGATACCTTCGATGAATCCACTATTGAGTGCTGGGAGGCTCGGGGAGCGGTACTGCCTGCCCCGCTGCTGTCCCAGGGATGCTCTCAGCCGCGGCATCCCCTCTCTTGGGGGTGCGAAACAGTAGTTTAGACCCCGTTTTGCGCGACGCTGCAAAAGATCCCGGCGCGCTTCCGACCCGCTACAGAAAGATACCCGGACCGGCGCGCCGGCGAAGCGCAACCGTCACGCTGTCCGCCTTTGACGCATATTCAGCTCTAGATACCAGATTTCACTATACTAAAAAGCGGTATGCCCTGTCAACCTTACCAGAAACAGAAGACCTACCTGCAAAAGCCCGATCAAAAACCCGAGCAACGCGCCCATTACCTCTATGTGCCTTATCTCCCGGGCGGTCACTTTGAACACTACGCGCTCAAGGTCTTCGAGGGGGAATTGGTTAAGCTTCGTTTCGATCAACTGTGAGAGGCTGACCTCTCGCTTCAAGGTCTCCCCGAACGACTCGACGAGCCAGTCGATCAAAAACGGGAGGCGATCCCGCACCAGGTCACTCACGGCCTCGGCGAGCGGTTTTTTGACCGCCACCGGAACCCAAGCTGGGGCCTTTTCCAACACCGCCCCCCTGATCGCTTCCCGCAGGAGGGCCACGGTCCGCTCGGGTACGTCACGCTCCTTGAGGTGTTGCAGGATGTCGTCCAGAGAAAGTATTTCCTGCTCGATTATACCCCCGATGCTCCCGGCCAGTTCGTACCGGCGCTTGGGGAGAACCCCCTGGATGGTCCATTTCAACAACCGGTATGGTCTGTAGGGCCTGAAAAGCAGTTTTACGGCCAGGCGGTTGGTTACCCAACCGATAAACGCTCCCACCAGGGGTATCAGGGCAACAGTCAGATAAAACATTTAACATATGCGCGGCAATGGTTCGCCCACAAGCATGTCCAGATACTTGGTGCCGCCGAATGGGGTCCGCAAGTACAGGTTTCCGCCCCCGTCGGACACCTCGCCGATAATCCTGGCAGACCTGCCCAGGGGGTGGGTTTTCAACACGGTAAGCGCATCCTCGGCATACGGCGCCGAGACAACCGCCATAAACTTACCCTCATTGGCAAGGTACAGCGGGTCAAGCCCCAGCAGTTCCGCCGCCCCTTTCACCGCCGGGCGCACCGGGACCTCCGCTTCCTCGAGATAGATATCGCACCTCGCCGCAACCGCGATTTCCTTGGCCGCGGTGGCCAGTCCCCCGCGGGTCAAATCCCGCATTATCTTGACCTCGCGGGGTATTTCACGCAACAGTTCGGCAATGATGCCGTTAAGCGGCGCGCAATCGCTTTCGAGCTGGCCGGCGAAAGCCAGGTTTTCACGCGCCGCCAGGATGGCCATCCCGTGCTCGCCGATAGAACCGTTTATGAGTACCCGGTCCCCCGGCGCGAGGCGTGAGTAACCCAGGTGCAGAGTCTCCGGAACAACCCCGACCCCGGCGGTGTTGATGAAAATCCGGTCCAGGTTCCCCCGCCCGACGACCTTGGTATCGCCGGCGATGATCTCCACCCCTGCTTCCGTGCAGGCTTCCGCCATCGAAGCCGCAAACCGGTCCAGGTCCGCGATCGGGAGCCCCTCTTCCAAAAGGAAAGCAGCGGTGAGGTAAAGGGGGCTGGCACCTGAAACCGCAAGGTCGTTCACCGTGCCGTAGACCGCAAGCTTCCCGATATCGCCTCCCGGGAAAAAAAGCGGGTTGACGACGAAGGAATCGGTGCTCACCGCCAGGCGACCGCCCGGACCGGCGAAGATAGCAGCGTCGGTAAGACCTTTGAGCGTCTGGTTGGGAAAATGTCGAAGGAATAAATCCCTAACAAGTTCGTGGGTCAAAGCCCCGCCATCGCCGTGCGCCAGCATCACAACGTCACTCAACGGCCGCTACCCCCTTCAGGTGGCGTTCATAATTATAGTAGGCGGCGCAGGCTCCTTCGGACGACACCATACAGGGACCGACCGGGGCCATCGGTTTACACACCCGCTCAAAGAGGGTACAGTCCCGGGGAGCAAGCTTCCCCTTTAGAATATCACCGCATGCACAACCCGTGGGCACCCGCGGTTTGATCGGCGGGAGCGCAAACTTGTCCAGGGCGTCGAACTTTTTGAACCTTTCGCCCATCACCAGTCCGCTGTCGGGTATGATCCCGAACCCCCGCCACGGTGCATCGGCGATGTCGAAAACCTCAGCCATTTGCTGCTGCGCGATCATATTCCCTGCCGTGCGCACCACACGCGCATAACCGTTAATCACCCGGCCCTCACCCGCCAGCATCATCTGAAGAAGCTGCCTGACGGCATCCAGGATGTCGTTGGCCTCAAAACCCGTAATCACCGAAGGCAAGCGGCGGGAGTTCAAAGAATCGTAAGCCTTCAGCCCAATGATGGCGCTCACGTGACCGGGGAGGATAAAGCCGTCGATCTTTAGTTCCGGGTCGCCCAAAAGGGCGTCTAACGCCGGCGGCACTACTTTATGCGTGACAAAAACGCTGAAATTCTTTAAGCCACGGCTTTCCGCTTCCTTAATACTAAGGGCCACGGCCGGTGCGGTGGTTTCGAACCCCACGCCCAGGAATACCACTTCGCGCTCCGGGTGGTCCGCCGCATAAGCAACGGCGTCCGCCGGCGAGTAAAAAATCCTGATCTTCGCTCCCGCCGCCCGTTCACGTTCCAGCGAGGAAACGCTTCCCGGCACTCTTACCATATCGCCGAACGTCCCGACCGTTATTCCGGGCAGGCGCGCAAACGCCACCATCCGGTCAATGTCGGCATAGTCCGCAACGCATACCGGACACCCGGGACCGCTCCTCAGATCGAGGCAATCACCCAGAAGCCCCCGCAGCCCGGCACGGGATATGGCCACGGTGTGCGTCCCGCAAACCTCCATTAAAACCACACGCCGCCCGAGACGTTCAGCTACCCGGGCGGCCAGGGCGCCAACCTCTTTAATTAGCGCCTTCGCTATCCGCGGGTCGCGGAACTTCTCCAAATCCTTCATGCGCCAGCAATTCCTCCCAGAGTTTGATGCGTTCCTGCGCTTCTTCCAGGTCTATTTTTTCAATAGCGTAGCCGGTATGCACCATGACGTATTCTCCCAGGCTGACCTCTCCGACCAGAAAAGTATTTATTTTCTGCCGGACCCCGAAAGTCTCTATCACCGCGGTATGGTCCTCCGGCGACACCTCAACGATCATTCCCGGGACACCTAAACACATTCCTCCCACCTCCTGTACGCCACGACTGCCTGTCCGAGGCTCAAACCACCGTCGTTGGCCGGCACCCGGCGGTGGAACAACACTTCAAAACCTTCACGCGACAACGCCTCCTTACCGACCGTGAACAGGTACCGGTTCTGCCAGGTACCCCCGCTTAAGGCCACTTTCCGAAGCCCTGTGCGCGCCGCGACTTGTTTCACCGCATCGCAGACCACGGCGACGACGGTGTTATGAAAACGGGTGCTGATCACCGACTTTTCCAACCCATTTTCGAGGTCTTCGAGCACACCGGCAAGTATGCGGGCGGGTGAAATCACCTCTCCCTCGAAGGAGTACTCATATGGCGGGAACCTTTCACCATCCTCCGGCTCGAACGTAATTTCCCCGAGTTCTACCGCCGCCTGACCTTCGTAAGTCGTCTCCGAACAAACCCCCAAAATAGCTGAAACAGCGTCGAACAAACGGCCGCAACCGCAGGCCAGGGGCGAGTTAAACCGCTTCTTTACAAGGTACTCTACGATTTCCAACTCTCTTTTCTTCGCCCCGAACAGCGCCTGCGCGGCCGCCGTCCCGGCTTCCCCCAAAAAGCCCGACAGGTACGATACGGCCATGCGCCACGGCTGCCGGATACCCTGCTCGCCGCCGGGCAACGGCGCGTAAGCGAGGTGGAAGTGCCTCGTAAAGCTTTTTGCATCGCCGGAAAGGATTTCGAATCCCCAGAGGTTGCCGTCTTCACCGTACCCGGTACCGTCAAGAATCGCTCCTATGACTTGGCCGTTCACCCCGTTTTCCGCGAGGCAAGCCGCCATGTGGGCGTGGTGGTGCTGGACGCCGAACCGCATCCTGGCCGGCATGCTTTCCGCGATCCGGGAGGAACTGTAACCGGGGTGCAGGTCGTAACCGATAACTTCGGGCTCCACCCCCAGTAAACGCTGGAAATTAACCAGGCTCGAAAAAAGGTTTTCCTCCCCCTCCAAGGTTTCGAGTTCGCCGATGTACTGGCTCAAAAAAGCCTGTCCCCGCCGCAGCAAACAAAAAGTGTTTTTCATCTCGCCGCCGATGCCTAAAACCGGCGGACCGTCCGCGGTGGGTACCTCTATCGGCCGCGGCACATAACCGCGGGAACGCCGGAGAAGTTGGACCTCCCCCGCGACCACCGCCGCCAGCGAATCATCACACCGGTTCACTATCGGGCGGTTGTGGAGCAAGACGTAATCAGGGATTCCCCCCAGTTCCTGAAACACTCTGTCGTTATCCTTGCACAACGGAAGATCACTGTAATTCCCGCTGGTCATGACCAAAATGTCGAACGGCCCCTCAAAAAGCAGCAGGTGCAGGGGCGTGTAAGGGACCATTGCCCCCAGGGTGCTGAGCCCCGGCGCGAGTTCCGCGGGCAGCGGCGTGTCAGGGCGCCGCTTCAGGATGACGATGGGTGTTTGCAGGGAGGTTAAAAGCTGCTCTTCCGCGTCACTTAAAAAGCAGTAACGTTTGATCGCCTCCAGGTCCCGGAACATGACCGCAAAAGGTTTATGGCTGCGCCCCTTGCGCTGGCGGAGAACCTTGAGGGCCTGCCGGTTCAGCGCATCGCAGCTAAGGTGGAACCCGCCAAGACTCTTGACCGCAAGTATTCTCCCGTCACCGAGGGCGCGCCAGCAGTTGCCCCGCCAGTCCCCGGGAACAGGCCGTCCGTCCGCGTCGAGCAACTCCACCTGCGGCCCGCAGGCCGGGCAGGCAACCGGTTGGGCGTGGAAACGCCGGTCCGCAGGGTCGGAGTATTCCCGCGCACAGTCAGGGCACATGGTGAAAGTCGCCATCGAAGTCTGCCGCCGGTCGTAAGGTACTTCGTTGATGATCGTAAAGCGCGGCCCGCAGTTCGTGCAGTTGGTAAAAGGGTAATGGTAGTGCCTGTCGCGGGGGTCGAACGTTTCGCGGACACAATCAGGGCAGAGCGCGACGTCCGGCGGTACGAGAGCCTCTTTCTCGTACTCGCCCGCGCTCTCGATGATCTCGAACTTAACGTAACCGGCCGGGTCCAGTTCTTCTTGCTCGATCGCAACAATGCGCGCAAGCCGGGGCGGCCGGCTGTACAGCGCTTCGACCAGCCATGCGACTTTCTCGGCGTCCCCTTCGGCTTCGATCACCACACCACGGGCGTCGTTAAGCACGTAACCCGTAATGCCGAGCGACTGGGCAAGGTTGTAAATATAAGGCCTGAAACCTACGCCCTGAACGGTCCCTTTTACGTTTATCCTGGAACGGACTTTCCCGCCCGTTTCTTTTGGCTCATTCCCTCCAGCCATCCGCACCATTCCTCTATCCCTTCTCCGGTTTTGGCCGACACCAGCAGCATGTTTGCCTCCGGATTAATCGCTCTTAACTCCTTACTTACCGCTTCCAGGTCAAAATCCGTATGCGGGATCAGGTCCACCTTTGTCACGAGCACCACGCGCGCCCTCTGAAAAACCAGCGGGTACTTGGCCGGCTTGTCGCCGCCCTCCGTAACGCTTAACAGGGCGACTTTAGCATCCTCCCCCAGGTCAAACTCGGCGGGACACACCAGGTTGCCGACGTTTTCGATAAACAGCATATCATACCGGCCTTCCCGCAACTCCTCCAGGGAACGCGCGACCATCGCCGCATCCAGGTGGCAGACTCCGGCCGTGTTGATCTGAACGACCTCGACCCCCTGGCCGGCAATCCGCTGGGCATCGCGGGTGGTGTACATGTCTCCTTCAATTACGCCTGTTTTATAACTTTTTCGCAACCGCTGCAGTGTGAGTTCCAACAGTGTGGTCTTGCCCGCCCCGGGAGAGCTCATCAGGTTAACCACAAACGTCCCGGCGGCCGCAAAACGAACCCTGTTTTCCCGCGCCAGGTTTTCGTTAGCCCGCAGGAGGCGTTGCCCCATTACCACCTTCAACCCCGTCGTCATCCTCTCCGGAATCACCTTCGTAATGCTCGATGTGGAGCTCCTTGCCGCTTAATACTTCGCCTATGCCGGTACATTCAGGGCAGACAACCTCGAAAAAATCCGGGGCATATTCGTTGCCGCACCCCTGGCAGCGCATAAGCAAGGGGCGTTCCTCAATTTCAAGCGTTGCTCCCTCGAGAATGGTACCACCGCTCAAAACGTCGAAGGAGAACCGCAAAAGTTCCGGCTGCGCCATTATCAATTTGCCGACAATCAGTTTTACACTCGTGACACGCGTTATATGGTTTTCCGCCGCGCTCTGTTTCACCAGTTCAATCATTGATTCGACAAGGCTGAATTCGTGCATGAGTTTCTCCGTTGGTTCACGTGCCGTTAGCAATGCTTGCCAATAGTTGGAGCACACCATATTTTCTTCGCGCTCGCGCCGGTTTTTCCTTTTGTAATCTTCAGGAGAACCTGGAATCTGCCTACCCGTCGCAGTCAGATGGTAGTTTATCCAGGACATGTGTTTGAGTATCGACAGACCCTCGCCTTTGACCGCTTGCATCCGGCGGCGTGCGATTTTGTCAACCCGTGGAGCGCATTCAGGGCAGCGGCGCAGAACTCCGCCGGCGCTTTTCGAATACCGCCGTTTCCCGGTAACCTACACGCCGCAGGAGAGCCGCCGCTGCTTCAAAATCCCGCCCCACGTCGTCCGGCCGGTGGGCATCCGAACCGAGCACGACCGGGACACCGCACTCAAAGCACATTGCCAGGAAGGCCGGTGCGGGGTAAATCTCACGGGCCGGCTGCCTCAGTCCGGCGGTGTTGATCTCAACCGCCATTCCGGCGGCGGCGATCGACCGCACCGCACTTTCGTAAAGCGGCATAACGTCGCACTTCGGACGGTAACCGAACTTCTTCAGTAAATCGGGATGGGCTACGACGTCGAAGAGACCGGTTGCCGCCATCCGCTGGATCAACCCGAAATACACGCCGTAAAGCGCGTCGATTTCTTTTCCGGCGTAGCCGTCTACGTGCGCCGGGTTGTCGAAACCCCAACCGTTGATGTAATGTACCGATCCGAGCACATAGTCAAAGGGATACCGGTCAAGGACCGCTTTGAGCGCACCCTCGTGCCCCGGAGCATAGTCGGCTTCGATCCCCAACTTCACGGTAACGTCCTTGTACCCCGCACCAAGTGCCAGGACCTCACCCACGTACGCGTCAAGCTCCCCCTCACGCATTGCGAGGGAAGAGTCGCGGGCCGTTTCCGGCAAGAAATACTGCGGGATGTGGTCCGCAAAACCGATTTCCCGGAGGCCCTTTATCCTCGCGTTGGCGACGTACTCCGCCATGTTTCCCGTGGCGTGCCCGCAACGCCGCGTGTGAACGTGGTAGTCGGCCAATCCCGCCGGTCCGAACACCGACCGTTCAGCCCTCCTGCCGGAGCTTGGCCGCCGCTGCTTTGGTCAACCCGTAGATCCGCTCGGCGAGAGGTTCCGAAAGCGTGCCTGCCCCGCAGCTCGGTGTGATCAGCCACTGGCGGCGTAAGAGTTCTTCGGGCACACCGCGGGCCGCCAACTCTTTCCAATACGATCTCAGTCTTTCGATAAGGCTGCCCGCGTCTTCCTCATGAGCAGCTTCCGATGTGGGTACGATACCCCACGCAAGCACGCCGCCTTTTTCGAGAAAAGCCGTAAGTTCCCGGCGGTAGGGCAAAAGCGAGTTGAAATACCCGTAGGCGTCGAAACTCAGTACGTCGATGTCCAGCGTCAAAAGGATGCTCCAATCCACAGCCGCGCAAGAGTGTACGCCGACCGCAGCACCGACGGCCTTAACCCCGGCTACGACGGCTTCCATGTCGGCGGCAACCTGCTCCCTGGTAACGGTGATGTACGTCGATTGCCCGTAGACGCTTACCGCAGGCTCGTCGATGAAAATCAGTACCGGGCTCCGCAGGGCCTGGAGCCTACCGACTTGCCACCGCGCCGTCATGGTAAGATTCTTAACGATCAGTTCCCTCAAACCGGGGTCGTAGTAGGCGGGGCGACCGCCGGCGTCGGTGAGTTGGAAACCCACCGTCAGCGGTCCGACAACCTGACCTTTAAGGCCCGCCGCCCCGGGAAACCCCCCGGCCTTTGCCGTTTCAAAAAAGTCGTAAAAACCTGAAGCGTACTCCCTTTCCGACCCAAAAGCTTCGATTGCCGCATCGTCCCCTTCGCAAGCACTGAAGTAAAGGGTGTAAAAGGCCGTCAGCCGTTCGGGCCAGTCTTCCGATTCGTTTAAAAAACGTGGCTTTTCCCCTGCCGCAACTATTCCCTGCGCTTCAAGCGCACCAAGAAACTGTCGGACGAATCCCTCCGCCTCCGCGCGGCGGGGAAGCTGCGGCCAGTGAGGCAGCGCCGCCAAATTATGCTTGATCAAATCCAGTGCCGGTGCCGGTTCAAGATACGGCAGGCTGCCGATTCCCGTGGCCAAACCCCATAATGGGAAACCCAAGACTCTCTCACTCCTTACGAACATGCGGGCAAAACCCACCATCGCCGGTCTTTTGTCTTTTTCCAAAGAGACAGCGGCATTATTTTTGTTCACGCCGTTGTACAATCTCCCGGTGGCGCGAAACATATTCCGAAAAGGCAATGACAAAGGCCGCGTGCGACCAGTTCAACGGCGCCACCGAGAGGGCCTCCCCGGTGTAGGGGTGCAGTTGCTCCGGCATGACCCCGGTCGGCAGGGTGTATTTCACGCACCACTCCAACTCGTGCCTGGCTCTGATTAACTCCTCCGCGTTCCGGGCCGCCCTGATCTGGTGCTGTGCCAGCCACAGGGTGGAAACGAACCAGGGGTTGCCCGGAACCTGTGTCAGGTCTTCCGTCTGCCGGAAATAATAGTCGCCGTAATACCTTGCCACACCGCCGATCTTTGTTTTGACGCGGAGCACTTCTTCCACCTGGCGCATTGTGTTCGAAACCATTATATCAGAGGCCGGTAAGACATTAAAAAGGAAAACCCCGGCCAGGCTGCTGTCAACCGTAGTATCGGGCTCGAAAGACCCTTTTTTACGGTTGAAGCGCAGGCCGCGGAAGAAATGCCCGGTTTCTTTGTCATAAAGGTGTTTCACCAGAGCCTCCTGCATCTCCGCCGCCCGCCACGAAAACTTGTCGGCCAGTTTCGGCTGCCCGAAAAGCTGCGCCAGATTTCGCGCCGCCACCAGGCCGGCGTGGACGGCCGCGGTGGTAAAGGTAAAAATGCCCCGCCTTTCTTCCCAAAGGTCGTAAGACTCCGCCGGCAGGCGCAGGTTTTCATCGATGTAACTGCTAAGGAAATGCGCCGCCGGCCGGACCAGGTCATGATAGTGTCCCAACACGAACTCCAGGTCGCGTTCCTGCTGGTAATACTCCCAAAGGGCCCACAAAACGAGGGCCGTTTCGTCTTCCTGGATCGGCAGGTGCACGACGCCATCTTCCAGCCAGGGGTGCCAGCTCGAACCGGCGGTCCCGTCGGGATTGTACTTGTGCAAAAGATAACCCTTTGCCGTCAGGGCGTTGGCACAAAAATCGAAAAAACCCCTGGTCAACCTGCCGTAACCCGCCCTTATCAAGGCGTAGGCCGCGAAAGCCCCGTCCCTCGGCCACAGGTAACAGTAGTGGTCCCGGTTGGTTGCCATGATGTCCGAGTCCGGTGAAGCAATAATGGCTCCCCTGGCGTCAAAATGGGCCCGCAAAATGAGAAGGCTCCTTTTATAAGTGTCTGTAATCGCCGGCGGAAAACCTTCTGTCTGGGTACCGGATGCATCCGCACAGGTTTTTATGCAGGGCTCAAGGAAGGCGCGCCCGAAGGTCTCCGTACGAAACAGCAACTCCTCCGGCTCGTTGCTCAGCACGAAATCGTTGAGTGCCCGGACTTCCTGAATGTTCTTTGCCGCACAGATCCAATAGTAAATGGTATCCTCGCCCCAAGGGCCCAGGTGCAAATTGAAACCCATAACGCTGTCCACGGAACCCTGGGCGATGGCGTTGGCGCTTAAGGTGCCGTCCTCAGCGTCGCGCCAGGTACCCTCAGCCTTGCCGAATCCCTTTATGCCCGCCGCAAACTGTTCAAACCGGCCGTTCCCGCTGTAACCGTTGATCAGCAAGTAGCGGTTGCGCTTGTAATGGCAGAGCACCTGAGTAATAGCGTCGTAAAATGCGGTATCCCCGACCTCGGTCTCGTCGATGGAGAAGTCCTGGCCGAAGAAGACACGGATTTCTCGTTCCGTGTCCGAAAGGTTCTGTACCACCAGCTTTTTCAGGTAGATGTTCTCCCGCCGGTGAACGGCGTCGTTGATCAAAAGCCTTACGGCTAAACCCAAATGGCTCGCCTGCACCTCGGTAACCAAAGTGTCTTGTTTGTACCCGAGCCTGCGTTCCCACCCGTCGTCGGAGATCCAGCTGAAAGTCCCGTTTACCCAGATCCCCAGGCGGTTACGATTCCCCTGCAGGTGGTTCCACTGTCCGACGTGAGGGTAAAAGAAATCCCTCATGTCAAGCTTCTCGTCAAAAGTCACCATGACCTTGCCGTTACCAACGATCAAAGGGCGTGGCATGTTTACTCCCTCCCCAACAGACCGCAAAAAGTCAAATCGCGTCCTCCGGGCACCCGGCAGAAGGTTCCCGGGCGCTCCTCCGGAAAACGCACCTAAAGCCTTACCCCTGCTCCGCCTCTGGAGGGTTAACCGCATGCAAGGCGGTATGTTTCATGCGTTACCGCCGCTATGTGCTTCCAGTTGTAAGTTGAACGCACCTTTCGCCACCCCCGGCGGCAGAGGTCTTCGGCGAGGGACGGGTTGGTCAAAATTTCGCCGACGTATCGTGCTAAAACGTCCGGCCTTCCCGGCGGCACCTTGAAACCGTCGATACCATGTTCCACTACTTCGCTGAGACCCCCGGTATCACCTACAATGACCGGGACCTGCGCCGCCATAGCTTCCAAGGCTACGATGCCGAAAGGCTCGTAATAGCTGGGAAATACGGCTGCCGCTGCTTGCCGGAAAAACTCGTTCCGTATTGGACCGTCTACAAAACCGGTAAAATGAACCCGGTGCGTCAGGTTTAGGTCTGCACTCAGCCGCCTCAATTCCCCTTCGTAAGGTCCCTGGCCGCAAAGCACCGCTTGCACCCCCGGTGCTTGCCCCTCGATGAGCGGCAGGGCCCGGATCAGGTCCTGGACCCCTTTTTCGGGCACCAGCCGCCCCAGGTACAGGACCGTCGGCGCCGGAGGCGCCGCAAACCCCCGCCATTCTTTCACACCGAGTACTTCCGGATTTACACCGTTCGGGATAACCTTAATCTTCGCAGGCGGTACGCCGAAAAGCCGGGAAACCTCCTGTTTCATGTAGTCGCTGCAGCAGATGACAATCCTCGCGTTGTGTACCAGCCTTTGCTCGGCAAGGTGGATCCGGTGTTGGGTCTCATTGTGAATTCCCTGGCACCGCCCATACTCCGTGGCGTGGATGGTTGCCACCAAAGGGAGACCAAACCCTTCCGCCAGTTTAAGCGCGGCCGCTTCCACCAGCCAATCGTGGGCGTGTATAACATCGAACTCTTTTCCCTCTTCCAGAAGGTTACCTACTGATTGGAACATTTGCCGGTTCATGGAAGCCACCCAGTCCAAAAAATCCCCCCCGTATGTTTCTTCCGGCACCCTGTAAACTTTTACCCCTTCGTCGTCCTCTACGGTTGGGCTTTCCGGCACCGGGGCGGTAACCACCACCACCTCGCTGCCCAAGCCGACCAAAGCCCGCGAAAGGTCGTAAACATGCCGTCCCAACCCGCCGACGATGCGCGGGGGGTATTCCCACGTCAGGAGAAGGACTCGCAGTGGTTTTGCTGCTTGCGGGCCGGCGCTTGTCCAAAAGCGGCTGTAAACCCGGTAATCAATGGCGGGAAAGATGTTGTCCACCGCCTCAATTGCTTCCAGGCCGGGCTCGTTCACACCCTCGTCGAGGATCCGGTCGGTTAAGTAGTTGAACCGCGATATATGTTCTCTCAGCCGTCGGGTAGCGTACTGGATTGTCGACCCTACCCGGAGTATGAACGGCCAGTCGCTTGACTCCGCCAATAAGAGTTCTCGCGCCGCCTGACTTAAGGCGCGGTGGAGGGTACCCTCCGACCGCGGGTACAGGTCGCACAGTTCGATCATCCTGCCTTCCGCATGGTGAAGGTGCTGGTAAATCCAATCGTTTGCCGGGTTGAGCCAGACCTCGCTGTACCCTCCTTCACCCCAACTGGAAAGGCCCATAACGGCGGTCTCCTGCGGCGGGTGGGCGTGAAGGTATTCCGAAGGGGTCGTTAAAGCCACCACTTCCTGGTCGTTGACCTTGCGGATTAAGAATTCAAGCCACTGCGGGCCTTCATACCACCAGTGGCCGAAAAGTTCGGCGTCGTAAGGCGCAACGACAACCGGTGCCGCGTCGATGCGTTCGGCCAAATAGGCAACCTGTCGCCGGCGATGGTAGAGGAAGTGCTCGGCATGCGCCGCGGCTCGTTCGAGCGCTGAATGAGGTTCGTACAACCGTTTTTCCTCAGCCCCCGTGACCCGGTAATATTTCAGGCCGGTGTCGGTGCGGATCTCTCCTGAAGGGAGGAAAGGCTCGATGTATTCCCAGGGAAGTTCGTACCCGATATCACGATAGTATTCGCGGTACCAGTAATCGCCGGGATAACCGACCTTCCGGTCCCATACCTGGCGCGACGTCTCGGGGTCCCGGCCGAAGGCGGCAACGCCGGCAGGCGTTGACACAGGGGCGTAAACGCCGCCTGAAGGTGGCGGGGAAGCAGCCAAAAGCCCGTGTGTTTCCGCGATAAAATATTTAATGCCGCACTCGGCCAAAAGCTCGTCTATCCCGGCAGCATAACCGCATTCCGGCAACCAGAAACCCTGGGGGTAAAACCCGAAATATCGCCGGAAAACATCGAGCCCCGTTACAATCTGGGCCCGCCGTGCTTCCCGATTGCGGATCAAGGGGAGGTAACCGTGAGTGGCGCAGGTGGTTATCAACTCCAAAACACCCTCACGGTGCAGAGAGGCGAAAGCCGATACAAGGTTACCCTGAAAAACGTGTAAGAAAAGCTGGTAAAACCGCTTAAACCGTTCTTCGTACATGACCGCCAGGGGAAAGAACTCTGTTCCTGCGGTTCTCCTCTTCTCAGCCTCTGCCAAACAGATCAGCCTTTCCAGGTGGGAAACATACCGCCTGGTCAGAAGCCCGTCGGTAAGCATCGTGATCAGCGGCGGTGAAAGCGACAGCGTTATTTTATACCGGTACCCTTCCTCAACCAGTCTGGTCAACACGTCTATTAGAGGAAGGTAGCATTCGGTGATCGCCTGGTACAGCCAGTTTTCCTCAAGATAGCGTTCCTTCTCCGGGTGTCGGACGAAAGGTAGATGAGCATGCAGCACCACGGCCAGATAACCTTCAGCCACGTCAGTCCTCCCCGGCCCCCGCCGTACTTCATTGGCCGGGCGGAGGTTCCCAGTACCCAACCCGGCCTTCGCTTCTTTTTCACAACCGGTACAGATTGAGCATAACACTTTGCCGCTACAAATAAAAGAGGCGTTGCCGCCCCTAATTACCGGTATTCAGACTTTTTTACGGCCGGCGGGTCACCCCGGAACTCACGCCGACTGTACTCACCGCTCCGACCGAAGCCGTGACTCTTTTCCCCCGCCTGCGCTTGCCGCGGCCGGTAACTCTCAGCGTGATTGCGCCGGTAGGCACATCTACCGGCTGCGAGCACATCAGCGGGTAAAAATCGCCGTTATCCCACCAGCCGAGTTCACACCGGTACTTTTTCCCCGGTGTTACCCTTTCAAAATACCAGTTGCCGGTCAAAAAGGTGGGAGACACGGTAACGTAATGCAAGTACCGGCCCTCAGCCAACGAACACAACCGGAGAGCCGTCTGCCTTTCTTTCAAAAACTCCCGGGCAGCCTGGGACATTTCCCAGTATGCAAAAAGGACCGCAACTTTTTGTACCATGAGCACCAGGGTGTTCTCTCCGTATCCCGGCGGAATATCTTCCGGCAAAACCCCGTCCAAGGCGATCACCCCCAAAAAAAAGTGACCCAAGGGCCACGGCCGATGCGCAGTACATTGCAACGACTAGCTAATATGTAATTTTGCAATTAATCCTGGGTGTGTAAATTATAGCACCTTAACAAGTATTAGGAAAGAGTATTTTTAACTTTTTTCGAACTTTTTTTACAATATTTTTACGCTGGAAAGGAGCGCTTGTGAAAATCAGTAGCATAAAGCAAACTACTGTTCAAGGTGCTTTTCCGCAGCGTAATCAAGCCGTCGAACAATGAGTGGTGTCAAGCCAGGTGCATAGTGCCGGACATCCGGCCGTAAATCTGTAACGGGGGAAATAATACGAAACCTTTTTACTTATTAATCGCCGGACTGTCGCTGCTACTTTTCGGGTTGCGCTACATGCAATGGGGCCTCGTCGACCTGTCAAGCAGAAGATTCCAACAAGTCCTCAATTTCCTTTCGGCAAACCCGGCGCGCGCCTCCCTCGCAGGCCTCTTAACCAGCGCCGTAACCCAGAGCAGCACGGCCGTTTCCGTAATCACCATCGGCCTGGTTCACAGCCGGCTTCTTCACCTCAGCCAGGGTATCGCCGTTATTCTGGGGGCCAACGTCGGTACTTCTTTGACGGTTCAGTTTCTGGCCGCCGATCCGGGCAGACTGGCGTTGCCTCTTTTGGGAGCGGGCGCTGTCTTGTTTTGCTCACCCTTTAAGATTCTTGGCAGGGTTCTAATCGGAACCAGCATGATTTTCTTCGGACTCGCGCTTTTAAACGAAGCAGTGACACCTCTCCAGCACGCCCGTTGGTTTACCGGCCTGTTAACCAGTTCCTGCAGCAGTCCCCTCCTGGCCGTAGCCGGCGCCACCCTCCTGACCGCCTTCTTGCATTCTTCGAGCGTCGCTACCGCTATCGTGATCACGATTTACGCCAACGGTTTAATTACGCTTGACGCCGCGATCGCACTGGTGCTCGGGAATAACATAGGCACCTGTTTCACCGGGTTGATCGCGTCGGTAAGCAGTTCTTGCGCCGGGCGGCGAGTAGCCGCCGCGCACCTCCTTATAAACGTGGTCGGGGCAGTACTGTGTCTGCCCCTCATCCATCCCTTCGCTTTGCTCGTCGGCGCTACCACCGGGGATCCGGCCCGGCAGGTCGCCAACGCCCATACAATCTATAACGTAACAGCGAGCCTTGTCGCTCTTCCTTTCTGTCCCTCTTTTGCCCGGTTGCTCGCGCGTCTCTTACCCGACCGCTCTATCCTCTTCTGAAAGATAAAGAGCGGCGTCTCCGGCTCCGAACTCCGGCTGCCAGGATCTTTAGGCCGAGAAAAGCCAAGCAAGCCGCTATAAACACCGTTGATACCACCGGCCAGAGCGAACGCTTCGCTACAGAGTTGCCCGCGACCATACCGACCCGCCCGATCTCTCCTTGCTCGTTGCTGAAAATGACCTCGCCAATGTACTTGCCCTGGGCTACGGGGGCCGCCACCGGTTCTATCTTCAGCCGCCACTTGGGCAGCAAAAAGGGGTCTTTATCAGCCGGAATGTTGTACCAGAAAGAACGGGAAGGTTTGCCTTCAACAAGGCTCACTCCCTTGTCCACCGGGAAATGGCCGACAACCTCGCCCGCTTTCACCAACTCGACCAGGCGGTACGCCGAAAACCCGTAGTCCAGGAGCACCGCCGCCTCGTTCCAAACGCCCCCTTCGCTTCCCAAGAGCACCGCGATTAACTGGCGCCCGTTTCTTTCGGCAGCCGCGACCAAACACTGTCTGGCCTCAATGGTGTAACCGGTTTTAACACCGATCGCACCTTCATACCGCCAAAGGAGTTTGTTGGTGTTAATCAGCAGGCTTAAATCCTCCTGTGAAGTGCGCGTGATGTTCTTTGTTTTGGTCGCGACGATCTCCCGAAAAAAGCGGTTGCCCATGGCAACCCGGGTTATCTTAGCCAGGTCCAAGGCGGTGGTGTAGTGTCCCTCGTCCGGCAAGCCGTGGGGGTTTTTGAAGTTGGAGTCTGTGGCGCCGCATGCTTTAGCGGCCCGGTTCATCATTTCCGCAAAGCCCTCACCCGAACCGCCGGCCTTCTCGGCAAGCGCCTCTGCAACGTCGTTTGCCGAGTTTAACAAAAGCGCATAAAGCGCGTCACTAACGGCCAGTTCCTCGCCTTCCTTCAACCAGATGGCCGATCCCTCGGTGTTTACCACTTTGCTGGACGCCTTCACCCGGTCTTCGAGGCGAACGTTCTGCAGCACGACCAGGGCCGTTAAGATCTTGGTCGTACTTGCGGGATACATGCGCTTGGAGGGTTCTTTCGTGTAAAGTACTTGCCCGGTTTTGAGGTCCATAACGACGGCGGCCTTCGCCGACACTTCCGGTTCGGCCCGAGCCGCGGTACAAAAGAAAACAACGGTTGCAAAGAATACTGAAACCATCGCCAAAAATAACCGCAACACTCCACCTCCTTACACCCCGAAAGAAGCGGTCCAGTTAAATAAGCCGCGCCGCTCCAGACAATACTATACCAGAAACGGTACGGCTTAGTGAAGCCTGTCCGGCGAAAGGGGAAAATTATGCGGCCTACGGACTTGGAGCCCGCTGCGCTGACACCGGAACAACTCCGGCAGCTTAGAGAGTTGGAACAAAAAATGCCGGTGGATAAAGCCGGCCGTAGGGTGTACTTGATCGCGGTAACCGATGGGGAGTAAGCAGAGAAAGATCCGATGTCGGCCAAACAGCTTCCGTTTTGGCTTACGGTTTTTCGCGCCCTTGTTCATTGGCTATCGGCGTGAAATAATTAAAAATATCGCTTGATGGTTTCCCAGAAAGTTGAATCCTCAAAACCGAGCCGCCAAATACTCAGTCCCGCCACGCCGTACTTTTTGACCAGATCCAGTTTGGGCTTTAAACTGTACTGGTTTTCAAACCAAACCTCGTGGTTAACCCCCGCTTCTTTATAACGGAGGTAGGGAGTTGCGGCATCGCTGTCCCAGACCACCTTGTCTTTCCCGTATTTGTTGATTAACGCCGCAGTCTGATTCCACCGCACGACCTTCGTCCCCCGGGAGGCCCAGTCGTAACCATAGGCGGGTATCCCGACAAGCAGCTTTTCTCTGGGGATACAGGTAACCGCATAGTCCAGGACCTCCTTGACCCAGGAAAGTGAAGCCACCGGGCCGGGCGGCCCGCCGGACCAATGCTGGTCGTAGGTCATAAGCACCACGTAATCGCTGACCTGGCCGATCAACTGATAATCAAAGGCCCCGGCCCAGGCATTTTTCGGGTCGTTGTGGGTTTTAGCGGGAACGGCGACCGTGACCTGATACCCGTTCGGTTTTAAAGTGTCTGCCAGGCGGCGCAAAAAATCGCTGAACTGGTTCCGGTCGGCGGGGGGGATGTTCTCGAAGTCCACGTTGACGCCGCTGAAACCGTTCGTTTTAACCAGTTGAAGTATGTTACCGATAAACTTGTCCCACGATTTTCGGTCGTTAAGTAAGTTGTGGACCAGATTCCGGTCGAAACCGCCGTTCCTGTAGTTGTGGATAACCAGCAGGCTATTGATTCCACGCTTTTCGGCCGCACTTATTTGTTCCACCGGCACGGTGCCGCTGAAACGATAATTACCGTCAAGCAAAAGAGAGAAGACTGCTATTGCGCCGAGCGATTGACCGAAAGAGAGCATAGAGTTGTAAGCCTTTTTGTCACCGGGGAAGTCGATCGGGTAGTAACCTAAAATCATCTTCTTGACGGTGCCGGGAATCGTGGCAAGGTCCGCACTGATCAGGACGGTCCTTGTTGCCGCATCCCAATTTACTTCGCTGGCGAACGTTTGCCCGATAAACCGAACCGGTACCATGGCCACGCTGTTTACGATCAGCGCAGGTTGGTTAAGCGGTATGGAAACCCCGTTCTTGGTGGCAGCCTGGTTGCCTATTTGTAAAGTAACGCGATCATTTCCTTTAATCGCTGTGATTGTCTGGGTGGTGCTCTCCCAGTTGACTTGTACCCCCAGAGTCTCGAGAATCCCACGAAAGGGTACAAGGGTTGAGCCGTTAATGATCAGCGGGGGCTGGGGGAAAGATTGCGTTTTCCCGTTTATTTTAACCGTAGCCGTTGCCGGGGGCGGAGGAAAGAGGAGAATCCATTCCTTTTGGGTTATGACGCCATCAGGGAAAAGACCCAGCTCTCGCTCAAAACGGGTGACCGCGTCGTAAGTCAACGCGCCGAACACTCCGTCCGGTTTACTGGAAAGGTACCGCAGCTCGATAAGCCTTTTTTGGAGGAGAACCACGTCTGGGCCGCTATCTCCAACGGAGAGGTTGTGGTGAAATTCAGCAGCTTTGGCTTTTGAAGGAGTAAAAACGAGCATTAAAACGCAAAATAAGCTGGCTATAAAAACCTTCCGCGATTTAATTTGCATTTTCTTCCTCCAGCTCCGTCTAATGCTGCTTTGTCCCTATAGTAGCAGGATAAAGGGAACAAAACCAGAGATTACTTTCTGGAAACAAAACTATAAACTGGAGCCGAAAATCGGGATAGGGGGCGGTGATTAACCGCCGACCCTCCCACACCACCGTACAAGCCGTCCTGGCATACGGCGGTTCGTCAGAATGAACGCGCTATCGA
>QZIW01000060.1 GCA_003604985.1 Ammonifex sp.
CAGGCGAGTCTTACCCGGTATCGAAAACCACAGAAACATTGTCGGCGAAGCACCTTTCTCCGGGTGAGCGGCTGAACATGGCTTTCGCCGGGACTACGGGAGTGCGCGGGCGGGGGCGCGGCATCGTTGTGGCGACGGGTATGAGCACCGAAGTAGGGAAAATTGCAGAGAAAGTGGCTTTTGCCGTAAAGGCGCAAACCCCCTTGATGGTCCGGATGGCTAAGTTCACGCGTACTGTCGGCATAGCGGTTCTCGGTGTGACTTTTGTGCTGGGATTGCTGGCCCTGCTGCGGGGGATGGAACCGGTACAGGTATTTTTCATGGCTGTCGCCCTGGCCGTCTCGGCGATTCCCGAGGGGCTCCCCGTAGCCGTGACCGTGGCGCTTTCCATCGGCATGGCACGCATGGCTGCGCGGAAGGTCATTGTCAGAAAGTTATCGGCGGCCGAAGGGTTGGGTAGCTGCACGTACATCGCCAGCGACAAAACGGGGACGTTAACGGTGAACAAGCTGACCGTGCAGAGGGTTTCCATTCCGGGCGCCGGGCTTTTCAGGGTTTCCGGGGAGGGGTATGTACCGCAAGGAGAAACGACCCGCGAAGACGGAGGGCAGCCAACGGAGGAAGAAACAAGCGCACTGAGGCGATTTGCGAAAGCCGGCGTTCTCTGTAACGAAGCCGCTCTCCATTTCGACGCTGAGTGGAAGTACAGCGGGGATGCCGTAGACCTTGCCTTCCTGACGTTGGGGTATAAGTTGGGGGTTCATCCTGCCGACGCAAAGCAACGCTATCCCGTACTCCACTATCTACCTTTTGAATCTGAAACACGTTACGCCGCGGCTTTTTATAACGAAGCGGGTAGTACCAGGGTAGCCATAAAGGGCGCTTTGGAAACGGTTTTATCCTTTTGCGGCACGATGCTCACGAACGGGGGCGTTGCTGAACTGGACCGCGACGTTGTGGGGGAAACCGCGCTTAATTTATCGAACGAGGGTTACAAAGTACTGGCTGTAGCTGAAGGAGAAATAACCGGTGGCCGGCAAACCGATTTTTCGGCAGGCAACCTGACCAATCTGACCCTTCTCGGCTTGGCGGGGGTGCTTGATCCGATACGGCCGGAGGCCAGGGAAGCGGTGTTGAAATGCCGGGCCGCGGGTATCGACGTGGCGATGGTTACCGGGGATCACCCGGTTACGGCACTGGCCATCGCCAGAAGCCTTGGCATTGCAGAGGACGAGCGTGAAGTGGCAACCGGCGATCGCCTTGCGGCCGCAGGTCCTTTCGATACCCCTGAATACCAGGAAATCGTGAAAGGCGCGCGCGTTTTTGCCAGGGTGAGCCCTCTGCAAAAATTCGAAATAGTCTCCGTTTTAAAAGATGCAGGCCATTTCGTAGCCGTGACGGGAGACGGCGTCAATGACGCGCCCGCACTTAAGGAAGCCAACATCGGTGTGGCCATGGGCAGCGGTACGGACATTGCCAAGGACACAGCCGATATAGTGATTACCGACAACAACTTCGCCTCGATCGTGGCCGGCGTTGAAGAAGGCCGATTCGCCTTCGGGAATGTTAGAAAGGTAACGTACCTCCTGATATCGACAGGGGTTGCCGAGGTGGTTTTACTCTGCCTGGCCATTTCCTTCGGCTTACCCTTACCCTTGTTTCCGGCGCAACTGCTGTGGCTGAATCTGGTTACGAACGGCATCCAGGACGTGGCCCTCGCTTTTGAGCAGGGTGAACCCGGTGTAATGAAACGCGGGCCGCGGGACCCTGGGGAAGGTCTAATTGACAGACTGATGACTCAGGAGGTTCTACTTTCCGGGTTGGTGATCGGGCTGGTCAGTTTCGGCGCCTGGGTTTGGTTGACCCGGAGCGGGTGGGCTGAGTTTGAAGCGCGCAATCTGCTGCTTCTACTGATGGTTCTGTTTGAGAACGTGCACGTGTTCAACTGCCGGTCAGAGGAGCGTTCGGCGTTCAAGGTGCCTTTGCGCAATAACAGACTGCTGATTTTAGGCGTGCTGGCCGCCCAGGGGATTCACATGCTTGTTATGCATGTCCCTTTCATGCAAAACGTCCTGCAGGTAAAACCTATTTCCATTTTCGAGTGGCTCGCCGTTTTCGGGCTGGCCTCGACCGTTTTGGTGGCGATGGAACTGTTTAAGTTGGTACGGCGCAAATTTGATTTCGCCCAAGCGACTTAACATATTATGAAGGTTTGGGGGGCGAGGGCGGCATATGAATTATCGGTAACGGTCCCGCGGGCCCCGTGTGTTATACTACTGACTATACAAGCTTTGGCAGGGGATTGAATGGGTACTCTCAGTACGGCAGTATGGCGCGTAGACGCTGCTCGGCCCGATCCCGCCGTCTTGGCCGAGGCGGGTTCTCTGGTGAGGAAGGGTAAACTGGTCGCTTTCCCTACCGAAACCGTTTACGGCCTTGGGGCAAATGCTCTTGACCCTGACGCGATCGGTGCTCTGTTTGCGGCCAAGGGGCGGCCGGCGGATAACCCGCTTACCCTCCACCTGGCGGCCGTAGAAGGTCTGCCCTCATACGTCGCGGAAATTCCGGTGCTCGCGTCAAGACTGATGAAAGCATTTTGGCCGGGGCCGCTCACCATAGTGTTCAAAAGCGCGGGGAATCTGCCTCGCGCGGTTACGGGCGGGCTTGAAACGATTGCCGTACGCGTACCGGCCCACCCGGTAGCCCTGGGGCTTATACGCGCGGCCCAAACGCCTGTAGTGGCGCCGAGCGCAAATCTCTCCGGCCGGCCGAGCCCCACCACGGCCGCGCATGTACTGGACGACCTGGCGGGACGTATACACTTGGTGCTTGACGGTGGCCCCACGCCGATTGGCATAGAGTCGACCGTCCTCGATCTGACGGATGAGTGTCCCATGATATTGAGGGCCGGTATGGTTACCAAAGAGCAAATCGCGGCGGTTTCCGGCGTCGCGCCCGAAACCGTACGGGAGGCGGTAATCGAACAGAATCCCGATTGGTCCCGGTGCCGTTTGATTCTGGTGGAAGGACCGCCGGGGCCGGCCGCGCAGGAAGTCCTCCGGCTCTACGAAAAATTCGCGCTGGAAAACAAAACCACGGGGATCGTTACACGTGAGGAGCGCGTGGGGTATTATCCCGGGCCGGTGGTGGGGTGCGGGCGCGCAGGGGATGCCGGGTCCGTTGCTGCGGGGATTTATGCGGCGATACGGCAGCTTGAAAACCTTGATGTCATCTTGGTGGAAAGCGCCCCTGGCGATCTTGGACCGGTGGTACAGCAGCGGCTGCGGCGAGTGGCTTTTCAGGTCATCCGCGTCGGTAATGCTCAATGAACCTGCTTACGATCGTCCTTTTGGCGGTGGCTCTGGGGGTAGACGCCTTTTCCGTCTGCCTTGGGATCGGGCTGGTGGGAGTAAGCCGGCGGCGCAGCTTGCTTTTGATTGCCATAATAGCGGTTTTTCACGTTATAATGCCCCTAACAGGGTGGTGGGCAGGCGAGACCCTGGGCGCATACCTTGGGCGTCTGGCGGGGATCGTAGGTGCGGTGCTTCTTTTTTTTCTCGGCGGCAGAATGATTTACGCAGCGGTACGCTGCGGTGTACCAGAGGTTACCTACGCCGTGCTTCCGGGCACGGTGGTACTTTTGAGCTTGGGCGCCAGTGTCAGCATGGACGCTTTGGCCGTCGGGTTCACGCTCGGTGTCTACAGGTACGAACCGCTGGTGGTGGCGGTAACGGTGGGGCTGGTAGCCGGGTTGATGACGGCGCTGGGGCTGGGACTGGGTCGGGTAATCAGCGCGTGGGTCGGCCGGCGGGCACAACTGGTCGGCGGTCTCATTTTGTTCGCCGTGGGTGTCAATCTGTTACGCTAATTCAGACTCGTAATGGACTGGGGTGTAAGGATGCGGCAAATCTTGTTCGTTTGTACCGGCAACACCTGCCGGTCGAGTATGGCCGAAGGCATTTGCAAAAACCTGCTCGCTGCGGAGGGTGTTGCCGACGTTGATGTCGTTTCCGCCGGCATTTATGCGCTTACAGGCGCTCCTGCTTCCCCCGAGGCCGTGGAAGCCCTGGCGGAGTGGGGGATAGACTTGAGCGGGCACAAGGCGCGGCTTTTGACTCCGGAAACGGTGAAAGACGTCGATCTGGTGCTCACAATGGCGAGTCACCACAAAAAGGCGGTCCTCGAAATGGCCCCGGAAGAAAAGGAGAAGGTCTTCACGCTGACCGAGTACGCCGGTTTCGCCGGTGACATTCCCGACCCGATCGGGAAGCCGCTTTTCTTTTACCGGCAGTACGCCGAGGAAATCCGGCGGCTCTGTCGGCTGGCGATGGCCCGTTTTTTGGCGGGAGAGGAAAAAAATTAGGGTTATGATAGGAAACGGGCGTTCTTTTGTAGAATGGGTTTTTCGGACATCCGATTCGAATGTCCAACTTCTATTACGGGAGGCTTCGGTTGTTGCGAGTCGCCATAGGTTCGGACCACGGCGGTTTCATGTTAAAACAGGAAATAAAGAAATTTCTTGAGCAGGAAAAAGTAGCCTACCACGATTACGGTACCCTCTCTCAGGAATCATGCGACTACCCGGACATTGCGCTTGCGGTGGCGGAGGCGGTGACCGGCCGCGACTGCACCTGCGGCATTCTTATTTGCGGTACCGGCATCGGGGTATCCATCGTTGCCAATAAGGTGCCTGGCATAAGGGCGGCCCTCTGCCACGATACTTTTTCGGCCCGGATGGCCCGCGCTCATAACAACGCGAATGTACTGGCGTTCGGCGAGCGGGTAATCGGTTCCGGCCTCGCAACCGAAATCGTGCGGGTTTGGCTTGATTCGGAATTTGCCGGGGGCCGGCACGGGAGGCGGGTGGACAAGATCGGAGCGGTCGAACGGCGCTTTGGACGAACCGGGGAATAGCCAGTTTTGAGAAGTTGGGATACCCTCTTTTTATCGTATTGCGTATAGTGCGGGAGGTTGAGTTTCGCGTTTTAGGGGAGGAGAAAAAAGGTGGGTTTTGTACGGCACTTGCCCGAGGTGGACCCGGAGGTCTTCCACGCTATAGACCTCGAGCGTAAACGGCAGCAAAACAAGATAGAACTCATCGCTTCGGAGAACTTTACCAGCGAAGCGGTAATGGAAGCCCAGGGTTCGCTGCTTACCAACAAGTATGCGGAAGGTTACCCGGAGCGGCGTTATTATGGCGGTTGTGAATGCGTCGACATTGTCGAGCGGCTTGCCATTGAGCGGGTACTGGCGCTTTTCGGCGCCGAACACGCCAACGTGCAGCCCCATTCGGGCACTCAGGCGAACATTGCCGTATACTTCGCGCTTATCAAGCCGGGGGACGTCATCATGGGGATGAACCTCGCGCACGGGGGGCACCTTACGCACGGCAGTCCCGTTAACCTTTCCGGACGTTACTTTAGGTTTGTTCCCTACGGCGTGGAAAAGGAAACCGGCCGGATTGATTACGAAGCGGTCCGTCAAATCGCCCGGGCGAACCACCCCCGGCTCATTATCGCCGGGGCAAGCGCCTACCCGCGCGAGATAGACTTTCAGCGTATGCAGGAAATCGCCGGAGAAGTCGGTGCGTACCTCGTCGTCGACATGGCCCACATTGCCGGGCTGGTGGCGGCCGGTCTCCACCAGAGCCCGGTTCCTTACTCAGACGTGGTCACTTCTACGACGCACAAGACCCTCCGGGGCCCGCGCGGGGGGATAATCCTTTCGCGGCAACGGTACGGCGCGGCGATAGACAAGGCCATATTTCCCGGGACCCAGGGAGGGCCGCTGATGCACGTGATCGCGGCCAAGGCGGTCGCCTTTGGGGAGGCGCTGCGCCCGGAATTCAAAAAATACCAGGAACAGGTTGTGGAGAACGCGCGCGCACTTGCGTCCGCCCTTGTCGACTATGGCTTCAACCTGGTCTCCGGCGGGACGGACAACCACCTGGTCCTTGTCGACCTGCGCAACAAAGAGCTGACGGGTGACATGGCGGAGCGCTTGCTGGAAGAGGTTAACGTGACGGTAAACAAAAACGCCGTACCCTTCGATACTCAGCCCCCGCGGGTGACCAGCGGGATCCGTTTGGGTACTCCGGCCATGACGACAAGGGGCATGGGGCCGCAGGCGATGCGGCAGATAGCGGGCATCATTCATTACGCCCTCGACCACCGGGGCGACAGCGCGAGCCGGAGGAAGGCGCGGGAGATGGCGATCGAACTTTGCCGTCAGCACCCGCTTTACGAGGCTTAACGTGGTACGTCCTGACTGGGATGTCTACTTCATGACCGTGGCGATGGTCGTTTCAACCCGGTCGACATGTCTCCGCCGCAAGGTAGGAGCGCTGATCGTAAAAGACCATCGCATTCTGGCCACCGGATACAACGGCGTACCGTCGGGGCTTCAGCATTGCCTGGATATCGGTTGCCTGCGGGAAATCCAGGGTATAAAGTCCGGGGAGCGGCATGAACTATGCCGCGGGCTGCATGCGGAGCAAAACGCCCTTTTGCAGGCGGCCGTGTATGGTGTCGGTATCGCCGGGGCAACGCTTTACGCCACGCATCAGCCGTGTGTTCTCTGCGCCAAGATGATTGTACAGGCGGGCATCACGAGAGTAGTATTCGGCGGCCCGTATCCCGACGATCTGGCGCGGGCGATTCTGGAAGAGGCCGGCATAAAGTTGGAACGTTTTACGCGTGAGCCCTGTTTTCCGGAAAGGGGAGACGGTAGTGGGCGTCAAGCATAAGGTTATCTCCCTGCCGCGACTCAACAAACTCTCGCCGACCCTTGAGTCCACGGCACTGAAGTTAATGGAAGAAGCGGGCGAGTTGGCGCAGGCCATCGGTAAGCTCCGCGGCCTTTCCGGAGAAGAGTGTTCCGAGGACGTCCGGACGGTGATGGAACGCGTGACGCGGGAACTCCTCGACGTGGCGCAGACCGCGGTCTCAATGATGTTTGTTCTCGAGGAGCACTACAGCATAAATATAGAAGTAGCGCTGGAGCAGCACGTAAAGAAACTCGTCGCCAAAGGGTACCTTTCCTTATGAAAAAGGCTCCCAAGAAGGTCCTGATGGTATTCGGCACCAGACCTGAGGCCATCAAGATGGCGCCCGTGGTGCAGGTTATTCAAAAGAGCGATCATTTTCAGGCGGTCGTGGCGGTCACGGCGCAGCACAGGGAAATGCTCGACCAGGTCCTGGCGCTTTTCCGCATATCACCGGACTTCGACCTCGACATCATGCGGGACGAGCAAACCCTTTTTGAAATAACCGCCCGGGTGCTCGCCGGACTCGAACAAGTCCTCCGGGAGGTCCGCCCGGACGTCGTCCTGGTCCACGGGGATACGACCACGACCTTCACTACAGCGTTGGCGGCATTTTACCTTCAAATTCCCGTCGGGCACGTTGAAGCCGGCCTGCGCACGGGCAATAAGTACGCGCCCTTCCCGGAGGAGGTAAACCGCCACTTGGCGGCGGTAATTACCGATGTTCATTTCGCGCCGACGTCGCGGGCGCGTGCGGCCCTTTTACGCGAGGGGGTTGCCCCCGAACGGATATTCGTTACGGGTAATACGGTAATAGACGCTCTCCACCAAGTCGTGAAGCCGGGGTACCGGTTTCGGAGCCCCGCACTGCAGGAGGCGGCGGGCCGGGGTTACCGCCTTATCCTGGTTACCACCCACCGCCGGGAGAACTGGGGAGCACCGCTCGGCGGTGTTTACCGGGCTCTGAAGCGCATTGTTCTCGCTCATCCCGACGTTGCGGTGGTTTTTCCCGTACACCGCAACCCCATCGTCCACGAGTTGGCATTATCCGCTTTTGCGGACTGCCCGCGGGTTTGCCTTACGGAACCGCTTCCTTACGGCGAGTTCGCCAATCTTATGGCGCAGAGCTTCCTCGTCCTTACGGACTCAGGAGGACTCCAGGAGGAAGCCCCGGCCCTCGGCAAACCGGTTTTGGTCCTGCGCGACGTAACCGAACGGCCCGAAGCAGTGGAGGCCGGCACCGTAGCGCTTGTCGGAACAGACGAAGACCGCGTTTTTACGACTGTCGAAAAGCTCCTTCAAGAGCCCGTTTTGTATTATAAAATGGCCAACGCCGTAAATCCCTACGGTGACGGGAGGGCTGCGGCAAGGATAGAAGCCGGGCTTTTACACTATTTCGGTCTCGGCCCGCGACCGGAAGAGTTCAGCCCCCCCGAAAGTTCCGGCGGGCACAAGGGCTTCTGAGCGGAAACGAGGGGAGAAAAAATTTTTTAAAACCTTAGATGAAATTGTATTTTTCGGCAGGAATATTACTCATGGCGTAGAAAATATATTTCATCTGGATAAGCCTAATTCAGGAATAAAAGGGTGTAACAGCTACTCAGGTTGTAAAATAGGGCACAAATAGAAAAAGAAAATAGAAAGATGGGAGAAAAGCGCCATCGTGGCCAGCAAGACAGGGTGGGGCCGCGTCATGCAAGTGTTTGCCCTGGCCTCAACCATCAGTGTACAGTTCGCGGCGTCGGTAGTGCTGGGCTGGTGGGGCGGTCACTTCTTCGACAGGCGGCTTAACCTGGAAACACCGTGGCTCGGTGTCCTGGGTCTGCTCCTGGGAATCGGGGCCGGGATTTACGGGATTGTCGGCATCATGGCGCGTTTTTCCTGGAAGAACGGAAATAACGAAGAGGAACCTAAAGACAAAATATAAGTAGTCGTCGGAGTGATGGGTTAGGTGACGTTTGCGGGGGAGTTTGAGCGGTTTGCCGGAAAGGTCATCCGCGGGGCCGTTTGGATCCTGGTCGTTTTACTGGTGGTCTTGCTGTGGCATCCTCAGAATCCCCTTGTGGCGAGTTTCGCTTTAGGCCTCGGAATCAGCATCCTCAACGGGTTTTTCCTGAGCTTGCGCTTGCGTAAAATGCTTTTCTTTTTACCCTTCGGGGCGGATCGCGCACGACTCTTTCTTCAGATGGGTGTAGCAAGCCGCTGGGTTCTGATTATCATATCCCTTTATTTTATCGCCAAAACGGGCTGGTTCAGCCTGCCGGCGGTGATGGCCGGGCTTTTAATGGTCCCGTTCTTTAGCGTTGCAGAGGCAATAAGGGCCCTCGTGTTCGACCGGTTTGGGGTTAGCGCGTAAGGGCTTTTTTATTCTTCAGTTAACCAAGGAAGGGGGTGAGTGAGGGCTTGAAGGAGGAGAGTCGGTTTAAGAAAAGATTGTTTCTGGGGTTATTATTGATTTTTGTGCTATTCATCGTTTCGGGTTGCGGCGAAAACTTTGACCTCCACCGTACCGAGCAGGAGGTTAATTTTTGGAAAGTTCCGTTAGAGCCGGTTGAAGTTAATATCGCTGGAATTGAAACGAAATTGAATCTTAACACCGTCTATTTCACCTGGGTGGCGATGGCGCTGACATTGCTTCTCGGTTTCGCCGCCGCCAGGGGATGCAGTGTCCGGCGCCCGACCAAGCTGGCCAGCATGATGGAACTGGTCTTCGATTTCCTTAAAAGTCAGCTTTACGGCAGCATGGCAGAAAAGAAGGCCCGGGGGATCTACCTGCTTATCATCAGCTATTTCTTGTTCATTTTAGTCTGCAATCTAATGGGACTTGTACCCACTCTAGAAGCCCCGACGGGTGACATAAATACCACCTTGGGGCTGGCGTTGATCACCTTTGTGATGATTTATGTTTGGGGCCTCAGGTACACCGGACCTAAGATGTTCAAACACTATATCATGCCCATACCCATCCTGCCGATCGTGGAAGACTTCGCAAAACCGGTTACGCTGGCCTTCCGACTTTTCGGGAATATGAAGGGTAAACATATCATGACTGTGGCGCTGCTGGGCCTTATTACCGGCATGGCGGAATACTGCGGTGGGTTCTTAGCCTCGGTGGTTTGGCTTGCTTTTGGTATTTTCGTTTCGGCCATCCAAGCTTTTGTGTTTACCGTGCTAAGTATCGCTTACATCTCAATGGTGGTGAGCGATGATCATCATTAAGGTTTACAAAAAAAGAAAAAATCTTTGTGGAGAGGAGGGAAAGTGATGGAGGTTGGTGCTGGTGCGGCTTTAGGTATGGCTCTTGCCGCTGGTCTCGGAGCTCTGGGTGCTGCTATTGGTGACGGTATCGCTACCGGCAAATGTTTAGAGAGTACGGCCCGTCAGCCGGAACTACGCGGACAGCTCATGACCATTATGTTCATCGGTGTGGGTCTGATCGAGTCGATTCCGATTATCGCCGTGGTCGTGGCGTTCATGCTCATGGGTAAGATCGGCCACTAAAACTGGTTGTCAGGTTTAAAGAAGTCTTCGTCTGCACCGCATTGTTTATAACTTACTAAGGAGCAGGTTTTGGTCTCATGGCCGAAACCTGCTACCGTACCCTTTTTGCGGAAGGAGGGAAAAAACCCGGTGGTAGAGATTAACGGGACAATAGTGGTTCAAATCATTCATTTCCTCCTCTTGTTGCTCCTACTTCGGCTAGTGGCCTACAAACCAATTTTAAAGATTCTTGACGAACGCCAGATGTACGTTGCCTCCAATATAGAACAGGCGGAAAAGCAACGGGCGGAGGCGGAAAGAATTAAGGCCGAGTTTGAGGCGGAAATGCGTCGCGTCCGGGAAGAAGCGCAGCAGATCATAGAACGCGCGACCAAGGCCAGCGAAGAGCAAGCGCAGGCCATCATGGAAGCGGCCAAAGAGGAAACGACCCGCCTTAAAGAAGGCGCGCTGGCGGATATCGAAAGGGAAAAGGACAAGGCACTGGCCGAGCTTAAGGATCAGGTGGCGAGCATGGCCATCCTGGTTGCCGGCAAGGTAATCCGGGATGGTTTGAACATCGACGCACAGCATAAGCTCGTTCAGGATGCCATTAGTGAGGTGAAGAACCTGCCATGCTAAAGGGTGCTGTGGCGGAGCGCTATGCCGAGGCTCTTTTTGACATAGCGCAAGAGAAAGGCCTCATGGAAAAAATCGAACAGGACTTGAGCGATGTTCTTGAGGCCCTCGATAGCTCGCAAGACCTCAGGCGGGTCTTCTATCACCCCCAGGTTCCCACCGATGTCAAGAAGGAAGTAGCCAAGGGGATTTTTGGCGACGACGTTGAACCCTATACGCTTAACTTCCTGAGTGTTATTCTCGACGCCCGGCGGGAGTTGTTTATAAAAGATATCATTGCCGAGTTTGCCCGCAGGGTAAATGAGACCAGGAATATCGTCGAGGTCACGGTTACCTCGGCGGTCGAGGTGCCTTCCGATTACAAGGATGGTCTCATAGAAGCGCTTTCCAAGGTGACAGGCAAGGACGTTCGTGTGGGCTACCAGGTTAAGCCGGAGATTCTCGGGGGTCTTGTAGTCAGGATAGGCAACCGGGTAATCGATTCAAGTATTGCGCGGCAACTCGAGCGTCTTAAAGAACAGGTTTGCGAAATTCGAGTTGGATAGGGGTGACAGAGCGAAATGAAATTAAGACCGGAAGAAATCAGTTCGATAATCCGGCAGCAGATTGAAAAGTACGAAGTCCAGGTCGAAGTCAGTGACGTCGGCACCGTTATCTATATCGGTGACGGTGTGGCGCGGGTCTACGGGCTGGAAGACTGCATGTACGCTGAGCTCTTAGAATTCCCCGGCGGTGTGCTGGGGATGGCGCTCAACCTTGAAGAGGACAACATCGGGTGCGTTATTCTCGGGCCGTACACACACATCAAAGAGGGCGATGTGGTAAAAAGGACCGGGCGTATCGCCTCGGTGCCGGCGGGTAACCCGCTGATCGGCCGCGTCATCAACCCGGTCGGAGTCCCACTGGACGGCAAAGGGCCTATCAATTCCGACAAGTTCCGCCCGATTGAAAAGATCGCTCCCGGGGTTATCTTCCGCCAACCGGTGGATACGCCGCTACAGACCGGTATCAAGGCTGTGGACGGCATGATTCCCATCGGCCGCGGACAGCGCGAGTTGATTCTGGGCGACCGGCAAACAGGAAAAACGGCGATCGCGGTGGACGCGATCATCAACCAGAAAGGTCAGGATTGTATCTGCATTTACGTGGCCGTGGGCCAGAAATCCTCAACGGTGGCCAACGTGATCCAAAAGTTTCAGGAGCACGGGGCGATGGACCACACCATCGTGGTTTCGGCGACCGCCTCCGACCCTTCACCGCTGCTCTACATCGCTCCCTTCGCCGGTGCGGCTATCGCCGAGGAGTTTATGGACGAGGGGAAAGACGTTCTGATCGTATACGACGACCTCTCCAAGCAAGCGGCGGCTTACCGCGAGTTGTCCCTGTTGCTGCGGCGCCCGCCCGGCCGTGAGGCCTACCCCGGTGATGTTTTTAACCTGCACTCGCGGCTTTTGGAACGGTCCGCCAAGCTGCACCCTGATTACGGCGGGGGTTCGCTTACCGCGCTGCCGGTAATCGAAACGCAGCAGGGTGACGTCTCGGCGTATATCCCGACGAACGTCATCTCCATTACGGACGGTCAGATTATTCTTGAGCCCGACCTCTTCTACGCCGGTGTCCGGCCGGCCGTCAACGTGGGTCTTTCGGTGTCCCGCGTCGGCGGTAAGGCCCAGCGGAAAGCGATGCGGCAGGTAGCCGGCCGCTTGCGCCTGGACCTGGCGCAGTACCGTGAACTGGCCGCTTTCGCCCAGTTCGGTTCCGACCTGGATAAAGCCACGCTGGCCAGGTTGAACCGCGGCGAACGGTTGGTGGAACTTCTGAAACAGGACCAGTTCGTACCGATGCCCCTGGAGGAACAGGTTGTCTCCATTTACAGCGGCGTCAACGGCTACCTTGACGACCTCCCGCCCGATAAGGTGCGCGATTTCGAAACCGACTTCCTGAAATTCATGCGCGCCCAGCAGGCGGGTCTGTTAGAGACAATTAAGAGAGACATGGAAATAAAGCCCGATACGGAAGGAAAACTCAAAAACGCAATCGAGGAGTTCAAGAAGGGCTTCAAGATGCAGTATGGCTTAGCGTAGCCCGGAGGTGAAGTAATGCCATCACTACGCGACTTCAGAAGACGCATCAAGAGCCTCCAGAGCACACAGAAGATCTGTAAGGCAATGAAAGCGGTTGCCACAGCGAAGATGGCTAAAGCGCAAGTAGCGGTCACCGCCGCACGCCCTTATGCCCGGCAGATTCAGGAAGTCCTGGGGCGCTTGTCCCAGGCGGCCGGAGACGTAAAGCACCCGCTTTTGGCCGTGCGCGAGCCTAAGAAGGTGTGCTACATAGTGATTACGGCTGACCGGGGACTTTGCGGCGGTTTCAACAGCAATATCCTCCGGACGGCGCTCAGGGAGGCAGAGGCACACCCGGGTGCAGCCCTGGTGGCGGTGGGACGCAAGGCCCGCAACTTCTTTCGCTTTCGTAAAATGCCGGTGGAAGCGGAGTTTACCGGCTTGGGCGAAGATATCAAATTTGCGTTCGCCCGGCAAATCACCAAGATTCCCATTGAGAAGTATGCCGCCGGTGAGTACGATGCGGTGTACGTTGTTTATTCGAAATTTGTGAACATCCTTGTCCAGCAGCCGACGGTGGTGAAGATTTTACCGGTGGATCCACCGACTGAACAGGCTGGCCAGGAAGAGAAGAAAAAAGGTCCGGAGCCGCTTTACATCTTTGAGCCTTCAGCGGAAGCCGTGCTCTATGACTTGCTGCCGAAATACGTGGAAACGGTCATCTTTCATGCCATATTGGAGTCAAAGGCCGGCGAGCACAGCGCCCGGATGACCGCCATGGACGGCGCAACCAAGAACACGGAAGACATGATCGGCCGGACAACCCTGAGAATGAACCGGGTCCGCCAAGAGGGCATCACGAAGGAGTTGCTCGACATCGTAGGCGGCGCAGCGGCGCTCGAATAACGCCTTGGAGGAGGTTTGAACGGCACAATGAATAATGGTGAGGTAGTACAGATAATCGGCGTTGTGGTCGACGTCCGGTTCCCTGCCGGTCAGGTTCCGGAGATCTACAATGCCCTGAAAGTAGAGTACGAGGACGCTTTCACCCAGGCCAAAAAGGAACTGACGCTCGAAGTGGAACAGCACCTTGGCAACAACGTGGTCCGCACGGTTGCCATGTCCACCACTGACGGGCTAAAGCGGGGCGCCCAGGTCGTTGATACCGGCGCGCCGATTTCCGTCCCGGTCGGAAGAGCGACGCTTGGCCGCCTGATTGACGTTCTTGGTACTCCCATTGACGGCCTTGGGCCGGTTAACGCTGAAAAGCTCTACCCGATCCACCGGCCCGCACCCCCGTTAGTGGAGCAGTCCACAAAGGTTGAGCAGCTCGAAACAGGGCTGAAGGTCGTTGACCTGCTGGTCCCGTTCATGAAGGGCGGTAAAATCGCCATGTTCGGCGGCGCCGGCGTGGGCAAGACCGTTATCGTTATGGAGCTTATCAACAACATCGCCAAGCAGCACGGCGGTATCTCTGTGTTCGCGGGTGTGGGCGAGCGGACCCGTGAGGGGAACGACCTCTACCTGGAAATGACGGAGTCCGGCGTTATGCCCAAGACGATGATGGTTTTCGGTCAGATGAATGAACCACCGGGCTGCCGGCTGCGTGTAGGCCTTACCGGTCTTTGTCTGGCGGAGTACTTCCGTGACGAAGAGAATGCGGACGTGCTCATCTTCATAGACAACATCTTCCGGTTTTCGCAGGCCGGTTCCGAGGTTTCGGCGCTTCTCGGCCGGATGCCTTCAGCCGTGGGTTACCAGCCGACACTCGCTACCGAGATGGGCCAGCTCCAGGAGCGGATTACTTCCACCACCAAGGGCTCGATCACCTCGGTTCAGGCGGTGTACGTGCCTGCCGACGACTTGACCGACCCGGCGCCGGCGAACACGTTCGCGCACCTTGACGGCACCGTGGTCTTGTCCCGGCAGATCGCCGAGCTGGGGATCTACCCGGCGGTGGACCCCCTGGACTCGGTATCCCGGATTCTTGACCCGAAGATTGTGGGCGCGGATCATTACCAGGTGGCGCGCGGCGTCCAGAAGGTGCTCCAGCGGTACAAAGAACTTCAGGACATCATCGCGATCCTCGGTATGGAAGAGCTTTCGGAAGAGGACAAACTTGTCGTGGCCCGGGCGCGCAAGCTGCAGCGGTTCCTGTCGCAGCCGTTCCACGTCGCGGAAGCTTTCACCGGAACACCTGGGAGATACGTGTCACTTAAGGATACCATTCGTGGCTTCAAGGAGATCTTAGACGGTAAACACGACGACCTGCCGGAAGACGCCTTCTACATGGTTGGCGGAATTGAAGAGGCAATGGAAAAAGGCAAGACTCTCCTTGCGGCCTCTTAAGGGGGGAGCGTGGTGGCTGAAAAACTCCAAAACTTAGTCGTCGTCACGCCGGCCCGCGTCGTCTTTACCGACGAGGTGCGGATGGTAAGCGCGCGGAGTGTTGCCGGTGATTTAGGCATTTTGCCGGACCATGCGCCGCTGATTACTACTTTGAAGACCGACGTGGTGCGTATTCAGAAGGACGGGCGCTGGCGGCATATGGCAGTCAGCAACGGGTTTATGGAGGCCAAGAACAACCGTGTGGTTATCCTTGCCGATGCTGCTGAAATGGCCGAAGAGATAGATTCGGACCGCGCACGCCGGGCCAAGGAACGGGCAGAAGAGCGTTTGCGTTCAAAGGCGTCCGAAATCGACCTTGTCCGGGCGGAAGCTGCACTACTGCGTGCTATGGCCAGGTTGAAGGCGATTGACATGGCGGGTTCCGGCCGACATTAAGCAGGTGTTTGCCGGTTAACTAACCCTTTAGGTTCTGCGCGGCAATTTAGAAGCCAGGCGTTTGTCTGGCTTTTTTTCTGTGCGCCCGGATTACACGGGGTAACAAACCATTTCAGGGCTCAATCTCTTTTTTGTCCCCATGAATACCTGAAATTACCTGGCGGGGCGTTTTAGTGCTTGAATGTTTGCCCGCCTTTTCTATTATATTGTCCTGAAAATGGTAATAACGGCCGGGAAGCAGAGTATTCATAGACTGAAAGTCTCTTTTAATTTGTGAAATGGCGCGCCGCGCGTCGTTTTCCTGTTAAGGGGAGGAAGTGTGGTTTGAGGTTAAAAGTGGGTTTTTTGTTGCTGGCAACGGCGGTAACCCTTGCGGTTTGGTTTTACCCCAAGTCCGTTCCGAGGGAAGAAATAGAGGTGCGTCCGGTAGGGGAACAGGTAAGGTTGTACCGGCATGCCGGCGGCATTATCGAAACCATACCGCTTGAAGAGTATGTTGTCGGCGTGGTGGCCGCGGAGATGCCGGCCTCCTTTCCGTTTGAAGCTTTAAAGGCTCAGGCGGTGGCAGCGCGGACTTATACTTTAAGAAGGGTTGTTTCCCACGGGGTGGAGAACAACCCGCACCCGGGGTCGGACCTGTGTGACGACCCACGACACAGCCAGGCGTATTACAGCCGTCAAGAGTTGAAGAACACGTGGGGGGCGCTGAAGTATTACCGTTATTACTACAAGGTCAAGCAGGCGGTGAGTGAGACCGCGGGCCTGGTGATTACGCACAACGGCCAACTGATAGACCCCGTCTATCATGCGTCGTGCGGTGGTCGTACGGAGAACGCCGGTGACGTTTGGAAGTTCGACATACCATATTTAAAGAGCGTCGCTTGTCCGTACGACGAAAACACAAGGCTTATCGAGCAGAAGTCCTTTACATTCGTCGAGTTGAAACAAGCTCTGGCACCCCGTGAAGCACTGGCAAGCGCGTCCGGCCGATTAAACACGGAGGGGCTTACGCTTATCGTTACCGATAAGACCGCCACCGGGAGGCCCAAGGAAATCGCCGTCTCCGGAGTCCCTGTCGCCGCCACCACTTTACGCGAGCGTTTGGGGTTAAAATCCACCAAATTCACATGGGATATCCGGGAAGACCACGTTTCTTTCACTACTTTCGGTTACGGCCACGGTGTGGGGTTGTGCCAGTACGGCGCCAAGGGGATGGCCGACCACGGCAGCAGCTTTGATGATATTCTTCACCACTATTACACCGGTGTGCGCATTGTAAACTACTAGGAGACCGCTGCA
Source organism: Ammonifex sp. (assembly GCA_003604985.1). Taxonomy (GTDB): domain Bacteria; phylum Bacillota; class Desulfotomaculia; order Desulfotomaculales; family Ammonificaceae; genus SURF-55. The sequence continues at coordinate 17,026 of QZIW01000060.1, forward strand.
AAACTGCGCCATTCAGACTTCGGATATCGGACGTCGGGCGTCGGAAAAAAGAATCCTTTCTCAGAATTCAATCCGATTACTGACAACTGACGACTGACGACTGACAACTGACTCCCTTGGCACGATTTCGGTGACCCGTCCCTTATTTCCCGCCACGCTCGCGGCACTTGATCCAAACGTTCAGGCGGCCGCGAAACAAGACGAAAACCGCCTGCCGAACAAGCATTTCTGTTTTACTTCAGCATATAGATTAGAATAACAGGACGGACCGGGAGGTAGGGTGATGCAGGAGTACATCCAGCGGCGGGTGCTTGACATCTGTGCGTATATCCTCGAGACCCAGGCTACTGTCCGGCACGCGGCGCAAGTGTTTCAAGTATCCAAAAGCACAGTCCACAAGGACCTCACCGAACGCCTGCCCTCTCTGAATAAAAATTTAGCCCAGAAGGTACGGCAGATATTGGAAGTCAACAAGGCGGAACGGCACCTGCGCGGTGGTGAGGCTACGCGCCGAAAATATAAAGACGCCGGGTAAAATTTTGCCGATGCTAAAGGAACTCCCCCAGAAAATGTAGAATATACCTAATATCCAAGCGGCTAACGGTTCACTCTCCCGAAAATGTACGATTTGCTGCGGACTTAATTTTTGGGTGGCGTTGGGACAAGCCGGCAATAAATGCAGGGGGGAAGGAGATGCTCGGTCTTACTCCGGATATCGGTATTGACCTTGGCACAGCAACAGTACTGGTCTATGTCAAGGGAAAAGGCATCGTACTAAATGAGCCCTCGGTCGTCGCCATCAACCGTGACGACAATAGGGTAATCGCCGTCGGCGAAGAGGCGCGGCGAATGCTTGGCCGGACACCAGGCAATATTATAGCTGTCAGGCCGCTCCGGGAGGGTGTTATTGCAGATTACGACGTCACGGAAAGAATGCTGCGGTACTTCATTGAAAAATCAGGCTGCAGGAAGCTTTTCCTACGCCCGCGGGTTATGGTTTGTACACCCACCGGTGTGACAAGCGTAGAGGAAAGAGCGGTGCGTCAGGCCGCTATTCAAGCCGGGGCAAGGCAAACCTTTTTGATTGAAGAACCAATGGCGGCGGCGCTCGGGGCAGGGTTGGACGTGGCCGAGGCCAGCGGTTCCATGGTTATCGACATCGGCGGCGGGACTTCGGACATCGCCGTGCTTTCTCTCGGCGGTATAGTGTGCTCCGCTTCCACCCGCATCGGCGGAGACAAGTTTGACGAGGCCATTGTGCGCTACGTCCGACGGGAATTCAACCTTGTGATCGGCGAGCGTTCGGCGGAGGAGTTGAAGATAGAAGTCGGCACGGCGAATCCGACCAACAACAATAAACGGTCTTCAAGCATCCGCGGTCGGGACCTGGTTACGGGATTGCCCCGCTCCGTCACGGTGACGAGCCTTCAGGTTTGGGAGGCCATTCGGGAGCCGCTTGAGAGCATTGTCACCGCTGTCAAAGGCATCCTGGAGCGGACCCCGCCCGAGTTGGCCGCCGATATTGTGGACAAGGGTATCGTCATGACGGGGGGCGGAGCCCTTCTCGAAGGGATTGATTCGTTGCTGACAAGAGAAACAGGGCTGCCGGTCTACGTGGCGGAGGACCCGATTTCCTGCGTTGCACTCGGCACCGGGCGGGCACTGGGTATGTTGAACGTCCTTTCTCATTCCCGAAACCATAAGGCCCTGCGAGCAGTCTAAACGATGTTTTACTGGCCGGCGCCCGGGGCTGCTAATACGTCCGGCACCTTGGAATCAGCGCTGTCCCGGGCAAAAGAGCTTGACCTGAAGCACATTGTCGTAGCTTCTTGCTCCGGCAGGACTGCGGCCCAATTGGAAGGCTGTGGCCTGAACGTCGTTTGCGTCACCCACCAGGTTGGTTTTACGTCTCCGGGCACCGATGAAATGGCGCCTGAGGTTCGGGAGCGTCTCCAGCGTGCGGGCATAAAGGTACTGACTACCACCCACCTTATGGCCGGGCCCGACCGTGCACTCCGAATCAAATTCGGAGGCGTATATCCCGCCGAGATTATCGCGGCGGCGCTCCGGATGTTGGGACAGGGGGTGAAGGTCTGCGTGGAAATAAGCGTCATGGCCCTCGACGCCGGCCTGATCCCGTACGGGGTTGACGTGGCGGCCGTAGGAGGGACGGCCACCGGGGCCGATACGTCGTTGGTTTTGCGGCCGGCTCATTCCCAGAACATGTTGGATACCAAAATCCGCGAGATAATCTGTAAGCCGAGGGATTTTTAACTTGCCCAGGAATGTTTAACTTATTGAAGTACCGGCTTTAAACAATTTATAATTTAAATGGTTAAATAGCTGATCAGCAAATCACAGCAGCCAAAATAGATGCTTAAGCGGGGTTGAGATGCGGCGGCTTTTCGTTTTTTTGGTCCTGATTTTCATTATAACGTGCTATTTGTGGTGGGGAAGGGCGGAGTTTGGAAGGCTGCCCGGAGAGCCGAAAGCCGATAGTTACAGCCCCGGATTGTACCTCGTTGATACCGGGACGTTGGCACGGATAAGGTCCCTGCCGGGGTTGACCGTAGGGGGTCCTGTTTCCGATAACAAGGTCCTGGTCAGGGCCGCCCTTCCCGTCCCAACGCAGTCTGGCATTGAGTTGGAACCGTATGAGGTCCCCCGCATTGCCCCGGAATTGAAAACTGGCGGGGGCGAAGAGAAGCTCGTATTAACCATTGTTGTTTTCACACCCGCCGATAAACAAGAGGTTGTGGAAGCGGTCCTTGCAGGCGGCGGCACCGTACTCAAGGGCATCGACGAGGAGGGATCAACCCTTCGCGTAGAACTTCCGGCGGCGGCTTTGGCGGAACTTGGAACCAACGCGGCGGTCTTGAGGATTGAGCCTTATACACCGCCGCGCTTTCTTTCGGATCGCGCAGCGGCGGTAACAGGTACGGCACCGTCACTCGTTCCCGGATTCATAACGCTGCAGGGTCTTTTGGGATCGGGGCAAATGGTGGGGGTTGCCGACAGCGGCCTCGACAAAGGAGATCTCAACAACCTCCACCCGGATTTCCAGAGCGAACCGGGAAAAATGCCAAAAGTGGTTTTGCTGTCCTCGTGGGCGGGCGGTAGCACCGCCGACACAAACGGTCATGGAACGCACGTGGCAGGGGTTATCGCCGGAACGGGGGCAGCCTCCGGCGGTCTTTACCGGGGTATCGCTCCGGGAGCCAGCCTTTATTTCCAGGCTATTACCAACGCCGAAGGCGAACCCGACCCGCCTGCGGACCTGGTGACGCTTTTCCGCCCGGCTTACAACGCGGGTGTGCGGGTGCACGTGGACGGTTGGGGCGGTGGGTCGAACAACTACACGGCTGCCGCATCGCAAATCGACCGTTTCTGCTTTTACACCCCCGATTTTCTGCCGATATTCGGCGCGGGGAACAGCGGCCCCGTGCCCAAAACCCTTACCGGCGAGGCGAACAGCAAAAACGCGTTAGTGGTCGGGGCGAGCGAAAACCCCCGCCCGCTGTTCGGTTATATCGGTTCGGACGCCGCGGCGCGCCTTTCCGGCCGGGGACCCACGGCTGACGGGCGGATCAAGCCTGACCTTTTGGCGCCCGGCGTTGGGGTGATCGCTCCCCGCTCCCGGGCGGTCTCGGGTACCGCCGGTGAAAACCTTTACGTACGCCAGGACGGCACGAGCATGGCCGCGGCGGTGGCCGGCGGGGCCGCTCTTCTACTCCGCGAGTATTTGCGGCAGCAGGAAGGGGTGGCCGCACCACAGGCCGCGCTCTTAAAGGCTCTCTTGATCAACGGTGCGCGCCGGACCGCCACAACGGCTGATGAGGGGTTCGGACACCTTGATTTTATCGGGACGGTTTTGGCCTTAAAGGAACGTACCTTTAGTTTTAGGGCCAAAGAGCCGGGGCTGGGAGAAGGGGAACGGGAGGTCTACGATATAACGGTCCGGGACGGCGGCACCCCGCTTAAGGTAACCCTTGCCTGGACGGACCCGCAAGCGCTTGCCGGGGCGGAGCATGCTTTGATTAACGACCTTGACCTTATCGTCGAGGGACCGGACGGGCGTCGCTACCTCGGCAACGATTCCGAAAACCGGAATTCGCCCGACAGGTTGAACAACGTGGAACAGGTGAACATTGCCAAGCCCGCACCGGGCCGTTACCGGATTACCGTTATCGGCGCCAAAGTGGGCCGGGGGTTTGCGTCCGACGGGCGCATCCGGCAGCCCTACAGCCTGGTATTCGGCCAGCCCCTGAAACACGAAGTCGTAAACGAAGTCGCCGGCGGTGAGCTGAGACTCGACGGTGGTACGGTTATGCGGCTCCCGCCGACGGCAGTTTCGGTATTCAACGGGAAGAAGACGGCACCGGAGAAATCGGTCGGCCCGGGCACCGACGTTTATTTTACGCCGGGTGGCGGACAGGTTTACACCGTCAGCCAGAAAGATCTTCTTGCGCCGGCACGTTTTCTGAGCATGGAGTCGGGAACGGTGGTCACAAGCGAGACCGCAGAGCCACAGCATGGAGGGTTCCTTCTCCGGACCACGAGCGTGCGAACACAGGGGAGGGAAGTCCCGCCGTCGTCCATACCGGCCGGGGTCAGGGCTATAATCAACCTCAACCCCTCAACCCAGAAAGTCTGGAAAGCAGAAGCCTTTTGGGTGGAAAGAGAAGGGTTTCTCGAAAAACTGAGTGATAATAAAATTACGCTTATCGGGGGTGCAAGCTACGAGTTGGTCCCGGGCTATACCGTGGCTCACGAAACTGATCAGGTAGGTCTTGACCCCTTGGACCAGGTTTTCGGGCCTATCGTCGTTCCGGAAGCGTTCCCCGCCGGTGTTCCGGTGAAACTACGGTTGGACCCCGGCACCCAGAACGTATTGCACGTAGCGGTGCGCCAAGGAGTGGTCACGGGGTTCGTACGAAAAGTTGCGGCGAATAGAGTCTGGTTTTCAGACGGGCGTACCTACAGCTTCTTTCCCGGCGCCCGGGTTTTACGCGGTACTGCCGATGAGGAGCCGAAACTTCTCATGGTCGGCGAACACATCACCGGTATCGTCCTGGCACAAACGGGAGAGCTGCTCCAGGCCCGCGTTGACGCAGGGGTTGTATACGGGCAGATGCTCTACGCGGGCGTGGGAGGGAAGACTCTGTATCTTCAGGACAGCACCGGCAATTACCGGCATTTAGAGCTGGCCCCCGGGGCCGGCTTCTTCCGGGGTACGGTCAACCTCGGCCCGGCCATACTTGGCAACGGACAGTGGGTGCGTCTAACACTCGATGCAAGCGGCCGTGTCCTCCGCGTCGATATAGGCGGCGAGACATACCAGACAAACGGCATCGTACAGGACCGGGACCCCGACCGCGGGCTGGTTTACATTGGTGAAACCACTTACCGTGTCAGTCCCGGCAGTATGATCGTAAAAAACAGCTTTCCTGTTGACCTGGAACATCTTATGCCGGGAGAAAACGTTTCGGTTACCTCCTGGAAAGAAGGCGGCGGGGTCCCGGTGGCCCTGACGATAAGGTCCAAAAGTACGGGACAGCCTCCGCTCCTAAAAGTGTCACCCCCGGTTTACGGAAAACCGCTCTCCGGTAGGACGGCGGGTACACATCTATATCTGTATACGAACAACAAACGGGAGCCTTTGAAGATTGCGTCCGGAGGGGAGTTTTCCCACCCCCTGGACTGGACGTATCCGTCGGCCGTCCGCCTGGTGGCTGTGGACGAACATACGGGCGGGGTAAGCGGCGTTTGGGTTGAACTGCCGAGCGGGCCGCGGGTATTCAAAGATATCGCCGGGCACTGGGCGGCCGAAAATATCGCCGCGCTTGCGGCCGAGGGGCTTTTGGCCGGCTATCCGGACGGGAACTTCCGTCCAGAGAGGACTTTTACACGGGCTGAGTTTGCGGCCCTTATGGTACGCTTTACAAACGACACGGCGGCCGGTCCGGTGCCGCCGGATGCGCCGCTATGGGCGCGTGAAGCCATACAGAAAGCGGTTTATAATGATATTTTGGCCCTTTTCCCGGACGGGAGTTTCAGGCCGGGGCTGCCGGTAGACCGGGCAACCGTAGCGAAAGCGCTTAGTTACCTTCTGTCGGGTGAAGAGAACCCGCGCAGTTACACACCGCCGCCGTACCGCGACTGGGCCGCGGTCCCCGACCGGGCGAAGGCCGCGGTGGCCGGACTTTACGCCGAGGGTATCATGCGGGGGCGGTCCAACGGGATGTTCGCGCCTCTTGCGCCGCTTACCAGGGCCGAGGCGGCAGCGGTTTTTTACCGGGTAAAACAGGCGCGTTCGGAATAGGGAACCCCAAAAAAAAAGAGGGAACCGTAGTTCCCCGTTTTTCCACTCAAAGCCCTGTCTTGTTAAAAAGGCTTAACCAAACAAAGCGTTACCGTTCTGTTTCCCGTCGCTTCATCCCACTGCATAAGCTGTTTTTCCATTACATTGAGTTCACTGTCGATCTGCGTCCGCAAATCTTCCGGGGCCTCGTTGCGGCTGGCGACCATACTTTCGTACTCGGCCCTGGTTTTGTTGAAATCATCGGTAATGTCACTCTGTTCATCCTGCCGGTTAAGCAACGTACCCAAGATGCCGAGCGCCCCAATCAATTCTTCCGCTTTTTCCGGTCTCACTACAAACTGCAACACTTCGATACTGGACTGGCCGTCGCTGGTACTGTCCACACAGGTCCTCCCGGAGGCTCCCCAGAAGCGGCCTACATCGAGCGCCTGGGCCTTTGCTGCCGCCAGGTCCTTAACCTCGACCCGCAGGACCGTGCTTGAGAGTACCCGCTGGATACTCAAGAATGCGTAAGTCGGGCGCGGCGCCGCAGCAACCGCAACCGGTTCTTCCGGCGGTTGCTCCTTGGGCGGCATTGCAGGCTGTTCCGCACTATCGGGCTCCGGTACAGGCGGGTTTTCGTTGACCGCCGGGCCACCCGAAGGCGGCTGCGTGTTCGGTGAAACGTCGCCTGGCGAAACAACCGGGCCCGGGGTCGTTGACTCCGATGCCGGGGGCTTGGTCGGTTGGGTTATTTCCGGCGGCTTATCCGATGCCACGATGGGTACTTGCGGGCCGATCGACCTTAGAAGCCCGAAAACGCCGCCGGCGATAAGTAAAACGGTAGCCGCCGCGACCGTAAACCGTCTCCACAAACCCAACCAATTATGCCCAAAGCGCCTTTCTCTTTCCGCTGCGCTGATGCGTGCCATAACGCCAACGGAAAAGTACGCCGGCGCCTGGGGGGATGGAACCGAACGGAGGCCGGCGCTCAGACGCCGCATCAACTCGTATTCCTGCCGGCAGTTCTCACAGGAATCAAGATGTGCGGCTTCTTCCGGTCTCAACGCTTCCCGGCTTTCAGCCAACCGCAAACTTTTCTTTAACTGATTGCACCGCATAACACTCACCTAATCCATTCCCGGCAGCGCGAGCCCCTTCTTTTTAGCTAACTGAGAAACGGTTTTCTTTAAGGCTTCGCGCGCCCGGCTTAAGCGGGACTTTACGGTACCCGGGGCAATCCCCAGCGTGGCCGCAATTTCCTCGTAACTCAATGCTTCCATTTCCCGCAGTACGAGTACCGCTCGGTGTTCCCGCGCCAGGCGGGACAAAGCTTCCCGGACCATGCTGTTGAATTCGGCTTCTTCCACGACTTCTTCAGGTCTCCGGCTGTTGCCCGCTACCTGGCGGGGCAATCGTCCGTCCTCCGTAAGAACCGGGTCGTCGAGCGAAAGCTCGTTATGGTTCCGCTGCTTGGTGCTGAGCCACAGGTTCACCGCGATCCGGTGAAGATACGTGCCAAAATCAGCCTCACGGCGGAAATTCTTGAGTGCCCGGTACGCCCGTACGAAAGCTTCTTGCGCAAGGTCCTGGGCGTCGGCGTGGTTTCCCGACATCCGGTAACAAAGCCCGTAGAGACGGTCCTGATATAACAAAACGATTTGCTCGAACGCTTCATTATCGCCGTCCTGAGCCTGTGCCACCAGTGCTCTTATGTCGACCAAAGGAGCATCCTCCTCTGGATCCGGTTGCCCGGATACCTTTTAGACCGTAAAAAGGAACGAAAAGTTCCGCTGACTTAATAAAAACCGCGGGTAAATTGTTCGTTATGACAAGACTTAGCCTGGTTAAAGAGGTTTTCAATGGTTTGGTTTACACCCGTAGTTTATCATTGGGCAGCGACAATGCACAAGCAGCTAAAGGTTTCCTGAAAGGCCGGGTTTGAAGCGAATAGTGCCGGAGGCGGGAGGGATTTGAAAAGTAGTGGCGAATTATCGATAAAAAAAGGCCGTAAACAGGCGTAAGGTTTTGCATTTTATGAAGGATATGGCTGACAATAGTCATAAGCTGAATATACCAACCGCTTCCAGGGTGCTGGTCATCGTCCCGGCGTATAACGAGGCAGGAACAGTGGGGCGGGTGGTAGCCGAAATCAAGGGGGTTTTTTCCGGTCTGGAGATCCTGGTGGTCGACGACGGTTCCGTGGACGGTACCGCCGCCGAGGCCCGGTCCGCCGGGGCGCGGGTGGTTGAACTGCCTTTCAACCTGGGTATCGGCGGGGCGGTTCAGACCGGATATCGTTACGCCCTGGAATACGGGTACGATGTCGCCGTCCAACTGGATGCCGACGGGCAGCACGACCCGGCCGATCTGCCGAGGCTTGTGGGCCCGGTTGCAGCCGGTGAGGCGGATCTGGCCGTCGGGTCCCGGTTTTTGGCCCCGAACGGCTACCGGGCGCCGTTTACCCGGCGTGCCGGTATGCTGCTCCTTTCCCTCGCGGTATCCCTTTTGACCGGGCACCGGTTCTTTGACACCACATCCGGTTACCGGGCGGCGGGTGCGCGGGTGATCGAAATGTTCGCCGCTCATTACCCGGCTGACTACCCTGAACCGGAAAGCCTCGTCGCGGTACGGCGCCGCGGGTTGAAGGTGGTCGAAGTGCCGGTTGGGATGCGTTCCCGGCAGGCGGGTTTTTCGTCGATCACCCCGTGGCGGTCGGTTTATTACATCGTTAAGGTGCTGCTGGCCGTTTTCGTCAGCGCCTTGCGGGGAAGGGAGGAAGCGGAAGATGAGTGGGAACGGCGCCGTATACCTTTTGACTGTTGTCGTTAGCCTGGGGTTGCTGTGCCTGATTATCGACCTGATCAGGCGCCGCCAGCTAAAGGAAAAGTATGCGCTCCTGTGGCTGGCCACGGCCCTCGTGCTTTTTGTGTTTGCGGTGAAACGTAGCCTTGTAGAGATGCTGGCCGGCGCCCTCGGGATTTATTACGCGCCGTCCGCTCTATTCTTGCTTGGTTTCCTTTTCATGCTGGCGCTGAACCTCCAATATACGGTTATGCTTTCCCGCCAGAGCGAGCGGATCATACGCCTGGCCCAGGAAGTGGGGCTGCTGCGAAGGCGGCTGGAGGAATTGGCTGCGGGGCCGGGGGACGTTGCCGAAACACATTCAGACCCCCATGACGCGTGCGGCGTTACGAACGAGGTCTGAAAACGGCCTTGGCCGTTCGCAAACCTCACCTGCGCCGTGTCCGCGCAGCAGGCCGTTAGAGGTTTTTGAATACATCAAGGCGAGATCTTATTGGTGCCGGGTTACGAGTATATAAAACATTACGGGTAACTATCTTGAACGCGAAGCTGGTTTTTGTCCACAGTGCCAACAACTTTACAACAGTAGTCCGCCTGGTTTTCCGGATAGCGGGCCTTATTTTGAGCGGGTGTCCGGTGGCCCGGTGAGTATGAGGCGGATTTCTTTCAACCACGGTCTTCCGGCGATCTCCCTCCCGTTGGCCGTGTTCCTCCTAGCCTTGACGCTGCGGGCGGTTTTCATTCACCACTGGGGGAGTACCCTGACGCTGCTCAGCGACGACCTCGGTTACATAGAAAGCGCCCGGAGACTGGTAGAGGAACACGTGTTTTCTTACTGGCGGCCACGCCTTTCGCCAACGCCGGCTCTGGGACCCACGACTTACATCATGCCCGGCTACCCTATTTTTCTCGCCGTCTTCATCTGGTTGTTCGGCGACGGAAGCCACGCCTTTGCGGCCGCGCGGTACACTCAGGCGATATTTGCGGCGGGAAGCGTCTGTTTGGCCTTCTACCTGGGGAAGCATTTCGGCGGGCGATTGGCGGGGCTCGGCGCTGCGCTGCTCTGCGCTTTATACCCGCCCTTCGTCCTGTACAGCGGTTTATTTTTGACCGAGACGTTATTCGGCTTCTTACTGCTTTTGTTCGTCTACGTCTGGCTGAAACTGAGGCCTGGCGACCGCCGGGGATATGCGTTTTTGGGGGTCGTGTCCGGGCTGGCCGTCCTGGTCCGCCCGACAGGCGTGGTCTTGTTGGTTCTGGCGCTCGGCGCCCTTGGCCTGCACGGCCTCCGCCGCGACAGGAGAGTGCGGTCGGCCGCGGTCTCCGCGGGTCTTGCCCTGGTATTCTTCTTTTGCCTGACGATGTCCCCGTGGTGGGTACGCAACGCCGTCGTGTTTCACCGGTTCGTCCCGCTCTCCGAGGGCGGCGGCAACCCGCTATTACTCGGCACCTACGTTAATCTTGAGGGGATAAAACACGGCTGGCACGCCTCGTGGCCGGTGGGAAAGGACCCGATGGAGACGAGCCGCCTCCAGACATCCCTGGCGAGGGAACGGCTGCAAACCGGTTTCCAAAAAGACTTCGGGCGCTACCTGGACTGGTATACACGCCACAAATTCAAACTGCTGTGGGGCAGGGCCTGCATCTGGGGCGGCGAGGGGAAGATCCCGCCGACCTTAACCCTCTACCTTCACAGTTTTATCCTGGCGGCGGGGGGCCTGGGCCTCGCTTACAGCCTGGGACGGCGGCTTCCCGGCGCCGGCCGGATTTTGAGCGTGCTGGCGGCTTTCACCGTAGTCCACCTTGTCACCTACGCCCACTGCCGTTACGCCCTGCCGCTGCTGCCGCTGCTGGCGACGTTCGCCTTAGTGCCGTTTGGCGGTAAAGGCGCCGACATAGCCAA
>QZIW01000046.1 GCA_003604985.1 Ammonifex sp.
AGCGCCGAAGCCGGCCTGCGGCTGCAAAAATACGGTCCCAACGTACTCATTGAGACCAGACGCAAAAGCCCCTGGCTCATCTTATGGGACCAGTTGACAGCGGTGATGATGATTGTACTTATTATTGCCGCCGTTATCTCCTTTTTCGTGGGTGACTATAAGGATACCATTGCCATCCTGGCCATAGTGGTGTTGAACGCTATTCTCGGCTTTACGCAGGAATACCGGGCGGAGCAGGCAATGGCCGCCCTCAAACGATTTGCCACCCCCGTCATAAAGGCAACCAGGGATGGAACGACCCAAGAAATCCCGGATAAAGAACTGGTGCCGGGAGACGTATTCCTGCTCGAACCGGGCGTACTTGTACCGGCCGATGGTCGCCTTGTTGAAGTAGCCAATCTTAAGGTACAGGAAGCCGTTTTAACCGGCGAGTCGCTGCCCGTAGAGAAAGATACGGCCGCAATCCACGAGAAAGATATAACGTTGGGCGACCGGCGCAACATGGTGTACAAAGGCACCGTGGTGACTTACGGACGGGGGCTGGCCGTTACAACCGCGACGGGTATGCAAACGGAACTCGGGCGCATTGCCGAGATGCTCCAAACCGTCGCTGCGGAACCAACCCCGCTGCAGCGAAGGATGGCGGCGCTCGGGCGCTCCCTGGGGATCATCGCCCTTATCATTGTGGGGGTGGTGCTGGCCCTCGGCCTCCTGCGCGGGGAAGACCTGGAGACCATGTTCCTGACCGGTGTGAGCCTGGCCGTCGCAGCCGTTCCGGAAGGATTGCCCGCAGCCGTTACCATTGCCCTGGCGCTGGGAGCGCAGCGCATGCTGAAGCGCCGGGCGTTGATCCGGAAGCTTCCCGCCGTGGAGACCCTCGGGTTGGTAACCAAGATCTGCGCCGATAAAACCGGGACGCTGACCGAAAACAAGATGACCGTTACCGCCGTCGTTTTACCAACGGAAAAAAACGCAGAAAAGATGTTAACCATTGACTTCACCAGGCTCCAAACGACTGTGCCGGCCTCCCCTCACCTGGTCATGTTACTCACGGCCGCCGCGATGTGCAACGACGCGGTGCTCTCCCCGGCTTCGGGGACCTTGGAATTGGGATACGTGGGCGATCCCACGGAAGGTGCGCTGGTGGTCGCTGCGGCCCGCCACGGTTTGAGGAAGCCCGAACTCCAGAATATCCTGCCGCGGATGGCTGAAGTTCCCTTTACCTCGGAACGGAAGCGGATGACTACCGTCCACAGGCTGGTTGAAGAAAGGGTCGGAGGCGTTTTTTCGACCGCGGTGCGGTTATTTGCGCTCAACCCTCCGGATTATTTCCTTTTCAGTAAAGGAGCGGCCGACAGCCTCTTGAACGTCTGCAACCGATTCTGGGTAGACGACGCTCCTCAGACCATGAGCGCGGCATGGCGCGACCGCATTCGCGAGGCGGCAGAGGGCATGTCGGCTTCCGGCCTTAGGGTCCTCGGGATCGCCTTTCGGCCCGTGGAGCATCTTTCCGAAACCAGCACGGAAGATGAGGTTGAAAAAAATTTGATTTTCCTCGGCTTGGTGGGCATGATGGATCCACCCCGGGAGGAGGCTGAAGAGGCGGTTGAAACCTGCCGCCGGGCAGGGATTGACCCGGTGATGATTACCGGGGATCACCCCCTGACAGCGTTGACCGTTGCGCGCCAGGTGAAGATTACCGGCGGCCAGCAAGTGATGACGGGTATGCAGTTGTCTAAACTTACACCAGAGGAATTGGGAAACGTCGTAGAGGACGTTAAGATCTACGCCCGCGTGGCACCGGAACACAAACTGCAAATAGTGCAGGCACTTCAGCGCAAGGGCCACATCGTCGCCATGACCGGTGACGGGGTCAACGACGCCCCGGCGCTGAAGAAAGCTGATATTGGGGTGGCGATGGGTTTGACGGGGACCGATGTGAGTAAAGAAGCCGCCGATATGGTGCTCCTTGATGATAATTTCGCCACCATTGTGGCCGCTGTTGAGGAAGGAAGAGTCATTTACGATAACACTCGCAAGTTTCTGAAGTACCTCTTGACTACGAACCTCGGCGAGATCACGGTGCTGCTCGTCGGGATGCTTACCGCGATGCCCATCCCCCTCACGCCGCTCCAAATCCTCTGGATAAATTTAATCACGGATGGGCCGCCGGCGCTGGCCTTGACGGTCGAGCCCGCAGAACACAGAGTAATGCGGCGCCCGCCCCCCAATCCGAAGCTTGGCATTTTCGCCGGAAGGCTAGGGGTACATATCCTGTGGGTAGGATTCCTGATGGCGGCAATTGCCCTCGGCATTGGGTACCTTGCGTGGCAGGCTACCAACCCCGCCTGGCAAACAATGCTGTTTACCACGCTTTCTTTCTCGCAGTTAGCACACGTTCTGGCTATTCGGAGCGGTAGAACATCATTGTTCAAGGCCGGCCTACTTTCAAACAAAACACTGCTGGCGGCCGTTTCGATGGCCGTGGCTATGCAACTGGCCGTGGTCTATGTACCCTGGCTCCAGGGCGCCTTCAGGACCATACCCCTGAACTTGAACGAAATACTAACCTGCATCGCCCTCGCGAGTATCATATTCTGGGCCGTTGAGATAGAGAAGTGGTTCGTGCGCCGCGGGAGTGAAGTTTAACCGCTCCTGCCAGAACCGCTTCATGAATTTCAGGTCTCAAAGGAGAGTGTTTCCCATGCGGTACCGCTATGTCCTTTTCGATTTGGACGGAACACTGCTCCCGATGAACAAACAAACATTTTTCAAAGGCTACCAAGAGGCGATTGCTTCGCGCGTGGCGGCCTACATCCCCCCGCAGGAGTTTATCAACCACTTGCTGGCCGCAACGGACGCCATGATAGACAACAACGATCCTACGCTTACCAACCAGGAGGTCTTCCGCCGGGATTTCTTTCCCCGTTCCGGACTCTCCGAGGGCGTAGCGGGGCCTGTCTTCGAGCGGTTCTACCGGGAAGACTTCCCGGCCCTGGCCGCTTTGACCCAACCGACGCCTACCGCCCGAGAAGTATTGAACCAGGCTCAGGCGTATGGTGCGGAGCTTGTCATCGCAACCAACCCGATATTTCCGGACATCGCCATCAGGGAACGTTTACGCTGGGCGGGGGCTGCCGGCGTTGCTTTCCGCCTTATCACCACCTACGAGACCATGCATTTCTGCAAACCAAAACCTCAGTACTACAAAGAGATTGCCGCCTATCTGAACACCGAACCCGAAAACTGCCTCATGGTGGGAAACGACGTGGAAGAGGACATGGTCGCAGGCGAGACCGGGATGGCCACTTACCTGGTTGAGGACCATCTGATTTACCGCGGCCTCTATCGTTGTGATCCGGACCACCGGGGCCGCTTGCAGGACCTTTTGACTTTCTTTAACAAGCTCTGAAACAAGAAAAAAACCCCGAGCATCTTCGGGGTCTGGAAAACCTCTTTCTATGGGAGTAGTGTCTCGCAGTTCTTAAAAAAACCCTTTTACAGCACCCCCGCATCCCGCAAAAGCCTGGTGAGCTTATCTTTCTCTTCGGCCGTTGCCTCCACCAGCGGCAGCCGCGGCAAACCGACGTTTATGCCGATTAGGCCGAGTGCCGCCTTGACCGGCACGGGATTGGTGGTTATGAACATGCCTTTGATCAGCGGGTAAAGCTCGCGGTGAATTTTCGCGGCAAGGGTTACGTTGCCGCTCGCATACGCGTTGACCATTTCCTGTACCCGCCGGCCCGCAATGTGGCCGACAACACTTACGATACCTTTCCCCCCAACCGATAAGATCGGTAAGGTAAGCGAATCGTCGCCGCTGTAAATAACAAAATCGTCCGGTAAGATACGCCGCAGTTCGGTTACCTGGTCAAGGCTGCCGCTTGCCTCCTTAATGGCTCTGATGTTGGGCACATCCTTTGCCAGCCGCTCTACGGTGACGGGCAGGACGTTTACCGCCGTGCGCCCCGGGATGTTATAAACCATCACCGGCAGGTTTGTGCTTTCGGCCACACTCCGGAAGTGCCTGTAGAGTCCTTCCTGTGAAGGTTTATTATAGTACGGGGCAACCAGCATCACCCCGTCCGCGCCCGCTTTCTGTGCCTCCATGGTAAGTGCGATGGTATCCGCCGTGGAGTAACTTCCGGTGCCGGCGATGACGGTGGCCTTCCCACCGATTTCCTCAACCACCGCCCTGAAGAGGGCAACCTTCTCCGCTTTAGTAAGCGTTGGTGACTCCCCGGTCGTCCCGGCCACAACCAACCCATCCGAACCGTTTTCTACCAGATAACGCGCCAATTTTTTTGCCTGGTCATAGTTGACGGCTCCGTCCCGGTCGAAAGGCGTCACCATCGCCGTGAGTACCCGCCCGAAATCTACTGCCACCTTTCATCCACCTCCTAATTTAGAAGTGAGAGGTGACCCAGCACTCAATCCTGCGTTCGACGATTCTAATGTTCTAAATAAGTTGTTACTCGAATATCCAGCTTATCACTTCGAGGATCAGGTTGAGTGCTGGGAGGCCTCCAACCTCTATTTAACGCACCCGTACTGGATGGCCAGTTCCGCTATTTGGACCGCGTTCGTTGCGGCGCCCTTCCGGAGCTGGTCGGCCACAACCCAAAGGTTCAACCCCTTGTCCAACGAATTATCATCCCGAACACGACCGACAAAAACCTCGTCCCTGTTGGTGGCCACAAGGGGCATCGGGTACCGTTTTTCCCCGGGTTCGTCCGCCACCACCACCCCGGGCGCGCGGGAGAGGATTTCTCTTGCTTGATCTGCGGTCAGCTTTTCCCTGGTCTCAATGTTTACCGACTCGGAATGGCATCTGAAAACGGGTACCCGTACGGTTGTGGCCGTAATGCCCATACCGTCGTCGTGGAAAATCTTCTGCGTTTCCCGGACCATTTTCCATTCTTCCTTGGTGTAGTCCATCTCCATAAAAACATCAATGTGGGGGATCAGGTTGAAGGCTATCTGGTACGGGAAAATACGTGGCTGGTATTCTTCCTGGTTCAACAGGGCCTTTGTCTGGGATTGTAGCTCGCCGATCGCTGCGGCACCGGCGCCGGATACCGCCTGGTAGGTGGAAACCACTACTCTTTTAACCCCCGCAACGTCATAGATTGGTTTCAGGGGAACAACCATGATGATCGTCGAACAGTTCGGGTTCGCAATTATACCTTTGTGCGATCTAACGTCCTCCGGGTTGACCTCCGGTACGACCAGTGGGACTTCCGGGTCCATTCGGAAAGCACTGGAGTTGTCAATTACGAGCGTTCCGCTGTCCCGGGCCGCAAAAGCGAATTCCTTGCTTGCCGCACCCCCCGCGAATAACGCGATCTCCACGGCCTCAAAGCTTTCCGGCCGTGTCTCTTCTACAGTGTATGATTCACCCCGAAAGTATATTTCTCTGCCCTCGGACCGAGCGGTGGCCAGAAGACGCAACCTCCCGACGGGGAAGTTTCGCTCTTCCAAAACCTTCAGAATTTCCTGGCCTACCGCTCCGGTCGCCCCCACCACCGCCAGACTATGATGACTCAAAGAAGTCCTCCTTTCCGAGAACCGTTTTCTCCTTGTCCAGTCCGGGTGGGCACCGCCACGCCCTTAAACCTTAAGCGCAAGTGAATGCGACCCCCCCGCATGTGAAAAAACGGTCTCGCTACTTTTTGCGGCACCAATAGCGGTCTCTTAGGTTACTAATTATACCACGAAAGTCGCTCAAGCGTAATTAATAAGTACAGGCTGAATCTGCTTTCCCGCGACGGCATGGAGGATGGTGTCCACCAAAAGGTCCATTTTCGCCACCAGCGAACTGGGCTTGTTCGCCGGGCTATCCTGGCCGAACGGGACCATGTAAACGTTCTTTGAGTTTAACAGCACGCCCAGGTTGCGGGCGTTCAAACCCAAACCATCGTTGGTGGAAATCGCCAGCACGACCGGGCGCTGGTTTCTAAGCTGTGCCTTTATTGCCATGAGCACGGGACCGTCGGTAATCGCGTTGGCCAACTTGGCCAAAGTATTTCCGGTACAGGGAGCGACCACCATGACGTCCAGCATTCGCTTGGGACCGATCGGCTCGGCGCCGATAATATTTTCAATGACTTCATGCCCCGTTATTTCCATGAGCAGTTGTTTCCAGTAAGCAGCTGTTCCGAAACGGGTGTCGGTGGTGGCCACTTCCCTGGTAATAATGGGAATAACCTCCGCACCCTCTTTGATGACCGTCTTTATTTGCTCTATTACCTCGCTCAACGTGCAAAACGAACCCGTTAACGCAAAACCAACCTTCAACCCTTTAAGTCGCACCGTTAGCACCCCCTAAGACATGA
The DNA here is from genome assembly GCA_003604985.1 of Ammonifex sp. Taxonomy (GTDB): domain Bacteria; phylum Bacillota; class Desulfotomaculia; order Desulfotomaculales; family Ammonificaceae; genus SURF-55. The sequence continues at coordinate 6,336 of QZIW01000046.1, forward strand.
CCGCGAGGTTAAGTCCTTTTTCCTGCACAAGGAGGTCCGCGATCACCCGACCCAAAATCCGGCCTGCCGTTTTCGGCGCAACTTTTCCGGGCAGTGACGGCGCGAGTAACGCCTGCCTTTTTAAACGCTCGGCTATTTCAAAGTCGGTTCCCCCGGGTTTTGTGGCAAGGTCGATAATCAAAACGTCGGCCCGGGTGCACTTCAACACTCTCGCAGTTAGGACCAGCGCCGGTACGGTGTTGAACACCAGGTCGGCCTCGCCGATACTTGACGGCAGTTGACCAAAATCCAAGGCCCGGCAGCCCATTTCCACCGCCCGGGCCCGATGTGCTGCGTCCCGGGCGACGACGGTCACTTTTGCCCCCATGCCGGTAAGCATTCGCGTTAGCGTTGAACCCACGCGCCCAAACCCGAGGATCAAGGCCGACGAGCTGTGTATGGTTGTTGCAAGATTTTCCATCGCCATCTGGATTGCGCCCTCCGCGGAAGGTATCGAGTTCAAGATGGCGAAATCGTCTCTTTTTGCCACTTCCACGAGCTTCAGCCCAAGGCGACCGGCAACCTCTGAAACGCGCTTCCTCGCAAAACCCGTAAAAACCGGCGTGCCGACCGGCAGCGAAGCCAGGTCTTCTTCCTTTAAGGGCAGGGGCTCCCCAGGGGTCTCGATGCAGCCATCGTCGCTAACCCCCGGCAGCGGGAAAATAACAGCATCCGCCCCCTGAACTGCAGCCGCCACTTCGCCAACCGTTTGCACCCCCGGCTCCGCCAGGGTACCATGCCCGACCAACTTTACCATAGCACCCTGGCTCAGGAGTTCCTCGGCAACGTAAACCGCCCGGTGATCGCCGCCTACTACGGCAATGGTGATCCCTGTCAGTAATTTCAACTCCATCGCCCCCCACGGCTAATAACCAATATATGAGCCGCGGGAAGAGGAGGTGCGTCGGCGCGAAGCCGGGGGTCTAAAGATAATCCCTCAAAGACAACTGTCGACTGGTCGGTGCGAAGGTTAAGGAAAGTTTTGCGATACCTGTAGGTTTCTAAGCAAAAATAAGCTCGTCCAACCCGTAGACAAGCTCTTTCAGTTCCAGGACCTTTTTAATCCCCATTATCACACCCGGCATAAAAGACTCGCGCGAAATTGAATCGTGCCTGATGCTTAACGTTTGCCCCAAGCCGCCGAATATTACTTCCTGATGCGCAACCAGCCCGGGCAGGCGGACACTGTGAACGCGCACCCCGTCTAATGCGCCGCCCCTTGCCCCTTCAAGCTTCTGCGTTTCGGTCCGGTCTTCAGGCTTAGCATCACCGCGGTTGGCGGATATTATCTCCGCCGTCTTAAGCGCCGTCCCGGAAGGAGCATCGATCTTTTGATTGTGATGCAGTTCAATGACTTCGGCCGCAGGCAGATACCTGGCCGCAATACCCGCGAAGTGCATCATGAGTACCGCGCCGATGGCGAAATTGGGCGCGACCAGTCCTCCCACGGCTTTTTCTTGGCAAAGACGCTTTAGCTCCTGGAGTTCACTCTGAGGTATGCCGGTTGTGCCCACTACGGGGCGAACGGCGTACTTAATCGCTGTCCTGGCGTTTTGCACCGCGGCTTTGGCCATAGTAAAATCAACGAGCACGTCGGCTCCGACCTCGTTAAGAAGGTCATCCAGCTCCGAGCGGACTGACACTCCCAGCGGCCCGACACCGGCGAGGATCCCCACGTCCTCTCCGCCGGCGCACACATCAACGGCGCCTGCCACCGTCATTCCGGGTGCATTGGTCACCGCCCGGACCACTTCCCGGCCCATTCTGCCGGCCGCACCTGCCACCACTACCTTTATCAAGACCCCACCCCCTTTATTTTTCCTATTGTCGTACAACCCGTTTAAAAAAGTCAAGCTGTCGAAGATGCGGTAGGTTGGTTGACCCGCGGCGCATAAAAATAAGCTTCGGGGTGACAATAGAGCTTAGTTTATCGTTCTATTTGACTAATAATCAGCAGTCTTTGGGGGCAGGCGAAATGGAAATAAGGCACACTTCCGTTAATCCCCTGACGGCTGGCGGCGCCACCTCCGGGGTGTCAAGCTGGTCGGTTCCCACAACTATCAGCCCGCGGGTGGACATAATTGATACCGGGGATGCGGTTGTATACCTTATGGACCTGGCAGGGGTCGACTCGGACAGACTTTTTCTGGAGATATCCCCCAAGGAGGTCGCGGTAACCGGGCAGTTGAGCGGAAAAATACCTCAGGGCGCGCTTCTTTACGGCGAACGCTCCCGCGGCGCATATGCCCGGGTTTTGGCTCTCCCGCGGGATTTAGACTCGGAGCACGCCACCGCGGACATGAACAACGGCCTACTTATGGTACGGTTTCCCAAAAACAATAACCGCACTACTTGAAGGCAGGTCAAGGCAAACGAAAATGGCCTTCTGCGCGGACGTTATCAGCGGTCCACCTCACGGACAACCAGCGCGCGATCCAATTCCTGGTTCGGAAACCGGAACTCCGCTGAAGGGTAACCGCTTTTATCGGTCAACAAATAGTAGCGGTTGGCCTGTGGGTATCTAAACCGCACCGGGACCACCTTTTCAGCCTTATCGTTTTTCTTCTGATTTTTGCTCATTTGGTCTCCTTCAACCATGTGTTCATCAAGGGCATCTCTTTCTTTTTTGCGCTGGGTTTTCTCCTGAATACCTCCGGCTCACCTCAATGCTTGCCAGCCCTGTTTTAGGATGTTTACGGTGATTTGCCCCGCCTCGGGAAAGTCACGCCGCTCAATCACCCCGTTAAAAACGAACGCGTCCTGGACCGTTTCCGACTCTACGAACCCTCCCACCGCCTCAAACTCAGTGCGTGAACCTTGTAGAATCTCTTTCGGGTTGAAAGGCTGGTTCATTTCGAGTTCTTCCGCGAAGTCTTCATAAAGCTGCCACAACAACTGCTCTAGCCTGTCTGAGGGGAATACCACCGGGAGCCTGATTTCCCGCGCGGCTTCCCGGCGGGAAATCATATGGTTGTGAGCGTAGAGTTTTTCAGTGAGGCTGTCTATTATGTGCTGCATCCGCTCTTTGGGAAAGGGTTCGTGCCGCAGACCCAACAGCCGCCTCGCAAGCGAGCGGACAAGAAGGTAGTTCCGGTGGACGTTGCCCAGGGCCAGAGGGTGAATCCGTTCCGCCAGCAGCGCGAAAACCCTGGCCAGATGCTCTTCGCTTTCCAACCCCGCCAGTTCCCTGGCAAGTGCCAAATACGAGTAAACATCCTCTACGTTAACCGGCATGCGTGCGGCGGGGTTTTGGGGGTCCTGGGGGTTGAAAGCGTTGATGACGCTCGGGTCGATAGGCCCCAATTCCCCCATTCTGGTCATGACAATTTCGTCTGCTCCCAGACAAAGCAAAGTCCCGGAGCTGTAAGCCCTGAAAGGAACGAGAACGTTGAAAAGCGGCGCGAATTCCCGCATCAGGTGTACCATGCGCCACGGAGTCAGAACGTCTCCTCCCCGGGTATAAAGGAACAGGTCTATGCGTTCAGTCTTATCCTGGAGACGGAGATGGCGGTATAAAACCGGCAGCACGTCAGGGGCGATTCTTGTCGAGACATTCTCCCTGTCGCCGGTAAAATAACAAATCGCCGCCGCATCCCGTAGCCGGCTGATTTCGTTTATAAGTTCGCGTCTTTCAATAAAGGGCATCGGCTTGTCCTCGGAGTTATAGATCCTTTAAACCGGGCCACACCGAAGCGGGTAACATCTCGGCGCAAAGCTCAAGCATAATACTGCGGCCCGTTTAATATTCCATAGTATCCACCGGAAAAGCGATTGGTAAACAGAGGAGTACTCGGAGAGAAAGGCGGTCACAGAGGTTTTCGACCGTTCTCCACCGGAAGGTTCAGGCGGATTCGGACATTTCTTCCCGGCCGAGCGTGTAAATGTTTACAGGCTCGGCCATACCGCGCACCGCAGCCGCTTCAATAAATTTTAAATCCCACCCGGCCGGCAAATCGCCCTCCTTGAGCAGCCGGACGGTACGCTCACTAAGGATGATCTGGGTTTGGTATGCTTTGTTCATCGCCTCCAGACTTGAGGCCAGGTTCACTTCCTCGCCGATTACGGTTAAGACAATGGTGATAATCCAACCCCGCAGCAACAACGTGACTGGTTTTCGCTTTTCGACCAAGCCAGGACCCTCCCCCAAAAAATTACCTGGTAATCAAGGAAGAAAATAGCTTATAATTGTTTTGCGACAAGATTATACAAAATCCTTCCTTTTGCTAACCTTTAATGCCAAAAGCTGATGGGGAATGCGTGCTCTTAAAATGTTTATCGGCAATGAAAGGGAGAAGGTAAAGAGATGACTCTATTCGAGTGGTTGCTGGCGGGCCACCTGGTCGGAGACTTTCTTCTTCAGACACGCTGGATGGCCGAAAACAAGACCGCCCTGTGGTTCCCCCTGGCGGTCCACAGTACCGTATATACGGCCGCGGTGACATTGTTTTCCCTGGCAGCCGGGGGCTTATCACCTCCGGCGGTGATCATCGTCTTCCTGAGCCACCTTTTCCTGGACAGGAGGGGTTTTGTCAACTTGTGGGCGCGGTACCTCAACCGTTCGGACGACAATAAGTGGTTGAAAATTATGATCGACCAGACGCTGCACGTGCTGGTCTTGGTCTTCGCCATTCTAATTTCATAGGCACCGGATATTGCTCTCCGCACAAACGTCCCTTCAAACACACTACAATGTATTTCCGTCGCTCGGCGCAAAAAAAAAACGCCGGAAACGGCGCTTCGAAACGTAAGTGATTTAAGCCGGCCCAATCAAATTCTCACCAAAGCATTGGTCTGGTCGAGTTCCACGACCACAACCTCCGACCCGATTTTTCGTACCGCTTCCCACGGTATTATTAACTGCTGGCGGTCGACCCAGAGGTTCAACAGGTTCACCCTGCGAGGCAAAATAATGCTTTGAACCAGGCCGGATTGCCCGTCAATGATCAGATCGGATTCCCCGATTACGCCCAAACGCGCCCCGTTGCAAAGATTGACGATTTCTTTTCCTACCAGTTCCCCTAACCGCACGGTCATTCCTCCCGGATGGAATTAAAAGTCGTAACCGTTGCCGGACTCCCGGCGGGCGTAATGGTAGAACCGCAGAAAAAACGGCTGAAGGATCGCCAACGCAATGGCAATGGCGGCTATTGGTTCCAGTTCAACTTTCCAAAGGCTTACCCGACCGGGAACACTTACTTTCAAGAAATCGACAACCAGGGATATGGAGAGATAGATACCCCCCGCCACGCCCACCAGGTAGGCCAGGGCATTAGCCAAAGGGGAGGGCCTGGTTCCGTTGGAAGCCCTAAACCGCCAGGACTGCTGCCGCACTCTTTCCCGCACAGAAAATCCCACCAGGATCACCACAATGACAAAGAAGAATAGCGTTCCCAACACGTTGTCCACCCCCCGGTTTATTCATATGAGCCGTAACACCGGGTTATTACCAGATCGGGATTGGGCGGACGCATCCGAATATAAAAACAGAGGCAGTTCTGCCTCAAATGTCTGGCTTATTTCCGCAACAACTTTTTAAACATACCAGGGTCTCGCCCGCATCGTTAAGGAGGGTTCTAAGCGGTAGGACGGACCCTTCTTTCTAACCGGTATGCCCGAAACCACCGCCCCCCCGCTCCGTAGCCTCATCCTCAAGATTGGGAACTTCCCGCCACTTGACCCTGGTATAGGAGTGCACCACCAACTGTGCGATCCGGTCCCCGCGGCGGACCGTGAAAGGCTCGGCGCCAAGGTTGATTAAAATTACTTTAATCTCACCCCGGTAATCCGCATCGACCGTCCCCGGGGTATTCAGCAGAGTCACACCATGTCTTAAGGCAAGCCCGCTGCGAGGTCTTACTTGCGCTTCGCAACCTTCGGGCAACGCTATGGTAATACCGGTGGGGATTAAGTGTCGCTCTCCCGGAAAAATTGTTATCGCTTCGGTAACGGCGGCGTGGAGATCCACCCCCGCCGCCCCCTCCGTGGCATATGCCGGCAGCGGGAGGTCCTCAGTGCCGGAAAGGCGCATGACCGAAACTTCCACCTCTATCGTCCCTCGCATCAAGCAAGTTTCGCCAGTGCATTATTCCAGATAGCGCCATCTTCCCACGGGCCGATAGAGGCAAAGGCGAAATTGTCGGGTTGGAATACTTTTTCTCCCAACTCACGAACGTCTTTGAAGGTGACGCTTTCGATCCGTTCCACTATCTCATCCGGAGTCAGCACCTTGCCAAGATAAAGTTGTGATTTCCCCAATCGGCTCATGCGGGTCGTCACACTTTCCAGACTAAGCAGGAAACTACCCTTTAACTGGTTTTTGGCGCGCTCCAGTTCCTCTTCGGTTATGCCGTAGTCGCGAATCGACGCAACTTCAGCGGCAATAATTTCAAGCGTGCGGGTCACATTCGCTGACGCGAGGCCTGCGTAAATACAAAACAAACCGGTATCCCGGTATGAACTATGATACGAGTAAATCGAGTAAACCAGACCGAGGTCTTCCCTGATCCGCTGAAACAGCCGGGAACTCATCCCCCCGCCCAGGGCGGTGTTTAGCACCTGGAACACATAAACCAGGTCGTCTCCCAGAGCCTTACCCGGTGTACCTATGCAGACGTGTACTTGCTCCGTATCACGGGTACGGCAGGTGGTTTGCGCTTTTGGCGAAGGCTTTACCAGCTCCCGCGCACCGTTATGCCTCACGATGTTGTTAAAAGCCGGCCTCAAGACGGCTGCCGCTTTCTCGTGCTGTATATTGCCCGCAACCGCTATCACCATTCGCCCCTGGAGGTAGTGGCGCCGGTAGTAACTCAAGAAATCTTCGCGTGAAAGGGTCCTGACGACCTCTTCCGTGCCGATGACCGGGCGGCCCAAAGCGTGGCCCTGCCAGAGTGTACTCGAGAAAACGTCATGTACCAATTCGTCCGGTGTGTCCTCGTACATCCTGATTTCCTCAATGATTACGTTCTTTTCCCTTTCCAGGTCTTCCGCGTTAAAACGAGAGTTAAAGATCATATCGGTAAGAATGTTTATCGCCAGGGGAAAATGCTCGTCGAGCACCTTGGCGTAAAAGCAAGTACATTCCTTGGCCGTAAAGGCGTTAAGCGTCCCGCCCACGGCATCAAGCTCCTCCGCAATCTTCTTTGCGGTACGGGTGGTTGTTCCTTTAAAAAGCCCATGCTCGATGAAATGTGTAATACCGTTTTGCTCGGGCTCTTCGTCCCTGGAGCCCACGCCAACCCATATGCCCACCGCAACGGAACGGACGTGCGGAATTTCTTCGGTTAAAATGGTCACACCGTTGTCCAATTTCTCCACCTGCACCATAGTTGCCACCCTCTCGCTGTTTGTCTAAGGGGTTTTCGACAGGGCCTGATACTAATCCTTTAATAAGGTGTTTTTTATTCAGTTTTCTGTAATTCTCGGAACCCGGTCCTGCTCAAAGTAGCGTAAAGCACCCTGGAAGATTACCCATCCAAGCCGTTCCTGGTATTTTCTATCACCCAACAATCTCTTTTCTTCCGGGTTGGAGAGGAAACCCACTTCTACCAGAACGGCCGGCATGGTTGTTTCCCGAAGGACGAAGTACCTGCCCGGCAGCGGCACATGATTCCGGCCTGTATAGCGCAGAGACTCCTTGGCGATAAACTCCGCCAACTCCTTACTTCCCGGCTTTTCAGAATAATAAACTTCGACGCCGGATTTGCCCGGGTTTCGCGAACTGTTGACATGAATACTCAGGTACAAGTCCGCCTTAGCTTTGTTGGCCAGTTCCACCCTGGCCCGCAAGTCTTGACGTTTCCTGGCGGCAAGTGACTTCTCTCCAGGCGCGGCCAGATCACGGTCCTCGTTACGGGTCATAATCACCTGGGCCCCCGCGTTCACAAAGAATTGCCTCGTTTTTTCGGCGATTTCCAGGACAAGGTCTTTCTCCAGCACCAGTTCGCCTTCATGCGTACCGGGATCGACACCGCCGTGTCCGGGATCAAGGACTATAACACGGCCGCAAAGGACTGTGGGGAATAACCCTGTCGTTTCTATTATGTGCACATGGCAAGCAAGAACCCAGGCCAGACCGGTAATAAGTACCAGAACCGGGAAGAGGTTAATCCGTTTGCCCACAACCAGTATAAGCATACCCAAATTTTAAGCTCCCAAGAAATAAAGCGCAGGCGACTCACGTGCAAAAAATAACCGGTGCAAGTAATCGGTTGCAACCAAACCGGACCTGCAGCTTAAAGGCGCCAAATAATGATCAGGAAGCAGGACTTGGAGACTCTCCGCGGTCCGTTAGCAGCTCCGATACCGTCACGAATTCAAAACCCCGCCCCGCCAGGTTATTGATTATCGCCGGCAGCGCCTCGGCGGTGGCAGCGGTGGGATGGAGCAGCACTATGGCGCCGTTATGAGCCTTGGTGATGATCTTGGAGCTGATAACCGGGGCCGGCTGCGGCCGCCAGTCAACCGGGTCGATACTCCACATGATAACCCGGTATCCGGCCTTGTCGGCGGCCTCGAGGACCGGCGGGCCACACTCGCCGTACGGCGGAGCGAAAAGGCGAGGCCGCTTGCGCAGCGTGTTCTGGATAACCGCTTCCGAACGTCTTATCTCCGCTAAATTATCCGCCGTCGATAATTGATCCGGGTGACGGTGAGCGTAGCCGTGGTTCCCGACTTCAAAATTCCGTCCGATCTCCCTGGCCAACTCCGGGTACTTCTCTACCCACTGGCCGCCGAGAAAAAAGGTTGCCCCGACTTTGTTTTCGCGGAGGCACCGCAACATCTTCGGCAGGTGCTCCTCACCCCAACAAACGTTGAACGTGAGCGCAATGAGGCGTCTTTCGCTCGGACCGTGATATATAGGGCTGGTTGCGGCAGTCATGACGGCGCTGGTATCCCGGGATGCCAGGTAACCGACGGCCACCGGGATGCCGATGCTCAACACCATCACCACCAAGTACCGGATCATCAGACCTAAACGCAAAATAACATATGCCATACGGACAACCCCCTTTGAAAAGGCAAAATCCCCGCAAGAGGGGATTCAACTTAGCCTTCTTTAAATCTTATGCTTCCAGCCGCAAATTTATTTTTGCGGGTGGGACGATAGGATGTCCGTCTTATTTTGTTGAGATCTTGATGCGGGGGTGCCTTTTGCCCGGTCTCCGTCCTTCCTGAGATTCACCCGAACGCATTGCCTCTTTCTTGGAGAGTTTAATCCGCCCCTGATTATCCTGGCCGATTACTTTCACCGGAATCTGGTCTCCTTCCTTGACCACGTCCGTAACTTTCTCTACCCGTTGGGGCGCAAGCTGAGATATGTGCACAAGGCCTTCCTTACCCGGCAGGCCAAGTACGCCGGGAATTATCTCGACAAAACACCCGAAATCGGTCACCCGCGTAACCCGGCCAAGGTAAACCTGCCCCGGGGTTACGTCCGCCGTGATGTTCTTGATGATGTCCATCGCTTCTTGCCCGGCCTCGCGCGTAGGAGCGGTAACGAAAACCCTCCCGTCGTCTTCGACGTCTATCTCGGTTCCGGTAAGCTCAATAATTTTCCGGATGATTTTCCCCCCGGGGCCGATCACATCCCGTATTTTCTCGGGGTCAATAACGGTGTGGAGGACGCGCGGTGCGTGGGGGGACAGTTCGGGCCGCGGCGCCGGAATAACGTCTTTCATGGCATCCAGGATCAGCAACCGCGCTTCCCGCGCCTGGGTCAGTGCCTTCTCCAAAATATCGCTCGTTATACCGGGAATCTTAATGTCCATTTGGAGGGCCGTTATGCCCTCGGTAGTGCCCGCTACCTTAAAATCCATATCCCCCAGGCGATCCTCCAACCCCTGAATATCGGTTAGGATGTTGACCTCACCGGCATCCTTGATCAGACCCATGGCGATCCCGGCCACCGGCGCCTTAATCGGCACCCCGGCATCCATCAGGGCAAGCGTGCTGCCGCAAATGCTGCCCATCGACGAGGAACCGTTCGACGACAGCACTTCGGATACGATCCTGATGGTGTACGGGAAAGCGTCTTCAGGCGGAATAACCGTTTCCAGCGCCCGCTCGGCCAGGGCCCCGTGCCCGATCTCCCGCCTTCCGGGGGAGCGCATCGGACGAACTTCACCCGTGCTGAACGGCGGGAAGTTGTAATGGTGCATAAAGCGTTTAGTCTCTTCCAGCCCCAGACCGTCCAGGATCTGTTCGTCACCGATGGGACCAAGGGTTACGACCGACAAAACCTGGGTCTGGCCCCGGGAAAACAGTCCGGAGCCGTGGGTACGGGGCAGGACGCCCACCTCCACGCTCAAAGGCCTGACTTCTTTCAAGCCCCGCCCGTCGATACGGAGTCTCTGTGTCCTGATAAACTCCCGGACGACCTTCTTTTCAAGTTCGTCCACGATCTCGCTGATATCCGCCTCGGAGTCCGGGTACTGTTCAAGAAAGCCGGCGATTAGCTGGTTTTTGGTCTCCTCAATGCGCTCTTCTCTCAGCTTTTTATCGAACTGCACCGTGCTGCATTCACGGATTACCGATTCGAGAGCCGTTTGCGCCGCCGATGACACAGCTGCCACCAAATCGGCGTCCGGCGCCGGAACGATGAACTCGACCTTGGGCGAGGCAAGTCCAAGGCCGTTGGCTTCCTTACAAAACTCATCGATAAAGTCAACGATCTCGCGCACCACCTGGTATCCTTTATCTATGGCTCCAAGAACGGTGCTTTCCGGCACCTCCTTTGCACTGCATTCAACCATCATTATGGCCTCCCGCGTGCCGGAAACGACGATCGCGAGTTTATTCCCCTCCTCCTGCGCGACGGTGGGGTTAATCACAAAACCGTCATCGACCAGACCTACGACTACACCCGCGATGGGCCCGAGAAAGGGGATTCCGGAAAGGGTGAGCGCCGCCGAAGCACCGATCATCGCCGCGATCCCGGGAGCACAGTCTTGGTCAACGGACAAAATCGTTGCCACTACATGTACGTCGTGCCGCATTTTCTTCGGGAAAAGCGGGCGTATCGACCGGTCAATAAGCCGTGCGGAAAGGACGGCCTTCTCCCCGGGCCTTCCCTCCCGCCGGAGGAAACCGCCCGGAATCTTACCGACGGCGTAATGGCGCTCTTCGTAGTCAACGAGCAGCGGGAAAAAATCAATGCCCTCCCTGGGTTTGGAAGCCATTGTGGCCGTTGCCAGAACCATTGTATCGCCGTAACGTACGGTTACCGCGGCCCCCGCCTGCCGGGCCATGCGCCCGGTCTCAAGCGAAAGTGGTCGACCCCCGAGAACGGTCTCTTTTTTCAGTATCTTTTCATCAAACATTAAGGACTCTGCCTCCTAAAAAAAATGGGGTTATAACCCCGCTATTTTCTTAAACCAAGTCTCTCGATTAATCGCTGGTAGCGTTCGAAACTGTAATCCCTCAAGTAGTTCAAGAGTGCCCGCCTTTGACCGACCAACTTTAGAAGGCCCCGCCGTGAGTGAAAATCCTTTTTGTGCGCCTTAAGATGCTCACTCAACAAGTTGATTCTTTCGGTCAGGATGGCAATCTGTACTTCGGGAGAGCCGGTGTCGTTCTCGTGTACCCTGAAAGACTCGATAATTGACTGCTTTCTCTCCACCGTAAGCGCCACCTACCCTTCACCTCCTCCCATAATTGCCGCCGGCGTAGAACAGCGTTTTCACGCTGTACCAAGCCGACGGTTCATTTGCCTATCACCGTGATTACCAGGCGCCCTTCATTGATGTCCTTGGCGACAATATCAAAAATCCGGCCCGACCTGGTTGCGAAACCGCGGAAGCGGGTTGCGGAGACTATAAGACCCGGTATCGACTCCGCGGCAGCAATGATGTCGCCCGTGGTAATCTCCTGCTGGCGCGGTTCACGGAGGCGCTTCACCGCGTGCTCCGTAATTATTACCCGCATAACTTTCCTCAAGTAGCCGTGATACTTACCTCTTCATGCTCGGTTAAGAAAGCGTAAAGGGCGTCCGCGAACGCCGTAACGCCCGCCTCCGGAAAGTTAACTTCTTGATAAATAGACTCCAGTTCGGCTTTTAATTTTTGAAACTCCTCACTAAGACAGATCAGGGCTATCTGGTCGAGCCAGATTCTCAGGTTAGCAGCATTGGGAGCCAAACCCGTAAAATTCAAGACTCGCGACCCCTTCTTCACAGCGTTCAAGTGAGATTTTAACACAAATGTTGTACGCTGTAAATCTTTGCTCCTGCATGTACCGCCGACATTCGCAGGCCCCTACTAATCATTATTCCAAACGCACGGCTCTTTTTATAATTAATAACGGTTTCAGGCGTTATCTTCCCGCGAGCGCCCTGGCCGCTGCGACATCAAGCCTGATTTGTTCCACCAGTTCGGCCGCGGATTCAAAACGCCGCTCCTCACGCAAACGCCTGACGAATGAAACCTCAAGGGACTTCCCGTATAGATCGCCGCTAAAGTCAAAGGTAAACACCTCGATACGCCGCTTGCAAGGGGCACTACCGGCGAATGTCGGACAAACGCCGATATTCGCGACGCCGTAGAATACCTCGTTATCAATTAACGTCCTAACGGCATAAACACCGTTGGCCGGGACAAGAACACGCTCTTCCACGTCCAGGTTGGCCGTTGGAAAACCTATCCGGGTACCCCGGCGTTCTCCGGCAACAACAGTCCCCTTGAACAGCGGGTAATAGCCTAAATAATCCTTGGCTTCTTCCACCCGGCCGTCAGCGACCAGATTACGAACCAGTGTGGAGGAAACCGGCTGCCCTTGGACCATGACCGGAGGGATAACCTTTACGGTAAAACCGTTTTCTTTTGACAACTCAAGCAAGGTTTCCGGCGTACCGGCACCGCGGTGGCCAAAGGTATAGTTATAACCCACAAAAACGGCCTTCGCCCCGATCTCGCCGCATAAAACTTCCCTGACAAACCGTTCCGGACTCAAAGAAGCAAATTCTCTGGTAAAAGGAACGGCCAATAACAAATCAACGCCAAGCCCGGCTATTAAGTGCTGCTTAACCTCCGAGGCCAGCAGCAGCGGCGGCGCGTTGTCGGGGTTTAAGACCATTGCCGGGTGAGGTTCAAACGTAAATACCACCGATGTTCCCTTGGACCGGCGTGCACGGGAGACCAACTGGTTAATCAGTCGCTGGTGACCCAGGTGTACGCCGTCAAAATTCCCAAGGCCGACAGAGACGTTTTTGAAGTGATGTCGCAGACCGTGGTAATCGGTTAAAATCTCCAACGTCGAACCTCCCATTTTATACCTGGACAGAATGAACCCATACAGGCTTAAGAATTGTACGTCCATTTTCCGGGCAGTCCACACGGGCAACGGCCAGAAAGTCCGCCCCGGCGACGAGCCTTACGAATACACCCGGATTCAACTCTTCGATTTCGCCGGCAACGCCCGCGGGGTAGACACGGCTCCCACTCCGGACCGCCTTTATGGCCGAGTCTTTTACCTCCACCGCGGGAAGGTGCGCCAGCGCATCTCCGATATTGACACAAGCGCGTTCCAAATTTCCCTCAGCTTTTAATGCTGCAAATTCTTCGAGGGTACTGGAACTCGTTATTGTGAACCCGCCCGCGCGCGTCCGAAGCAGAAAACCCAGGTGCGCCGGACAGCCCAAAGCCTTCCCGATATCGGTGATCAGCGCCCGCACGTAAGTGCCTTTGGAACAGCAAACCCGAAAAAGCACCCTTGGGGCCTTTGTTCCCCATTCACCCCTTATCATTTCCAGGGAACGAATCTCTACCGTACGGGGGGGGACTTCCACTGCCTGGCCTGCACGAGCCAAATCGTAGAGTCTTTTGCCCCCGTGATGAACCGCGGAAACAAGCGGCGGTACCTGAGTGATCTCCCCCCGAAAACGCGGCAAGATTCCGGCGACGTCTTCCGGCGTGAGATGTGAGGCTTCACCACGGACGACGATCCTCCCAAAGGCGTCCTGGGTATCGGTCTCAGCCCCGAAAACAGCTTCCGCCAAGTACTCCTTTTCTTCAGTAACAAAAAACTGTGCGGCCCGGGTAACCCTGCCGACCAGAACCACCAGAACGCCGCCGGCCCCGGGGTCGAGAGTGCCGGTATGGCCCACCTTCTTAACCCCGGTGAGGCCTCGCACCCAATCAACGACGTCATGCGAAGTCATTCCTGGCGGTTTCAAAACGTTGAGGATTCCTTCCAAAGGCCGCACTAACTCCCCAACGCCGTCATGCTGGCGTTGATTACAGCGTCTCGGACCGCATCAAGTTTCCCTGGAACCAACGCCCCTGCAGCCCGTGGGTGCCCGCCACCGCCAAAGGTGCCGGCAAGCCGGCTCACGTCGACGAAATTCTTTGAACGAAAACTAACCTTAGTTTTTCCCTCATTGACTTCGCGGAACAACAACGCGATCTCGACGCCTTGAATCACCCGGGCGTAGTTTACAAGCCCGTCGATATGCTCGTCCCCGATCTGTAATCTGTCCGCAGTTTCCTTGTCCATGGTAAACCAGGCGGCACGGCCACAAGGACTGATTTGCAGCGTGTTGAGGGCGGCTCTCAAGGCTTCAATGCTTTTCAAAGGCCTCTCTTCGAAAATCTGCAGGCTTACAGCCCTTACGTCGACCCCGGCTTCGATCAATTCGGCTACTTTTCTGTGGGTAGCCGACGTGGTCGTTTCATAACGGAAACCCCCGGTGTCAGTGGCAATGGTTGTGTAAAGGCAGGTCGCAATATCCCTGTCAAGCTTTTGCCCGAGGAGTTTCAGCAAGTCGAAGATGATCTCCCCCACAGCGGATGCGCCGGGGTCAATATAATTGTAATCGGCGTACGGCAACGCCGAAATGTGGTGGTCAATGAGGAGTGTCCGCCATCCGGACTGCCGGAGTTGACTCACAACTCCCAGAAAATCCCCCAGCCTTTCCGGAACGGACGTATCCACGATGACAACCAACCCGGTGGCCGCTTCAGGGTTCAACTGGGGTAGCGCCGGATTAACCTTAACATGTTCCACACCGGGCAAAAAAGCGTAGATCAGCGGGATCTGCCCTGGGGAAACAAACGTCACGTCTTTCCCTGCACGCTCCAAGGCCAGGCCCAGGGCCAGCATCGAACCGATGCAGTCCCCGTCCGGCATGACGTGGCCGGATACTATCACGCGGCGGGCGTTGGCCAGCTCCCCGGCCACTCTTTCAAGGCTATTCAATCTGCGTCCCTTCTTTTTTAAGTTCATCAAGCAAACGTGAAACTTTTATACCATGGCTGATGGCGGTGTCGAGCTTGAAGACTATTTCCGGAACGTAACGAAGACGCAAGCGGCGTCCCAGGATCCCCCGCACGTACCCCTGCGCCCCTTCGAGGACGGTCAGAGTTGCCCGACCTTCTTCAGGCGACCCGTAAACGCTGACAAATATTTTGGCATAGCGCAGGTCCGCTGAGACTTCTACTCTCGTAATCGTAGCAAAACCCAGCCGCGGGTCTTTAAGCTCGTTTTGGATTATATCCGCCAACTCTTCTTTGATTGTCTCTGCCAATCGCGCCGTACGGTATGGCACGGAAACTACCCCCCGGTTTATTCAAGCTGCCTCTTTACCGCCTCCATGGTGAAAAATTCGAGTTCGTCACCTTCGTGCAAATCGTCGTAGTTTTCCACCATCAGTCCGCACTCGAATCCCTGAGCCACTTCACGCACATCATCTTTAAAGCGTTTGAGCGACTCAATCCTACCGGTGTGAACCACGACACCGTCGTGAATCACCCTGACACTGGCATCCCGACCGACCTTGCCTTCGGTAACGTAGCAGCCGGCTATCGTTCCAAGTTTGGAAGCATGGAAAACCTTCCGGACCTCGGCCCGTCCCAAGATTACCTCGCGGTACTCGGGCTCCAAAAGCCCCGAAAGTGCCGCTTTAACGTCATTGATGGCTTCGTAAATCACCTGGTAGAGTCTGATGTCTATTTTCTCCCGTTCCTGGGCCTTACGCGCATTAACATCGGGCCGCACGTTGAAACCGATGATAATCGCCCCGGCGGCGGAAGCCAGCATTATGTCCGTTTCGGTAATCGCACCTACACCGGTGTGGATAAGGTTCACCCGCACCTCTTCCGTGTCCAGGTGCTCGAGCGCCTTGCTGAGAGCTTCGGCCGAACCGTGTACGTCGGCTTTTATGATCAGCGGCAACTCTTTGATCTGTCCTTCCCTGATGCGTTCGTAAACGTCTTCCAGGGCCATCTTGGCCCGCGCCCGGACTTCTTCCTCACGCTTTTTCGCGACGCGCTTCTGGACTATCTGCCGGGCCAGGTGTTCCTCAATCACCACAAAGGGCTCACCGGCCTCCGGCACCTCCGAAAAACCGAGAACCTCCACCGGTGTCGATGGGCCTGCTTGGCTGACTCTTTTCCCTTTATCATCAATCATCGCCCGCACGCGGGCAAACTGACTTCCGGTAACGAGGGTGTGGCCGACTTTGAGCATTCCTTTTTGTACCAAAACCGTGGCTACGGGCCCGCGCCCTTTATCAAGCTTCGATTCTATAACGGTGCCGCGCGCATGACTCTCGGGGTTGGCCTTTAGTTCCAAAACGTCGGCCACCAGCAAAATCATTTCCAAAAGGTCTTCTATCCCCTGGTTTTTAAGGGCCGAAACCGGTACACAGACGGTGTCTCCGGCCCATTCCTCGGGTACCAGACCTTGATCGGCAAGTTCCCTTTTTACCCGGTCGGGTTTTGCGTTGGGCTTGTCAATTTTGTTGAGCGCGACAACGATCGGCACCCCCGCTGCACGCGCGTGGTTGATTGCTTCAACGGTCTGGGGCATAACGCCGTCGTCCGCAGCGACTACCAACACCGCAACATCGGTAACCTGTGCGCCCCTGGCCCTCATCGCCGTAAAAGCTTCGTGACCGGGCGTGTCGATGAAAGTTATCTTCCGGTTGTTTTTCTCAACCTGGTACGCCCCGATATGCTGGGTAATACCCCCGGCCTCAGTCGCCGTTACGTTGGTCGTCCTGATTGCATCAAGAAGCGACGTCTTGCCGTGATCGACGTGGCCCATCACCGTTACTATCGGGGGACGGGATTTAAGCTTGGTCGGGTCCGTCTCGGGTTCTTCGGCCAACAAAGACTCCACGTCGAATACCGGCTTCACCTCTACCTGGTACCCGAACTCGTGCCCGAGAATAGCCGCCGTATCGGCGTCAATTTCTTGATTGATGGTTACGAGCATCCCTAACATCATGAGTCTTTTAATAAGATCCGCGGCCTTACGCTGCATCGCTTCCGCTAAATCCTTAACGGTGATCGTTTCACCGATCTGAATGGGCTTTTTCTCAACCGGTCTCGGAATCGCGTGATGCTCAAATTCCTTGCGCCGCCGGGTGATCTTGCTCTTCAGCTTTTCACCTTCTTGCTCCCACTGCGGCACTAACCGGTCCGCAACGCGCTCTTTAGCCCGTTTGTCGGTCTTGGGCCGCGCCTCTTGCTTCTGGGGAGCCTTGCCTTTTTCCAGTTGCGGCGGCGGCGGAATGGCTATCGGGCTTATCCTTCCCGGCCGACGATCCGCTCCCGGGTGTGGCCCCTTCCCCGTCCCTGGTGGCCGGGGATGGGGCGCGCCGGGACGAGCCGGGCGCGCGGGTGCGCCGGCACCCATACCCGGTCTGGGCGCCTGCTTCTGGGGCGCTGGTTGTCGCCCTGCCCAGTGGTCGCGCCGCGGTTCAGTTTTGCCAGCTTGCACCCTGGGCCCCGGCGCCTTGCCGAAAGGCCGGGAAGGCGGGCCAACCGGCGCTGCGGGCTTCACTGGCTCTCTGGGCAGTGGTGCGCCGTTTTCCCTTAGACCGGTTTGTTGCGCAGGGGAAACAACCCCGGGCCGCTCGGTTGAAACGGGCGGTTCCGGTTTCAAAGGCGGTGCTTTTTTTTCTACTTGAGTAATTGGAGCGGTAATGCCCGAGAATATCCCCCGGTTTGTCTTTTTTTCGAAGGCGAGGGGGCGTTCCACAAACCTTCTGTCCGGCGGCCTTTGAGGAACTTTGTCCACCAGGCCGGGCCCAAACTTGGAAAGTGAGTCGGCTCTCGGTTCTCTTTCGGCCTTTGGCACTGTCTTGCCATCGGCTTCCCGGGCAGGGTGTACCCTTTTCCCGGCCGCCGCCTCCCCCTTGTCGTCCGCCGGCGAAGCGGGCGCTTCCACCGCAGCTTTCGCCGCGCCGGCAACGCTTTCGAAAGTGGGCTTCGCTTCTCCGGGACCGTCAGCGAGCAATTTATCTTTAGCCCTGGTGGTTTTTTTCTTGACAGCCGTTTTGGGAGCGGTCCCGGCGAATGCTTCCCGGACTTTCGCCACCTCTTCGTCAGCCAGCGCAGAAAAATTGCACTTGACTTCGATGCCAAGGTCCGTAAGCTTTTTAATAAGGACTTTTGTTTCTATATCCAGTTCTTTTGCAATCTCGTGTACTCTTTTTTTCGCCATTCAATCACCTCCGTAGGAAAAGGTCCTACGACTTGCTCTCTTCTATGATGTTAAGGATTCTGGCCGACAGATGCTGGTCCAGCACGGCCACCACCGCCCGGGGGGGCCGGCCGAGTGCCGCGCCGAGTTCGGCTTTCCGGCCGAAGTTTACCACCTTTATTTCCGTCCCGCGGGTAAACCTCAAGAAATCCTTAAGTGTATGACTCGCGGCGTCTGTAGCTACGATTACCAGACAAGCTTCTCTTTTCCTTATTTTTGCACGGACAATGAAATCACCGGAAACAACCTGCCCGGCACGTTGACCCAACCCTAAATACTGCCTTACATCTTTGGACAACGACGCATCAACTCCTCCCGAATCGCTTCTACAACCTGTTCGGATACGGTTCTCTCGAGAGCGCGTCCAAGCCGCTTTCTTTTTAGCGCCTCGGTCAAGCATTGCTCGGACGGGCAGACATACGCACCGCGACCGGACATTTTCCCGGTTGGATCAACCGCGATTTGCTCTTCCGGCGTACGGACAATACGAATCATTTCTCGTTTTGGTTTCATTTCCTGACAGCCGACACAGAGTCGCTGAGGAATCTTCTTTAGCCGCGCCAAACTGGTAACCTCCTGGAGGACCGCTCGTAAACCAAGCCCGACTACTACTGTCACAGAACAACCCGCGTAAGACGGAACCCAACGAAACATTTAAACGCTGTTACAATTTCCCCAAAAGCCGTTGAATGCCGGCTCTAAGCCCTCGCTTTGCGGCATCCCCAAAGCTTTCCCCCACGGTTGCTTAGAATAAGGCAGGGCCCGTTTACGGTTTGGGGTTTGCCATTTTTAGTCTTTTCCTACCCCTCCTCGTACTCGGCTTCGGAACTCCCCGCATATCCTTCGCCATCGTCGCCGTAAACGGCGGCGTACTCCTGCGCGTATATTTCTTCCATCTGAGACTCGCTTTTAATATCGATTTTCCACCCGGTGATCTTCGCCGCCAACCGGGCGTTCTGTCCTTCACGACCGATCGCAAGCGAAAGCTGGTTATCCGGAACGATTACCCTGGCAATCTTCTCCTCCTCCCAGATCTCCGCGGCGATAGCCTTGGCGGGGCTCAAGGCTTCCGCGACAAAACGGGAAGGGTCCGGGTCCCAGCGGATGATATCAATTTTCTCATTTCGCAACTCGTTAACTACGGCCTGCACCCTGGTCCCTTTAGGCCCGACGCAGGCGCCGACGGGGTCTATATTAGTGTCGTGCGAGAAAATGGCGACTTTCGAGCGCACACCGGCTTCGCGCGCCACTGCCTTCAGTTCGATAATCCCTTCCTGGAGTTCCGGGACTTCCAAATCGAACAACCGCCGTAAAAAGCCGGGGTGGGTGCGCGAAACAATTATCTGTGGCCCTTTGGTGGTCTTGCGGACCTCGAGTATGTAAGCACGAATCCGGTCACCGATGCGGTACCGTTCCCCGGGTATTTGTTCCGTCGGCGGCAGTATCGCCTCCGTCTTCCCGAGTTCGATGTACACGTGGCGTTGTTCAACCCGCTGAATCGTACCGGTAATGATATCGCCCTCGCGGCTTGCGAAAGCTTCATATATCATATTCCGCTCGGCTTCGCGAATCCGCTGCACAACTACTTGTTTGGCAGTCTGGGCCGCAATGCGGCCAAAATCCCGGGGGGTCACTTCAAATTCGACTATGTGTCCCGGTTCATAGCTTGGGTCTATGTCCCTGGCCTCAGGCAGGGAAATCTCCGCCCGCACATCGGTAACCTCTTCCACGACCATACGCTGAGCAAAAACCTGGCACTCACCGGTAGCGCGGTCAATGTTGACCCGGGCATTCTGCGCAGAGCCGAAGTTGCGCTTGTATGCCGAGAGAAGTGCCGCCTCGATGGCGGAGAGCAGCAAGTCAATGGATATACCTTTTTCTTTTTCAAGATCCCGCAATGCTTTCAAAAACTCGGTGTTCATACTCACACCTCCCCTCAGGCTACCATTTAAACACCAGGTTAGCTTTAGAAATCGCCGTGTAAGGTATTACTGTCGTTTTTCCATCAACTTCAAGCCTTACTTCATCTTCTTCAGCGGAAACGATATTGCCGCTAAATTTTCGCCGGCCGTTTAAGGGTGTTGCCGTCAAAACCAGGGCGTTGTGCCCCACAAAACGCTTAAAATCCGAAGGTTTCTTGAGTACCCGCTCCAAACCGGGGGAAGAGACTTCAAGGAAGTATTCGTGCTTAGGGATATTCCTTTCATCCAAAGCCCTGCCAAGAGGCCCGGACAGAGCCTCACAATCCTTAAGGCTCACCCCTCCCTCCGGTCTGTCCACAAAGACCCGGAGGAACCACCGTCCTCCCTCTTTCCGGAATTCAACATCAACAATTTCCAATCCAAGTGCTTCGGCCAGCGGCGCCGCAATCGTTTCAACGGCCCCAGCAACATCGGTTGCTGCCGGCATTTTACCGCCTCCAAGGTGGTAATGACTTCAAGAGACTGTCTTCGGCGGAGGACTCATTTATTAAGACGAAAGAGTGGGAAACCCCACTCTTTGCCAATCCCTAATCCGTCCGCGAAAGTACAGCGTTAGTATACCACACAATAGTTATAGCACGCAACTGCCACGTAAAATCCTTACTTTTAATTAATCCACGCCAACAAATTTAACAGGTTAAAAAACGCGCTTTACCGCTTTCAGGTTTAAATTACCCGGCCAAAAAAAGTCTCATCCCTGTTCGGTACCGAGAAGGTTTTTCAACTTCTGGACCACGGAGTCCTTCGGGGAATATCCAACTTCCTGACCCACTACCTTACCGCTCTGGAAGAAAAGGAGCGTAGGGATACCCTTGATACCGTACCGCTGCGTCAGGTCCTTATTGTCGTCTACGTTCAGCTTCGCTACTTTTATTCTACCTTTGAACTCGTCGGCCACTTGTTCAACAACCGGCGCCATACTGCGGCATGGGCCGCACCAGGCAGCCCAAAAATCCACCATAACAGGAAGATCGCAGCTTAAGACTTCCTTTTCAAAATTGGCCTCGTTAACTTCCAGCACCATTTCGGTTTCAACCCCTCGCGGTTTCTTGTCGCCATGCCTACCGGTCGGACTTTAACAGCGCGGTACACCACATTTAATATGATAAAGGACCGTCGGCGGCCCCTCGAAAAGCGGTTACAAAAACATGCCGGGAAGCCCAAACCATAGTATAGTATAATTCCTT
>QZIW01000089.1 GCA_003604985.1 Ammonifex sp.
GCTGACTTGAAGTAGAATTCCGCGTTTGTAGCGCGGGCCGCTGCCCCGCCGCGGCGGACAGCCGATACCGCTTCATAGAGCGGCTGATCGCGCCGGTCGAGGTAGCGCACGTTGTTGGTGGCGACGAGGGGAATCCCCGTTTCCCCGGCAAGCCTTACGAGGGCGCGGTTGACTGTCTTCTCTTCCGGGAGGGAGTGGTCCTGAATCTCCAGGTAAAAGTTCCCGTGCCCGAAAACCTTCTCAAACTCTAAAGCAGCCCGTTTTGCCGCATCGAATTTGCCGCTGAGAATAAGGCGGGGGATCTCCCCCATCAAACATCCGCTGAGCGCAGTCAGATCCTCGCCGTAAAACGGGAGCCAATCTTTGCACACCGTCGGATGCCGAAATTTTCTATCCGGGGCGCTTTCGAGGTGCGCCCGCGTTACCAAATGGATGAGGTTCCGGTAACCCGCGTCTGTTTTAGCCAGGAGAACGAGGCGGTTCCGGGAGCGATCCCCAGACGGCTTTGGATTATGGATATCCGCAACTTCAAGTTCGCAGCCGATGATCGGCTTTATCCCTTCGGTCCGCGCGCAACGGTAAAACTTGAGCGCACCGAAGAGGTTGCCGCGGTCCGTGACCGCCAGGGCCTTCATGCCCAGCTTCTTGGCCCCGGCGACGGCTTGCTCGACGGTCAGCACGCTCTCCAGAAAACTATATTGCGTATGGACGTGCAGGTGAACGAACTCCATAGTCTGCAAAATACACTCCTGTCTAAGTAATCGGGGGTCGCCGGTAGTTGTACTCTCAGACGTGGGAATACGCATGCTATCCCGACCCCTGGCGCCGCGCCAGATTTAATAAAGGTAGGACCTTTGCCAGGCCTCCCCGTTTTGCGGAAATCATTATATCCGGAATGCTGAGGTTTGTAAGGTGGGAGTTGCTGGGAGGTAGCAGGTATTCTTCAATCGCACTTAAAAGGGCACCGTGTCCTCTTTTTTTGCCGCTGTTCTTAACTGTGCTTGACAAGTTCTTTCTCGTCTATTTGAAGCTCTTTCCCGAGTAATTTCGGCGTTACGCCGGTCTGCTTGATGATCTCCTTAAGATACTCCTCGTAGACGACTCCTTCTTCCCAGCACCTGCAAAAGTGTTCCTTGAGGATGCTCGCAAGACTGTCGGAAGGAATCCGATAACCTTTCTTTGTGGCTTCTGTTTCGCCGGTACTTTCGGGAATGCCGGCCACGACCAGTTTGTCGTCCACAACTATATAACGAATGTCATTTGCTATGGCACAGGTACCGTACCGGACCTCCGCACCGGCCTTTGAGTATAAGTAGCCCACATGCAGCCTGTCGTGTAATTTCGGTATCAGGTATTTCACTTTTACGCCGCGCTTCGACAGTCTTTCAATATTAACCACAATACTCTTTACCCTTTTCTCGTCATCCCCGAGGGGCGGTCTACCCGTAATAAACCCGATAACGTCCGCCTTTGCCTCCATCATGGAGTCCATAACGGTGAGAAAGTACTCCTGCCTGGTGAGGATTTTCGCTGCCCTCCCGACTTCTAACAGAAGCTTTTTTCTGCTTCTACCTTCTTTGAGACTGTAAAGCAGGAGTACGACAGTGGCGACAAGCAACACTGACTCAAGAATAAGAAGTACGATCTCAATACTTTTCAATTTAATCTCCCAATTTCTAAGCGGGTAAAACCGCCTTGCTGTATTCGCGCCCAAATTCTTTCTGGAAAATTTCACTATGAGGCGCAAGAATTCCTGCTTTATTTGCACGCGTCTCGTAAAACCGTCGAGACACGCATTACTCACTATACGCTCTTCGAATGAGGAAAAGAATCAGAATGTGCAAAACCTTCCTCCCGGTTGAGAGGAGGAATTTCTTCTAAAGACTCATGTTTAAAAGGTACAATATCTCCTTCTCCAGGGCCTGGAACCACGGTAACCCATCTTCACTGTGGCGGCCGCAAGGAAGGAAGGTTATAAAACCGGGATAGTCTTCATCAATGTAATCATGGTCTTTCTCTTCCCCGTGCGGCGGAAGGATAATTCGACCGTCCAAAAACCGCAGCGGGAACAACCAGCAAGCCATCGGTTTGAAGAGCCAGGGCTCCAACTTCAGTCTTTTTGCAGCCGTCTGTAGCGAACAGCGCCCGTCCTCATATGCGAAAACGCACCTGGTACTCTCAAAATGTTTTGGATAATCCGGGCTTTTGTAGCTGAACGGCCGTACCGCGGTTTTCCGTCCTGTAACGCGTTCGTACCAGTTGCCGTCCACAATGTATTCCTCGGGCAGGTATTTGAAGTATTCGGGGTGATCAGATACCGCCTGCTTTATGCGGTCCTCTTCCCCCTCTTTTAAATAAACGCCGTCGTAGCAGCAAAAAGCCTCACAGGCAGGAAAACCACACGGCTTGAGCTTAAGCAGCGGCTGAGCCGCAGGTTTTAAGACGATAAGTTTACTGGTCTTTTTTGCAGAAGGTGCATCTCCTCTAAGGACTTCTTCCGTTTGCGTCACGCGGACCCTCCCCTTTCACTTGGCCTGGTGTTCCGAATGCTCTTCACTGGTCGCAAGGATACGCGGTAAATAAGGCCCTATTGGGAATTGGGTGACTGAATTCGGTTATGGCAGGCTTCCAAATCGAACACGGGAACTCGGTTGCTTATGGGCTGGATTCCATGCTGAGCGGTGTTTCGTTGAATAGGGCTGTTGCAGGAGTGCTTAATGTTCAACGGGTGCCT
Source organism: Ammonifex sp. (assembly GCA_003604985.1). Classification (GTDB taxonomy): domain Bacteria; phylum Bacillota; class Desulfotomaculia; order Desulfotomaculales; family Ammonificaceae; genus SURF-55. The sequence goes on from QZIW01000089.1 coordinate 2,735, forward strand.
TGGGGTTCATAGGGAATCTCTTCGAGAGATCTTTCTAAACTTGCGGGGATTAGTGCGGTGCTGTGGTTGGTGGGCTTTATTTTCCTTATTTTAACACAGAACGCTCTCCCGGGCAACTATAACCATAGAATTTACGGGGCTGATTGAGTAAGCCTGTATCGCGGGGTCGGTCAACGCGATACAGTAACCAAAGGTTAAATTAGAACAGCACATTGTTGCCGTAATTGCCGCCGGCTTCCACGCCTTTACGCTTCAACTCTTCCCCTCTTCTGTACTTTGCTGTGTCATCAGTCCTTTAACCTGCTCCAGAAGATTCCGGGTATGTTCAAGGGTATCCTTGTCAACGTCCAGCTTAAGCACCTCTTCCCATTGGGCAATGGCTCCCTGATAGTCGCCTGCCGAGTGAAATAAAAAAACACCGTAGTTCAAACGGGCATTCGCATATGCCGGGTTTTGCGCTATGGCCTGTTCGAAGTTGGCCCTGGCCAGTTCGTTTTGACCGGCGTAAAAGGCTGCTGTAGCCATGTCCACCCTGGCCTCAATGTTTTCGGGCTCCCGCTGAAGTGCCTTTTGGTAGCTTTCCACCGCCCGGTTGAACCAACTGGTTCCCTCCGGCTCTTGTTCCAATTCAAAAAGGTAAATCGCCCCTACGTCATACTGGTTATTGGCCAGCGCAACCATAGCTTCTTTGTTCGAAGGATCTTCCTCGAGAACGGATTGCAGGTCGCTAATTTCCTTGGTTAGCAGGTCGATGTGCGCTGCCAGGTCACTTGAAGTACTGCTCCATCCCTGGTTGTTTTCCTCCGGCTGTTTAGCAAGAGACAGCCATATGGCCCCAACAAATACGACGAGCAGCAGGCCCACCGTCGCCAATAGCAGGTTGTTCTGCCCATGACTGTTCCGCCTGAACTTCGGGTTTAGTTTACTTTTACTCACACCATTCCTCCCGTTGCGAATATCGGCGGTTAAAATTATACGAGGGCTTGTCTCGCATGCGATTGTCCATCGTATTCCCCTGTCTATAAGGTATTATAATCTGTTATTATGTCAGAATTTTTACAGAATACTGAACAAAAGATGAACTTTTATTTTTATCACCGCTACCGGGAAGGCTATAAAGGGGTGAACCGAGTGGACTTTGAGAGAGCCCGGCAAATAGTCCAGTCCGGAGCTATTATTAACGTGCTGTTGAACGGCTCCCCCGTTTGGATCGAAAGCTTAGACGCCGAGAAAAACAAGGCAACTGTAAGCCCAATGGACGGAACACAGAATGTCCTGGAGGTGCCCATCGGCGAGCTTGTGGAATCCCCTTCCCCGCTGCAAATGTAAAAACTATTGCTTACAACATGAGTTCACCCGGGGTGCCGGGCGCCTCGCCGAGGGCGCGGTGGTAAAAACGTGAAATTTGCTACTGCTCTATTGTCCTGTAATTAGATTTTCTACTCATCTTACACCACTCCCCTTAAATTTTTATTTTACCCCTTGGTACTTCCTTTATCATGCTTCTACCACTAATTGCAATGATTACATATTGGAAGAGAATGGTTGTCAACCCGGAAGGAAAGACACCGAAGATTGGCGAAACAGAGTCGGCAGGAAATAATAAGCGCAAAAGGGGTCGCGTTTGCAGATGAAACACGGGGCCGTTACGGCCGCGCTTATCGGGAACAGCCTGATCGCCACGGCGAAGTTCACCGCCGCCATAATAACCAACAGTTCGTCCATGCTGGCCGAGTCGCTGCACTCCCTGGCGGACGTCGGGAACCAGGTGCTCCTGCTGGTGGGCATCAACCGGAGCAAGCGCCCGCCGGACGCGGAGCACCCTTTCGGATACGGCAAGGAGAGGTATTTCTGGGCCTTTCTCGTGGCCGTGTCCTTGTTCTTCGTGGGCGCCGTTTTCTCCATTTACAAAGGTGTGGAGGGACTCGTACATCCCCGCCACTTGCAGGACCCCGTGGTCAACTACATCGTGCTGGGATTATCCGTGTTGTTTGAACTCTACTCGCTGCGCGCGGCGCTCCATGAGTTGAAGCAGTACCGGCAAACCGCCCTGCTGCGCGACCTGCGAAACGTTAAAGACCCTACCCTGCTGGTAGTGCTGTTCGAAGACAGCGCCGCCCTGCTCGGCATCATTTTCGCCGGCCTGGGCGTTTTCCTGAGCCATATCTCCGGCAACCCCTTTTTCGACGCCGTGGCCTCCATCCTCATCGGCCTGGTCCTGGCCTCGGTGGCCTTTTATCTTGCCCGGAATACCATGGTCTTGCTGATCGGCCGGGCCGCCTCCGCTCACCACCGCAGCCTGATCGAGGACGCGGTGAAACAGGTTCCGGAGGTCGGCGAGTTGCTTGAGGTGCTTACCATGCACGTCGGCCCGGACCAGATCCTCGTAAACCTTCACGTCAACTTCAAGGACGGCCTCGACACCTGCCGGCTGGAGAACGCCGTCGACAAGGTGGAAAAAAACATCCGGGCGGCCGTGCCCGAGGTCGGCCGCATCTTCGTCGAGGCGGAATCGCTGCGGAAAGGGAAACCCAAACCGGCGGCCGGGGAAAAACCGAATTGACTTTCAAAGAACTGTGACAACAACCCAAAGAGGCGGACTAAAGCCGCCTCTTTGAAATGGTTCTTTTTTACAGCTCAATTTACTGATACTAAGCCGGTGAATTAATCGCGGGCACCATAGCAGTTTCCCGCCTCGTAACACCATACCGGCAGCAACAGTGACAGTGATATCGCCCCCACTAAACCGGGCGGGCGGCTGACCTGCGGGTTCACATCGAAGGCCAGCACCACCATCGCGGTGGGATTTCCTCCCCTGTCCGCCACGGGCCAGACCACGTGGCGGAATACGTCGTTATGCTCCCCCTCACGGCGCATTGCCGATACCGCTAGGAGCTGGAGTTTTTGGAACTCTGATAGGGTACCCGGCGCAAGGGCTTCAAGCGCCCCGCTTACGTCCGGCTGGGCCAGGTTGCGCACGTTCTGCCCTTCTTCCCCCGGCCCGCGCCAGTGAAATACGATCCTTCCTGTATAATCCACGATCTAGGTCAAAATCCAGAATACGTAATATACTCCGAAAAGCGTACTTCTAACAGTATGTCGTGCGTAACATTCAAATCCTTCGGGTGAAAACGGTCTTACCGCAGAGAATATGGAACTACCCGGCTGATTTTACTTTTTTTCTCTACTAAATGACACCCCCCCAACGTGTGTCAACAAAATGTTAACGTTCAAGCAACCGGGTTGACCTGGGACGGAGGAACCCCGCCGAACTCCTTTAAAAAGTGAACTTTGTGCCTTAAACCGGCTTCCCGCCGAAACAAAGAAGTAGGCCTTTGCGGGCCCACTTCCTTGTTTCTATCGCCATTGGGTTTCAAAAACTAGTCAAGGAACGATCACTACCCTGGTCCCCCGCTGTACCACCCGATACAGTTCATTGATGTCGCTAGTCGTAAGGGAGACACATCCCAGCGTCCAGTTAGACCTGTTCCGTACAAGATAGTCCTGGCCGGCCGGCACCCCGTGAATCCCCACCTGACCGCCGATTGCAGCGTCCGGGCTAATTCTCCCCGCAGCCATTGCCTCCGTATAATTTCGCCAGGACTCCTCGTTGGGATAATCAAGCCACAGGAACTTCGACCACTCCGGGTGAGGATAAAGCTCCCTGATCGTAAACTCTCCCTCCGGCGTGCGCCCGTCACCAGCTACGATTTTCGGCCCCACGGGGTTCGGGCCGAAAACGACGGGGTACGATTTGACCGGTTTGTCGTCATAATAAACGGTCAGCCGGTATTTTGCTTTTTCAACCAGGAGCCATACCTTACCCTTATCTATTTTCGTACCTATTACTTCCGAAATGGCCTGGTCGCTATTCAGGGGGTGTTGCCCCTCAACGTCCATCCCCCGATTTTCGTCCGCCGGTATGTCTTTTTGGTCAACTGCCGCAGTCCCCGGCCTCGCTCCCTCTTCCCCTGCGGGCCGGTTTTTATCTGCCGATACCGAGTCCTGGGGTGCTTTTACCAGGCCAACCGGAAAGACTTCCCCTGAAAAACTGTTTAAGAAAAAGGCTGCCGCAATCAAAATTCCGGCAAGTAATATCCGTGTCTTACGCATGAACTGCCACGTCCGTTTCTACGTCTGAACCTGTTCCTCTTCGCTAAAGTCTGGTGCTGGGTTTTTCCGCCGCGCTTACCGCGACCACGGCAGGGTCCATTCTTTCAGTTCGTTGATAAAAACGTGATTGGTAAGGTCGATCTGAACGGGAGTAACGGAAATGTAGCCGTCCTTTACCGCCCCCACGTCCGTGTCGGGGTCGTTCCCGTCCAGGTCCAAGGCTTCGCCACCCATCCAGTAATAGACTTTCCCCCGCGGGTCGGTCCGGCATTCAACCATGTTGGCATAGCGTATATTGCCCAGCCTGGTTACCTTGACGCCTTTTGGTTCCCCGGGCGGGACGTTGATGTTTAACAATGTCCCGGGGGGCACCGTCCGCTGACCGACTTCCTGCACGAGAGTCCGTGCGAAGCGCACCGCGCTCGAAAAATCGGCCTCCCGGTGGGTGGCGAGCGAAACCGCAATCGACGGAATACCGTTAATGACCCCTTCTACCGCCGCGGAAACGGTCCCGGAATACAAGACGTCGGTGCCCACGTTCGGGCCCAGGTTGATCCCTGCGACCAGAAAATCGGGCTTCTCCGGTAGAAGCGCTTCGATGCCGAGTTTGACGCAGTCTGCAGGCGTACCGTCCACGACCCACCCGCGTACGCCCTTGCCCTTGAAACCGGCCCCGCGCACCCGGAGCGGACGGTGAACGGTAATTGAATGCCCGGTGGCGCTCCTTTCCCGGTCGGGCGCAATAACGTAAATCTCGGCAAGCCCTTCAAACGCCCGCCGCAGAACAGTCAGCCCGTCGGCAAATATCCCGTCGTCATTGGTAAGCAGTATCCGCAATCGATCTTTCCCCCCGCACCATAAATCAGGTTTCGTATATCGAAATCATCATTTCTCCGGTCTTGCCGTCCTTGGTGAGACCGAAGAGTACTTTTTTATGTTTGAGCGTCTTGTTTAAGAAATCGACCACCCGGTAGAGTTCGTCGGACTCGCCGAAGGAACGGGTTGCTATAAGTTTGAGTTGCGGCTTCTGTTCACCGGGTTTCGTCAACCTTCCCACCCTCCCAAAAAACAACGCCGGATGGCGCACATGTCCGGGAGCAAGTAACTACCGGACAGCGACACCCGACAGCGAGAAGACCGCGGAAAAACTGCACTGGCTAACTTGGAAGTGGGAAGTTAGAAGTTAAACCATTTGTCTAATTCTGGACGCCCGCGCCAGGCTTGTTTTTTGCGGTCCCCGGACTTCCCTGAAGTTCCTTTCAACAGACCGTTGAAATCGACCCAATAGTATAGAGTTTATCAACGCGCTCCCGGGTTGAACCTTGCCGGATGTCCTTTACTATCCCCTGGGTTCCCGGCCCCGGATAAGGGCGAACGCCTCGGCGCGCGTCGCGGGGTTTTGCTGGAAGATGCCGCGCACCGCGGAGGTCACGGTTTTTGCGCCCGGTTTCATTACCCCGCGCATGGACATACACATGTGCTCGGCCTCGATGACCACCAGAACCCCCCGGGGTTCAAGCCTTTCCATTATAGCATCCGCCACCTGACTGGTCAATCGCTCTTGAAGCTGTGGCCGCCGCGCATACCCTTCAACCACCCGGGCCAGCTTGCTCAGTCCCGTAATGCTGCCGGCCCGCGGGATGTATGCCACGTGGGCCGTGCCCAGAAAGGGCAGCAGGTGGTGCTCGCAAACGGAATAAACAGGGATGTCCCGCACCAGGACCATTTCCTCGTGGTTTTCGGTGAAATACTTTAACAGGTGGTCCGCCGGGTCCTCGGTAAGCCCGCAGAAAATCTCCTCGTACATCCGCGCGACCCGCTGCGGAGTTTCCCTCAGCCCCTCCCTGCCGGGATCCTCTCCCACCGCCTCAAGTATCATCCGTACAGCCCGCTCGATTTTCTCCCTGTCGAACATCAACCAAGTCCCCCCTCCCGGTTTACTAACCGCTATAACCGGTAAATTCTCTAAGCACCGGCGGTGACAACTACTTCATAACAAAAGACGCCCAGCATTCACCGTCAGAATGTATAAGGTTTAGTATCCTGGGATCAAAGCATACCGCACAACCGGTGTACTTGAGGAATAACCCGCACGTCACCCGTTATCTCGAGCGCCCTCGCCTGGAGCTTCAGCAGTTCGGCCGGGGCCGGACTTTCCTCCGGGGCGCGCCCCGTTACCGGCTGAAGAACCAACACTGAACCTGCCGTCCTAGCCAGTTCCGCGGCGGCCAGCACCTCTTCCGGCGGCGTTTCCGCGGCCACCACCGCCTTCAAGATGACCTCTTTTGTCCGGGCGATTTGAAGAAACCGCCGGTGGACCTCCCACAACGCTTCCATACCCGTAGCGGTCGGAAGTTTGATGTCCATGGAGATAACATCCACCAGGTCGACCACCGCTTCCAACTCCTCGACCAGGGTGCCGTTTGTTTCCAGGTAAATCCCCCGGTGCGCGCCGTGCAGGAGCGGGATCAATTCCCTGATAAAATCAGGGTTAAGCAGCGGTTCGCCGCCGGTCAGGCTTACGGCATGATGCCTCGCGACGTTGAGCCCGGAAATAAGAACCCCTACCTCTTCCGGCGTCAGGGGGTTCGGGATGGTGACGAAATTTCCGGTACCGGGTTTCATCTCAACCCGGCACTTCATTGGGACCTCCCGCGGCGTGTCGCAGTAGGCGCAGGCAAGGTTACAGCCAACAAACCGGACGAAAAGGTGCCGGCACCCGACGTACGGGCCCTCACCCTGTATAGAAGAAAATATCTCTCTCAGTATGACCGGCGCTACCACACTCCCCGCACCTTGCAACGTGCAAGGCCCACTCCTTCCATTTCTTCTGCGTAAGCATCCAAGACCTGCCGGGCCAGTTCAAAAACTGCCTCTTCCGGCAGACCGAGGTCGAGAAGCCCTATGGCCTCGACGGGAGCACCCTGAGCCGTGACGTTGAGACCGAGGTGAATCATGGTGGATACGGGGGTGATGGTCGCTATGGAAACGGAGAGCTTGCCTGTCCCCGCGAAAAGGTCGTCCCCCTCCCGGGACAACCGTGCCTTTAAATGCCCGGCCTCCAATACCTCTCTCGTTAAAGCGACGAGCAGCCTCTGTCTGAGCACCGCCTTCTCCAAGTCGTTTTCGAAATGCTCCGCGATAAAGTTAAGCATGTCCGTGCTGAAAATAATTGCACCGGACTTAAAATCCGCAATATCAACCAGCGATTCTGCTTCGACCCGGCAGGCCCCTCTGAAAGCCACAATGCTGTCACCCTGTACACCCAGCCGCTTGAACGCCCACAAGGGCGAGAGCTGACTGCCGTCGTAGGTCAGGCTTTCCCGGCATAAGAAGGTTTTTACCACCTCATTCCTCCTTTGCTGCAGCAAGCGCGCGGCTGTAACGCAGACAACTCTCGCAACGCCAGCACGGTTCCGAGCCCCCGCGGTAGCAGCTCCAGACAAGCTCCAGTGGCACCCCGAGTCTCCTGCCGAGTGCCGCAATGCCCGTCTTGTCCAGATTCTGCGTGTAGCTTATGACCCGGACATGGTTTTGCGTCGCGAAATATAGGGCTGCAGTGGCGGCATTTACAAAGGCCGCGCTGTTATCGGGAAATGCTGCTGCTTCCTCCCGGTTGAAACCGGCAACCACCGCCGGCGCACCGAGGTGCTCGGCATAAGCCGCGGCGATGTTCAAAAATATGCCGTTCCGGTTGGGCACCCACACGCGCGCCGCGTCTTCCAGTGCCCGGGAGAATTCGTCAAGATAGGCAACCTCCGGTTCGGGTAGGTCTTCCCCGGTAACCAGCGCCGTGGTCGTTATCTCCCGGAGGAAGGGCAGGTCAATTACCCGGTGCGGCACTTTATAATACTCGCAAAAAGCGGCCGCCGCCTGAATTTCCGGTTTTACCGCCTGTTGTCCGTAATCAAACGTGAGACAGAGCAGCACGGCACCGTCCCGTCTCGCGCAGGCAAGAGACACGGCGGAATCGAGCCCGCCCGAAAGCAGTACGACGCACTTCAAGGTCTATACACCACCCATGCCGAGGGTGACTCAGCGATTTTGATTTCCTTAACCGTCACGCTCGCATACGCAGCGAGTTTTTCCGCCACCGCCCCCCAGATGTGGCGTGCGATGTTCTCAGCGGTCGGCTGTGCCCCGTCGCAAAAAGGCGGTAGTTCGTTCAAGTACCGGTGATCAAAAACCGCCACCGCCTCCCGGAGTGCCTGCTTTAAGACCGCGAAGTCTACAACCATCCCCATGGTGTTTAATTCGTCACCGGTGACCGTGACCGCGACTGTCCAGTTATGCCCGTGCAGGCGGCCGCAGGGTGAAGGGTGCTTTTCCAAGCAGTGGGCAGCCGAAAAGGAGGTTTCCACCGTAAGCTCGTACATCTCCGTCCCTCCGGAACACGTTCAACGTTGGGACTCATGCTGTATTACATTCGGGTCTACGTTAAAGCTTAAACTGATGGACCTCTGGGGTCCGTTCGAACTTAGACAGTTCGAGGTTCGAAGTTCGAAGCTAGGGAACCAGGCTAAACGTACTACGTTGGAGCCAAAAGTGATTGACCTATAGGGTCCGTTCAACTTTAAAACGTTTAACGTTTAAATCGTTCAACCGTCGCACCGTCATTACTGTTGCACCGATTAACCGTTACACCGTAAACAGTTCAAGGTTTAGAGTTGAAGTTGGGGAAGATTCTTTAACTCGCAACTCGCAACTCTTCCATCCCTCATCCCTCATCCCTCATCCCTCATCCCTCATCCCTCATCCTTCATCCTTAACGTATCACTTCTTAATCAGCCGTTTTACGGCCGCCACCACCTCATCTTCATTTACCAGCAGACTTTCCCCGGTCTTCCGGCAGCGTACCTCTAACAGCCCTTCAGCAGTATGTCTCCCGGCCGTTACCCGTACCGGGTAACCGATTAAGTCGGCGTCCTTAAACTTGACCCCCGGTCGCTCGGGGCGGTCGTCCAGGACCGCTTCCAGCCCGGCCGCCGTAATCGCTTCGTAGACCCTCCGCGCGGCCGCCACCTGCTCCGCGTCCTGGTTGTTCACGGGCAGCACCGCCGCGTGATAAGGTGCAATGGAAGGCGGCCAGATTATCCCCTCGGCATCGTGGTTCTGTTCCACGGCCGCCGCCATGGAACGGCTGACGCCGATGCCGTAAGTACCCATGACCATCGGGAGCTTGGCTCCCTGCTCGTCAAGGTAAAACGCTTCCATCACCCGGCTGTATTTCTCGCCCAGTTTGAAAACCTGTCCCACTTCGATTCCCCGGACCGACTGCAGCGGTTGTCCACAACGGGGACACGGGTCGCCCGCCGCTGCCAACCTGATATCGGCTACGTCTTCAACCGGGAAATCTCGCCCGGGGCAAACGTTCAGGTAATGGGCGTCCGCCTTGTTGGCCCCGGTCACTCCCGCCTTGATCACCTCCACCTCCCGGTCGACAACCATCGGCACGGAAAGGCCGACCGGCCCGGAGAACCCTACCGGTGATCCCGTCACAGCCTCCACCGCCTCGGCGCCGGCGAGTTCCAGGTTTAAAACGCCGAGGTGGTTCTGCAGTTTAACCTCGTTGACCTCCCGGTCACCGCGGATCAGGGCGGCAACCAGACCGCGTTCCGTACGGTACAACAGGGTTTTTATCAACTGGTTTGCGCTGACGCCTAAAAACCCCGTAACCTCGTCTACGGTGCGCATTCCCGGGGTGGCCACGAGTTCCAGCCGCCCTTCATGCCCCCTGGATTCAGGTGCAAAGAGGCTGTCCGCTTTCTCCTCGTTCGCGGCGTAGCCGCAGGCCTCATCCGGACAGTAAACCACGACCGCTTCACCGGAATCCGCGAGCACCATAAACTCGTGGCTCGCGCTTCCCCCGATGGCTCCGGTGTCTGCTTCCACCGCCCGAAACCCAAGCCCCATGCGCGTAAAAATACGCGCGTAAGCGTTGTACATAGCGCGGTAGGTAATGTCGAGTTCCCTTTCGTCCCGGTGAAAGGAGTAAAGATCCTTCATAATAAACTCGCGCCCGCGCAAAAGCCCAAACCTTGGCCGGCGCTCGTCCCGGTATTTGTTTTGAATCTGGTAAAGAAGAAGCGGGAGCTGCTTATAGGAACGCACTTCCCCGGCTACCAGCGCCGTTACCATCTCTTCGTGCGTCGGGCTAAGGCAAAAAGCGCGGTCGTGCCGGTCGTTCAGCCGGAAAAGCTCCGGCCCGTAAACGTCCCAGCGTCCCGAGCGGAGCCAGAGTTCAGCGGGCTGGACAATCGGCATCATGATTTCCTGGCCGCCTTCCCTGTTCATCTCTTCCCGGATTATGGCCACGATCTTTAGGAGCACGCGCTGCGCCAGCGGCAGGAAGGTGTATACCCCGGCCGCTACCTTGCGGATAAAGCCCGCCCGCAACAGTAATTGGTGACTGACAACCTCGGCCTCAGCCGGCACTTCCCGGAGCGTTGGGATCAGCAGCTCTGAAACGCGCAAGAGTTACCCTCCTCAGAAATCGGTTCAACGTTCAAAGTTCAACGTTAGAAGTTATGGAAACGAAATGCGCACGGCCATTTTCACTTTCCTAGCATGCGGATTGTTAAGAACCGTATATATAGCCGTCTCTATACTCCTTCAATCCCCATATCCCTTATTTCTTTAAAAAGCTCGTCCATCAAGCGGGCCTCCGGCACCGTACGGACCGGCTCCCCCTTACGGAAAAGCAGCCCAACGCCCTTGCCGCCGGCGATGCCCACGTCTGCTTCCCGCGCCTCCCCCGGGCCGTTTACAACGCACCCCATAACCGCTACCTTGAGCGGCTCCACGATGCCTTGCAGGCGTTCCTCCACCGTCGTGGCAATGCGTATCAGGTCGATTTCGCAGCGCCCGCAGGTCGGGCAGGAGACCAGTTCAACGCCCCTGCGCCGGAGGCCGAGAGCCTTGAGTATCTCCCACGCCGCCCAGACCTCGTACCGCGGTTCAGCAGTAAGCGAAACCCGGATGGTGTCCCCAATCCCGTCCGCCAGCAACACGCCGATGCCGACCGCCGACTTGACGAGCCCTGCCCGGAGGGTACCCGCCTCGGTCACCCCGACGTGAAGGGGATAGTCCACACGGCGGGCCAGCTTCCGGTATGCACTAACCGTAAGCGGCACGTCCGCGGCCTTAACCGAGACTTTGATCGCAGAGAAGTCTACCTCCTCGAGGAGCAGGATGTTATTCAGGGCGCTTTCCACCAACGCGTCGGCCGTAGCCCCGCCGTATTTTTCGAGGAGGCGCCGCTCCAGCGAACCGGCGTTGACCCCGATCCTGATCGGCACACCACGGTCCCTGGCCTCGCGCGCCACGAGCTGCACCCTATCGCGACCGCCGATGTTGCCCGGGTTAAGCCGCAGCCCGTCGACTCCTGCAGCAAGAGCCTTAAGTGCCAGGCGGTAATCAAAGTGAATATCCGCAACCAAGGGGATGGGGGAGCCTTTCTTTATCTTTTCAAGTGCCGCCGCCGCTTCCGCATCCGGCACCGCTACACGGATCAACTCGCAACCGAAAGCGGCACACTCCTCTATTTGCGCCAGAGTGCCGTCCGCATCGCGGGTGTCGGTGTTCGTCATCGTCTGGACAGCCACCGGTGCCCCACCGCCTATTTTCAGGCCGCCGATTGAAACCGGGCGCGTATTCCGCCTTTCCACCTGACCCCGTCCCCTTCGCCTTTTGTCTTCTTCAACGATAACCTCGGGCGGGCGTCACCTGCTTCTTTATTATTGGATTCCGCCCGATAACTGGATGATGTCGTGGTATGTAACCGCCACCATCAAGAGAATTAAGAGCGTGAAACCAACCAGGTGGACGATGTTTTCCTTTTCCGGGTCAACGGGTGCACGGGTCACTCCCTCCCAGAGCAAAAACCCGATCCGGGCACCGTCCAATGCCGGGATGGGCAAGAGGTTGAAAAACCCCAGGTTAATACTGAGAAAAGCCGTGAGCTGAAAAAGTGAAAACAGCCCGAGCTTCGCAGCGTTCCCGATCTCAACCACCACCCTGACGGGACCGCCGAAGTCGGCCGGCGCCTCCCTGGTGAAGATCTTCCCCAGGAAAACAACGATGAGTTTTATAATGTGCCCGGTGTACTCAACACCCCCGGCAAGGGCTTTTCCTAACCCCACCCGCTCCTGAACGATCACCGGTAACAGCCCGATTTTGCGCTTGCCTTCTTCCTGCACCGGGGTTACCTCGAAAGTCAACCGGCGCCCGTCGCGTTCGACCGTCAGAATCCTGGTATCGCCAGCTTTTTGTTCACCGACAGACCACAGAATGTCGCTCCAGTCGCGTACCGGCTCGCCGTCGATGGCTACGATCCGGTCCCCCACCTTGATCCCGGCAGTGGCGGCAGGGTATCCCGGTATAACCTGGTTTACCGTGGTTGTAGCCGTGGGTAGCCCTTGAAAGATGAAGACAAACGCCAGGACGAAGATGGCGAGCACAAAATTCATTACCGGACCGGCAAGGATTACCGCCATGCGCTGCCAAACCGATTTCCGCGCGAAGCTGTAAGGTTGGTCCTTCTCCTCGTCCTGCGGGTCCATCCCGACAAGTCGGACAAACCCTCCCAACGGTACGGCCCTAAGGGTATAAGCAGTTTTTCCTTTGGCAAACCCCCAGAGGCGCGGGCCAAAACCCAGACTGAATTCGTGGACCCCTACTCCCACGAGTCGGGCAACAAAAAAATGACCGGCCTCGTGAATGAAAATCAGGATCCCGAAAACAACAATTGCCGCAATGGCCGTCAACATCTCTCCAACTCCCTGACAACTTCTCTCGCTTCAGCCCTGGCGAGGGCGTCCGCGGATAATACTTCCGCAAGGGACGGGTTCGAGATCATCGAATGCCCCGCCATTATCTTTTCCACCACCGCCGGAATTCCGTTAAAATGAATGCGGCCTTCCAAAAAAGCGGCGACCGCAACCTCATTTGCGGCGTTCATGGCCGCGGGCATCGACCCCCCGGCCCGCCCGGCGGCGATCGCCAGTCCCAGGCACGGGAAACGCTCCCGGTCCGGCTCCTCGAAAGTAAGACGCCCGACCGCCGCAAGGTCGAGCTTGGGCAAACTGTTAGCCAGCCTTTCCGGGTAGCTCAGCGCGTACAGAATGGGCAGCCGCATATCAGTAATGCTTAAAGCCGCCGCTATTGAGCCGTCGGCGAACTCGACCATACCGTGCACAATACTCTGCGGGTGAACCAGTACGTTTATGTTATCATAACCGATGCCAAACAGCCAGTGGGCCTCGATAACCTCCAGGCCCTTGTTCATCAGCGTGGCCGAGTCGATGGTTATTTTGGGACCCATGTGCCAGGTCGGGTGCCTCAGCGCAGTTTCCGGTGTTACCCGAGCCAGCGCCTCCCGGCTGTATTCGCGGAAAGGCCCCCCCGACGCGGTCAGAATAATTTTCGCCACTCCCGGGCGGTCATCAAGGCACTGCCAGACGGCGGAATGCTCGCTGTCCACGGGAAGTAGGCGGACGCCCTGCTCGCGCGCGAGCCGGGTAACAATTTCACCCGCCACCACCAGTGTTTCCTTGTTCGCCAGGGCAATGTTCTTACCCGCCTCGATAGCCGCCACCGCGGGAACCAGTCCCGACGCTCCCGAAATCGCAGCAACAACGGTATCGGCGCCGGGTAAAGTCGCCAGGCGCACCAAGCCCTCTGTACCGGAGAAAACTGTGGTGTTAAGGCCCGGAGGAAGGCCGGCCCGCAACCGGGCCGCGTCTTCCTCATGCAAAAGCCCCGCAGCCTCCGGCTCAAAACGCACCACCTGCTCCAGTAAAAGGCGCCAATTCTTTCCGGCGGCAAGGGCCCGGACCCGAAAATGCTCACGGAATTCCTCAACCACCTGAAGTGTCTGGCGCCCGATTGAGCCCGTGCTTCCCAGAACAACGATGTCCCGAGGCAATTTTCCCCTCCGAATAAAAAGGTTCAACGTTCGACGTTCTAAGTTCGACGTTCTAAGTTCTGCATTCAGTCTTGTGAATTCCGTCTTCTGAATTCTATATTCTATCTTCTACATTCTGACTTCTACCGTCTACAGGGCCTTGCCCTTAAAGGAAGCGAATCCCGCCTTGTAGGCCGCCTGGATTAATATGACCACTATTGGTCCGAGCACCAGCCCTGCCACACCAAGCAGTTTGAGCCCCGCATACATCCCGACCATTACCGCCAAAGGATGGAGTCCCAGGCTGACTGCCACAATACGTGCCTCAAAGAGCTGCCTGATCACGAAAACCACCGCGTACAGTATCAGAAGCTTCACCGCAAAAGCTTTGGCACCCGTGAGAAAGGCGAGGACTACCCAGGGGATGAAAATCGCACTCGGACCGAGCACGGGTATGACATCGAAAAAGCCGATTAGCAAACCCAGGGTCAGCGCGTACTTCACTTTCAGCAGGTAAAGCCCCGCCGTAGCGAGAAACATCGTGAACACCACCAGGACCAGCTGTGCCCTCAAGTAAGCAAGAAAAGCGCCAAATGCCTCCCTGCCCATGAAGAGCGTATGCTCTCCCCAGGGCTCTGGAACGGTGCGCACCCAGAACCTTCCCAGGACTCTGTGGTCTCTGCTGATGAAGAAAGTGGCCAGGAGGCTCACTATAAGGATAAGTGCCGCGTTGGGAAGTGAACCCAGGATACCGAGAAACGAACTGATGATGATCCTGATGGACTCGCCGGCACTGTTGGTAACGGCGGTAATGGCGTTCTCAAGATACTCGACTGCCTGGGGAGGGAGGGCCCCGTAACTGTCCCTGATACTGGTCACCAGGAAGGTGAGCACCCGCCGGGACTCGTCGATGTACCCCGGCAGACGTCCCGACAGGTCGCCGAGTTCCGTTATCAAATGCGACACAAGCACGGTCAGAGTAAGTCCCGCGGCCGCAAAAAATATGGTCATCGTCAACAGGACAGCGAGGCCGCGCGGTAACCTCCGGCTCAAGAACTTGACCGGCCGCTCCATGAGCAAGGCAAATATGGCGGCAATGATAAAAGGTAAAAGGGCAACGAACGCATAGCGCAAAACAAGCACCGCCAGGACTACGAGGAGAGAAACGGCTAAAACCCCGGCAGTCACATACAGCAACCGTTTCAACCAGTCAGGCACTTTTTCACCCCGTATTCATAAGCCAACGCGCTACAGTATATACCAGAGGCGCAGTGAGCAACATACTGTCAAACCGGTCCATGACCCCGCCGTGCCCTGGAATCAAACGCCCCGCGTCTTTGCGGCCCGCGGCACGCTTTACCGCAGAGAAGACCAAGTCGCCAACCTGCCCCGACGCCCCCAAAGCCAAGCCTGTCACTACTAAACCCAACGGTTGCACCGGCAACCAGATGGTAAACAACCCCGCGGCCACCGCGCTCCCGCACAGGCCTGCCCCAAAGCCTACGATTGTTTTCCCCGGGCTCAGCCGCGGCGTCAGGCGCCGCTTGCCGAGACTTCGCCCGGCAAAATAGGCCACCGTATCGAAGGTCCAGGTGGCTGCAAGTACAAGCATGAGCCAGTACCGACCGTCGGGCAGCAACCGCAGAAGATACAGGTAAACAAAGAGTGAAAGATACGCGGTACTGAAAAAGGTGACCCCGGCCTCTTGCGGTGAGTAGCGCGGATAGAAAAACACCAGTGGTACGGTACAAATCAAGAGAGCAAGAATCAGCGCTCCAGGGTAACCCCCGTCACCAGTGTATGCCCGGAGAATGATGGTTAGGCCGCTTATAACCGCCAGGAAGTAATGCAGCTTCAGATCCGCACCGCTCAACTGGCGCAGCATTTCCCACAAACCACGGAGGTAGAGAACGCCAACCAATAAAAGAAGCGGCCATCCTCCCCGCCAAGCAATCGCCACAATCACCGGGATGCCGACGGCTGCACTCAAAATGCGCAGCCAAAAGCTGCTTTGTCCCTTAGTTACCGTTTCCCGCCACACAAATTTCGCCTTCCTATAAGCCCCGTTTAAGCCCCCCAAAGCGGCGTTCACGACGCTGGTAATGGACCAGGGCCTGGAGGAAATCCACCCGTCCAAAGTCGGGCCACAGCACCGGTGTGACGTAGAACTCCGTGTAGGCTAACTGCCACAGCAAAAAGTTGCTTAACCGGAATTCACCGGCCGGCCGTATAAGCAAGTCGGGATCCGGTAGCCCCGCTGTGTAGAGGTGGTCGCCGACAACCGTCTCATCAATCTCCTCGGGGTTAAGTTTCCCGCTCCAAACCTTGTCTGCAATTGCCTTGATAGCGTCTACGATTTCCCAACGCGCCCCGTAATTGACCGCGAGGTTCAATACCAGCCGTTGGCCGTCCTGCGTTTCTTCCTCAAGCGCCCGGATGGCTTCCGAGACGTGCGGGGACAGGCCTTCTACGCGGCCGATCACCCTCACCTTAACCCCGTTTTGCTTAAGTTCATCGCATTCTTTCGCGGCATACTCCACAAATAGGTCCATCAGAAAAGAAACCTCTTCCGGAGGACGCCGCCAGTTTTCGGTAGAAAAAGCGTATGCGGAAAGCACGGGTATGCTCAACTCGGCGCTAAGATGGACGACTTCCCGCAGCGAACTTACGCCCCTCTGGTGCCCCACGGTGCGGGGGAGGCCGCGCTTAAGCGCCCAGCGCCCGTTGCCGTCCATGATCACAGCCACGTGGCGGGGCAGGCGGGAAGGGTCGATGCAGGACTTAAGCATATCCTCATCCCTCGTCATTTTGGCTTCCGAAGTTTTACGCCGGCTGACAATGCCCTTTAATCCCAAACCCGGCCTCCTGTAACAGTCGTCGGTCGTCGGTGGTCAGTAGTCGGTAACCCAGAAGCTTAAACCGGAAAGTTAACAGTGATCGGTATCAGTAGTCAGTTGTCGGCAGCTCAATTCAGTCGTCGGTGGTCGGTCGTCAGACGTTGGTAGCCCAGTCGCCCACAACTAGATAAAACCTTGCGGTAAAACGATCATCGGCTGTCCAAGGTTTAATCGTCCGACAGGGATTTACCGGAATAAATCACGACAAGTTCAACAACCCCGTCCGAACGCCGACGTACGCGTGCAACCCGCTGTTCCCCCGCCGGTTTCCCCCCGGGGGCCAGCGTCTCCGTAACTCTCAGATCAAACCCGGCTTTCTTTAAGTAATCAGCCGCCGCGTCAAGTTTCCAGCCTAACACATCCGGATGAAGCACCTTTTATCCTTCCATAACCTCTTTTTCTTTCAGTGCCAGAACGTTGTCTACTTCTTTTATATATTTGTCGGTTAACTTTTGAACCTCTTCCTGAAGCCGTTTCAACTCGTCTTCCGAGACCCCGTCCTTTTTTTGGCGGGACTTCAGATCGTCGTTGGTGTCCCGGCGGATATTCCGCACGGCCACACGGCCTTCCTCAGCTTTTTTACGCACGAGCTTTACCAGTTCCAACCGCCGCTCATGGGTGGGCTGGGGCAGCACCAGGCGTATGACTGCGCCGTCATTTACCGGGTTGATCCCAAGGTCTGACTTCATGATCGCCCTTTCAATTTCGGCAAGTGCGGATTTATCCCAGGGCTGAATAACCAACATCCTCGGTTCGGGCACGCCGATGGTGGCGAGCTGGTTAAGCGGGGTTTGCCCCCCGTAATAGTCGACCGTGATTCTGTCCAAGAGTGCCGGCGTCGCTCGCCCTGTCCTGATGGCAGCCAACTCTTTTTTCAGGTGTTCAATCGCTTTCTGCATCAACTCTTCTGCTTTGGTCACAAGTTCGCGCACGCTAGACCCTCCTAATAGCATATTTGCAGCATGCCTTGCTGCCGGTGGCATCTCCACCGGTGTCTATGGTAACTCGGCTCACTGCCTGCGAAAAAATACTCGGGCTGTCAGTTGCCAATGTAAGTGCCTATTTTGTCACCCAGGATCGCCCGCCTAATGTTGCCGTGCTCCCTGACGTTAAAGACGATGACCGGAATGTCATTATCCATACAGAGCGACGCCGCCGTGGCATCCATGACCCCGAGGCTCTGGTTGAGTACGTCTATAAAGCCCAGTGACTCGATTCTATTCGCCTTGGGGTTCTGCTTCGGGTCGTCGTCGTAAACACCGTCCACTCCCCGCTTGGCCATAAGAATGGCGTCCGCCTCAATTTCCGCCGCCCTGAGCGCTGCGGTCGTATCGGTGGAAAAGTACGGGTTGCCGGTTCCCGCGGCGAAGATGACCACCCTGCCCTTTTCGAGGTGCCGGAGCGCCCTGCGCCTGATGTATGGTTCGGCAATCGCCCGCATTTCGATCGCGGTCTGAACCCGGGTATCCACCCCTTCTTTCTCCAGGGCGTCCTGAAGCGCCAGGGAATTCACCGTCGTGGCCAACATGCCCATGTAGTCGGCGGTAGCGCGTTCCATCCCTTTTGCGCTGCCCGCAATGCCCCGCCAGATATTGCCGCCCCCGACGACTACGGCTATTTGGACCCGGTACTGCTGCACGACTTCCTTTATCTCCCTGGCTACGAACGCCGCCATCTCGGGGTCGATACCATAACCCTGTTCCCCGGCAAGAGCTTCGCCGCTGATCTTAACGATTACCCGGCGGTACTTAGGTGTCAGCATCTCTATCTCCCCACTTCAACGTTATAGTTTTCCGGTTTCTTTGCTAACGTTAGTCCTCAACATGCACGGCTGACAACCCCTTGGTCTTTATCGATTCCTTTATATGCTCTCGCCCAATTCATACCGGCTGAAGCGCCTGACAACTATATTTTCACCCACACGGGCTACAACTTCGTGCAACACGTTTTGCACCGTAACGTCCGGGTTCTTCACGAACGGCTGTTCAAGCAGGCAGGCATCTTTGAAAAACTTCTGCAGCCGGCCTTCGACCATTTTTTCAACGACCTTTTCCGGCTTGCCTTCGTTAAGGGCTTGCACGCGCAGGATTTCTTTTTCCTGCGTGATGACCTCCGCCGGGACGTCGTCCTGGGAGATGTATTGCGGACGAGAAGCCGCTATCTGAAGTGCCAAATCGTGAACCAGGTTCTTGAAGTCTTCCGTTTTGGCCACGAAATCGGTCTCACAGTTCACTTCCACCAATACGCCGATGCGGTTGCCCGGGTGGATGTAAGCCGAGACGAGCCCTTCCGAAGCGACTCTACCCGAACGCTTCGCCGCTTCCGCCAACCCCTTCTCGCGGAGGTAAATTACTGCTTTTTCCATGTCACCCCCGGTTTCGGCGAGTGCTTTTTTGCAGTCCATCATCCCTACGCCGGTTTTGTCTCTTAGTTCCTTGACCAGTTTCGCCGAAATCTCCACCAAACTTTACCCCCTCTATTACTTCGAGCTTAAATCTTCCATAAGGCGATTATAACCAAAAAGGACGCGCGTTAAAAGGTTGGCCTCTCCCATAATTTCATAAAAAAAGGGGGTTTAACCCCCCTCTAACCCTAAATTTCAGCCTGGACTTGCAACCCCTCTTCTTGTTTCTTTGCTTCCTGAGGGGCGGCAGCCCCTTCGCGGCCCTCTACAACCGCATCGGCCATTTTACTCGTTATGAGACGCACGGCTCTAATCGCATCGTCGTTCCCCGGGATGATGTAATCCACTTCGTCCGGGTCACAGTTCGTATCGACTATGGCCACTACGGGAATGGCTATCTTTCTCGCCTCGAGTACCGCGATCCTTTCCTTACGCGGGTCGACGACGTAAAGCGCGCCCGGTAGATTGCGCATATTTTTGATCCCGCCAAGGTATTTCTGCAGTTTCGCTTTCTCACGCAGGAGTTCAGCCGCCTCTTTTTTCGGCCGGAGTTCCATTTGACCGGCAGCCTCGAGTCTTTCCAGTTCGTGCAAGCGCTCGACGCGCCGCCTGATGGTCTGAAAGTTCGTAAGCATTCCACCGAGCCAACGCTGGTTGACGTAAAACATACCGCACCGTTCAGCCTCTTCATGAATGGCTTGCTGCGCCTGCTTTTTGGTACCTACGAAGAGAACGTGTCGCCCCTCGGCCGAAAGCTGCTTGATGAAATTATACGCTTCGTCTATCTTCCTAACGGTTTTTTGGAGGTCGATGATGTAGATCCCGTTGCGGTTCATAAAAATATAAGGTGCCATTTTGGGGTTCCAACGCCTTGTCTGGTGTCCAAAATGCACCCCGGCCTCGAGTAATTGCTTCATGGAAACAACCGCCATTTATCCACCTCCTTCCCCAGGGTTTTTGCCGCCGCTGCCTTCATCATCCCGGGGAACCCGTGGGCACCCTCCCGGAAATCAGGCAACGTGAGTATTCGGAGCCCGCTGCAAAACCATCTCCTTTTTACAACACTCTCGTTTGACGACCGAAGCTTATTTTACCACGGCTTACCGGGGCACGCAAGACTCAAGCATCTTTATAACGCTTAAGTTCGCCGAAAAGTTGATCGTTGAGAACTCGGATGTAGGTGCCCTTCATGCCGAGCGAGCGTGCCTCAATAACGCCCGCGCTCTCAAACTTCCGGAGGGCGTTCACGATCACCGAACGCGTTATTCCCACCCGGTCGGCGATCTTGCTCGCCACCAGGAGCCCTTCTTCCTTGCCAAGCTCTGCGAAGATATGGCGGACAGCGTCAAACTCCGAGTAAGAAAGACTCCCCAGCGCCACCTGCACGGCCGCACGCTTGCGTGCCTCCTCCGCCATTTTCTCCATTCTGGACCGAAAAATTTCCATGCCGACTACCGTCGCGCCGTGCTCCGCAAGAATAAGGTCGCTGGCGGCAAACTGACGGTTGAACTTGGCCAGCACTACCGTCCCCAGACGCGTACCGGCGCCGACGATAGGCACGACCGTGAAAAAAGCGTTGTCGTAAAGACAAGACGATTTACGCCTGAAAATGCAGGCGTTGGTTTCGTGGCGAACGTTCGCCTTGGTCTCGGTGATCTCCAGGAGACCCTCGTTGTAGCCCGGCGGGATACCCGCTTGTTCGGCAATACGCACCATGGTCCGGCAAGAATAACCGGACATGAAGGAGCAGCCCAACACCGTTCCTGTAAAGTCTATAAGATAAACGTTGGCGGTAACTAATTCGTTGAGGGTAGCGGCTACTGCACCGAAATCAACGTGGTCGGAGGTATTTTGGAGGATGCTGTTGAGGATGCGCGCCTTTTTTAAAAGACGTTCTACCAATAATTTTTCCTCCTATAAGATATAGCGGCTAAGGTCCTCCCGCTTCACAATGGGGCCTAATTTAGCCGCCACAAAAGCCTCATCGATCTTTATCGTCTGCCCCTTGAGCTCCGATGCGTGGAAGGACACATCTTCGAGAAGTTTCTCCAAAACGGTGTGCAAACGCCTTGCACCAATATTTTCCGTCTGTTCATTAATAGTATAAGCGATTCTTGCAATTTCGACAAGGGAGTTTTGCATGAAGTCTAGTTCGACACCTTCGGTCTCGAGGAGTGCAACATACTGTCTTACCAGGGCGTTCGAGGGCTCCGTGAGTATCTGTAGGAAAGCCTCCTGCGTCAGCGCGCGAAGCTCCACCCGAATGGGAAAGCGCCCCTGGAGTTCGGGGATAAGGTCGGAGGGCTTTACGGTGTGGAAGGCCCCCGCGGCAATGAAAAGGATGTGGTCGGTCTTCACCGGTCCATATTTACTGGTGACGGTCGAACCTTCCACAATGGGCAAAATATCCCGCTGTACGCCGCCTCTGGAAACGTCGGGCCCCGCCGCTCCCTCGCGGCCAGCAATCTTATCTATTTCGTCAATAAAGATAATACCGCGTTCCTCAGCCCGGCGGATGGCTTCCGCTGCCACTTCCTCCAAGTCTATCAGCTTGGCCGCCTCTTGCTGCGCAAGGATCCGCCTCGCTTCCCGGACAGTTACGCGGCGCTTCTTCTTGCGCGCCGGAAAAACGTTGCCCATCAGGTCCTGCAAGTTAAAGCCCATTTCCTCGACGCCGGCGCCGGAGAATATTTCGAAGAAAGGGACGGTTTTATCCTCAACCTCGATCTCGAGATATTCGTTCTCAAGTTCACCTGCCTGAAGCCTTGCCCGGAGCAGTTCGCGCCGGTTCTCCACTTGCCGCGCCCGCTCCTCCATCAAGGGGTCGGGTTCACCTGTTTTAAGGCCGCCGAAAATCACTTCAAGAGGGTTTCGGGGCGCTTTCTCGGGGTGGGGGGCAAGCAACTCCAGGATACGTTCCGCCGCCAGGTCCTGTGCCTTTTTTTCCACCGTATCGAACTTCTCCTGCCGCACCATCCGCACCGCGGTTTCGACAAGGTCGCGTACCATGCCTTCAACATCCCGTCCAACGTAACCTATCTCGGTGAACTTGGTGGCTTCCACCTTGACAAACGGAGCATTAACCAGGCGGGCGAGGCGCCGGGCGATCTCCGTCTTGCCCACTCCGGTCGGCCCGATCATAAGAATGTTCTTTGGCATGACCTCGTCGCGCAATTCGGGTGGCAGTTGACTCCGCCGGTAGCGGTTCCGCAGGGCGACGGCAACCGCCTTCTTCGCTTCGTCCTGGCCTACAATGTACTTGTCAAGTTCAACCACGATCTGGCGGGGCGTAAGATCCTGCAAGTTTATCCCCCTCTTTTTTCGTTCGAGTTACACATTCGGCGTTTCGCGCCGACCGTCCAAGGTCCGTACCGGCACAAGCAGCAATATGTGCAGCCCTTCTTTACAACTCCTCAACCGTTAGTTTATCGTTGGTGTAAACACAGATTGATGCCGCGATCTGCATTGCCTCGCGTGCAATGGTTGCAGCGTCATGGGTCGTATGCTTCAACAGCGCCCGGGCCGCGGCGAGCGCATAGGGTCCTCCGGACCCGACGGCCGCAATCCCGTCGTCCGGTTCGATCACCTCGCCGCTCCCGGCAATCACGAGCAGACATTCGGTATCCGCCACCACCAGCATCGCTTCCAAACGGCGCAAAAGCTTGTCGGTCCGCCACTCCTTCGCCAGGTTGATCGCCGCCCGCATCAATTTTCCCTGTGATTCCTCGAGCTTGCCTTCAAAACGCTCCAAAAGGGCAAGCGCGTCGGCGGCGCCACCCGCAAACCCGGCCAGCACTTTCCCCTCATACAGCCGGCGGACCTTTTTGGCAGTGTGTTTCATTACGGTATTCTGCGTTAGGGTTATTTGGCCATCCCCGGCGAAGGCGGTCCGCCCGTCGCGCCTTACGGCCAAAATTGTGGTTCCGCGCATTGACTTTCCCCCTTAATTTTTACGCCCGCGGGTGCGTCTTTTCGTACACCTTCTTTAATCTTTCCTTGCTTAGGTGCGTGTAGACCTGGGTGGTGGAAATCCGCACGTGCCCCAATAGGTCTTGAACCACGCGCAAATCAGCCCCTCCATCCAGAAGATGAGTAGCAAACGAATGCCGCAAGGTATGCGGGCTTACCCGGCCCATAAGCCCCGCTTTAACCGCATAAGCTTTTACGATGTTGCGCAGCCCCCTGGGGGACAGCCTCAGCCCCGCCCTGTTCAGAAACAGCGCTTCCTCAAACCGGCCCGTGTCCCGTTTGAGCAGCCGCGGCCTACCATGGCGCAGATACGTCTGCAGGGCTTTTAAAGCATAATCCCCAAGCGGCACCATCCTTTCCTTCGCACCCTTGCCGAAGACCCGTACATACCCGCCCGAAAGGTCGACGTCCCCAATATTAAGGCCTGTAATTTCGGCAATTCTTATGCCGGCGGCATAAAGGACCTCAAGCATCGCCCGGTCCCGCAGCCGCAAAGGATCAGTGGCATCGGGTGCCTCCACCAACCGCTTCGCCTCCGCCTGGTACAGGACCCGGGGCAAGCGCATCTGGCGCCGGGGCGAGGCGATTTTACGCAGCGGGTTATCCTTAAGTACGCCCTCGCGGCATAAAAACCGGAAAAAACTCCGCCAGGCCGCAATCTTTCTGAGCAATGAATTTCGGGACAGCCCCCGTCCCGCAAGGTTGGAGAGATACCGCCGCATCAAAACCGGGGTGATGTGTTGGGGTTGCAATGACTCGTCGGCAACGGCCAGAGCGCGCGTGAAAAAGTCAATCCCGCCGAAGATGTCTTTCTGATACTCTTCAACCGTACGGGTTGAAGCCCTCCTTTCCGTCTGGAGAAACACCAAAAAGCGGTCGAGGTATCCGTACACGGGGTCACCCCCTAAAAAGTTCAAGGTTCGAGGTTAAGCTTAGACGGATGGCCCTTTGGGGTCCGTTCAAGGTTCAAGGTTC
>QZIW01000012.1 GCA_003604985.1 Ammonifex sp.
ACGGGGTGTACCAGAGAAGGGGTAACGATTTGGCATATTGGTGAGGTAATAATCTTAGAGCTTATTAACAGTTCAGCGCAAAGAAAAATCGACCCAACCACCGGTTTTGAACTCTTGGAAGTCTAGAAATTATGAAGGAGTTGGATGACCTGGCCTTGCCTGCCATTTTGGAGGTTGGCGGTCGGAGGTAGAAGTCGGGAATCCAAGGTAGGAATTCGCAATGCGAAATCCTTCAAAAATTACAACATTCAACGTCTCACTTATCACTTTGACCAAGATTCTACCCTCCCGATACCGTAAAATAGTCAGTGCCTCTTTGAAGGGACTGAAAAAAAACCCGCGAAGGTTATTTTCGAACAACCGAACCGGTAAAATAGTTAAACAGTCCAAGGAAACAGGAGGCGTTTAGGCTGCACCCGCGTTTGAACGGGATCTGGCTGGTTTTGATTGTGGCGGCGGGCGTGTTCGCCCTGCTCTACCTCTGGTTCACCCTGTTTCCGGGGCGGGCGGCTCCGGGGGCCGGGCAATATTTCAGCGCGGCACAGATAGAAAAGGGCCGGCAGTACAGCCAGGTTCTGCGGCTGCTGTTTATCGGGAGTTTTGCGGCGCAGACGCTTTTGTTGTTGTGGCTGGTGTTCGGCGGCCGGGCGGCGGCCCTCTCGGCATGGGCCCAGCGGAGTGCGGGCGGCAACTACTGGGGGAGCATTCTGCTGTTCTTCTTCGCCGTCTGGATCATGCTGCGGCTGGTCAACCTCCCCTTCAGGCTGTACGGCGGCTATTTCTGGCAGCACCGCTGGGGCTTCTCCACCCAGACCATGGGGTCGTGGTGGATGGACTATTTCAAGGGCGCCGGCATCGACCTGGCGCTCACCACCGCAGGGGCATTGCTTCTTTTCTGGATCATAAGCCGCTGGCCCGGTACCTGGTGGCTGGCCGGGGCCGCCTTCTTTTCCGCGTGGCTGGTGATCCAGACCTTGCTGTGGCCGGTGGTCATATCGCCCCTCTTCAACCGCTTTGTGCCCGCAAAGGACCCGGCGGTGCTGGGCATGGTCCAAAAGCTTTCGGAAAGGGCCCACCTGCCTGTGGACCGGGTGCTGATCATGGACGCGAGCCGGCGCACCACCAAGGCCAATGCCTATTTCGCGGGACTGGGCCGGACCAAACGCATCGTGCTCTATGACACCCTGCTTGAAAAGTACCCTCTGGAACAGGTGGAGGCGGTGGTGGCCCACGAAATGGCCCACTGGAGCCGGGGGCACATTGTCAGGGGGCTGGCCTTCGGCGTCATGGGCAGCCTTTTGCTCTGGGGCCTGCTTTTTGTTTTATTGCGGTTCACCATGCCGTTTACGCTGCGCTACCCACCCCATACGTGGGCGGTGGTCCTGCTCTTTCTCTTGCTCGTTTCCTTCGTAAGCAGCCCCCTGCAGAACCGGCTTTCCCGGGGGATGGAAGAGGAGGCCGACCAGGCGGCGGTGGCGCTTACCGGCGACGTTCCGGCGGCGGTCAGGCTGCAGGTGGACCTGGCCGCGAAGAACCTTTCCGACGTTTCGCCCCCCGCTTTCATCAGGTGGTTCAGCTACAGCCACCCGCCGGCGCTTACCCGGATCGACATCATCCAAAAGGCCGCCAGGTGACCGCCGGGCGAAATGTTTCCGCCGAAAACGTTTATCGGGCCAAATAATTTTAATGGCCGTTTTTACGTTGTTCCCCGCCGGTCCGGCGCGATATCGGTTTGCCGTGGACCAGGCCGGTTCTGCTAAACGGGTGGAGCCAGACGCCGGTTTACATAATCCTGAAGGTGCTCGTGTACCGCCCGTATTTCCCCGGTGGCGGGCAGGTCGGTGACGATTACTTCGATGTAACCGTTGCCGGCTATCTCCGACAGCGTGTAGGCGAAATTGATGTCGTAGAGCCAGGAAAGATACAGCAGCTTGCGGTCGTTGAAGTTTTGCAGATCGGCGTAACTACAAAGTTGATGCTGGAGCAATCTCTCGACGAGAGCGGGCGAGTAACCGGGCGTATCGGGGAGATCGGGTCCCAGCAGCGGGTCGGGCTGTTCCTCTCCCCTGGCGCAGTCTTCGGCGAATAACCTCAGAATGTCCAGCTTGTCGGCGTCGCGGATGAGTCCGGCGAACAGCAAAAGCCGGTCCGGGACGGCGGGCGGCAGTTCGCAAATGTTGTGGTACTCGATGGCGGTCAAAACCAGGGAGCGTTCTTCCCCGGGGAGGCCGGACAGCACACCTGCCGTCTCAAGTTCCCGCAGTCCGAGGAGCGCGTGGTTGACCGAGTGCCGGTCGTTGAAGGTACGGTAAACGGCGAATTGCCGGAAGCGCCCGATGTCGTGAAAAAGGGCGATTGATTCAGCGAGAAGGAGGTCGTCGCCCTCCACCCCCAGGGAGCGCGCGATACGGACGATATTTTCCTGGACCCTGGCGGTGTGTTCTTCCTTGAGCTTGACTGCCGCCTGGATTTCGGGGTCGTCGCTGTAAAAACCTTTTACGTAGCCTTGAGACCAGGCTTTAAAATCCCGGAGTTGTTCCTGCCGCAAAATGCTACTCCTTCCAAAGAGGGTATGACTGCCTCATTTAGTCTACCATACCAAAAAAGGTGCGGCCAAGAAAACCGACAGCGGTAAAATAATATGCCCGGTCCACAGGGAAAGGTCAAATCTTATCATCTTAAAGGCGGCTTCCCCGCTGCTGCGCCGGTACGCGGTCGTGGCGCAAACGGCGTCCACCGGCTTGAAGTTTCGGACCAACCGGCGTATAATTAAGGAGTCCGGTTGTGCGCTTAAGACTCCGGCCCAGGTACGAGTTTGGCCCTGAAACAGATTTCTAACGCGCGGTCCGGGCAGTAAGAACAACCTGATACGAGCAATACGGAGAGATGGCCGAGTGGGCGAAGGCGCTCGCCTGGAGAGCGAGTAGACGGGCACAACCTGTCTCGTGGGTTCGAATCCCACTCTCTCCGCCATTTAAGAAGTGGGAAGTGGGAGGTTAGAGGTGAGAAGACAGAGGAAGGAATTCGCGGAGCGAATTCCAGCGAATTCCAAGGTACTGACCGATAACAGATAACCGAATAAAGAATTGGCCGTGCTAAACGGGGAGGTAGCGGTGCCCTGTACCCGCAAACCGCTGTAGCGGGGTTGAACTCCTGCCCCCGGATCCGGCTTGTGGAGACGGCCCCCGTAAGGGGTGTTGACGGTTGGGTCTCGCGCGACGGAGCTTCTTGAACCGTGTCAGGTCCTGACGGAAGCAGCACTAAGGGAAATCCTCCGGGTGCCGCGAGGGTGCCTGGCCTGAGCCACCTGCGGCGGGTGACGACCGGAAGCAGGCTTCCAAAGGCAGGTGCACGGCCAACTTATTAAAACAAAATTTCTTGCGGGAACGACGTCGCAGCAACTGCTTCTGGGTCCCGGGGGCGCATTTTCCTTACTGCGCTTTTTTACTTTTTTGACTGGTATTTTTGTTTTTTACAAGGATTAAACGCCTGCGCAGTTGAAATATGCGGGAGTCGGCTGCAAAGTAAGTAGAATTCTCAAAATGAAGGTCATATTATTTACGAAGTCGCGGGGGCGAAAGAATGGAACCGGAAAATGCCGTGTCCGTAGCCCTTTACAGAAGGTGGCGGCCGCAAACCCTCGCCGAAGTGGCCGGGCAGGAGCACGTTACGCGGACGCTGGAGAACGCCCTGGCAAGGGGCAAAACATCGCACGCGTACCTTTTTGCCGGCCCGAGGGGCACGGGCAAAACGAGCACCGCGCGGATACTCGCCAAAGCGCTGAACTGCCTTAACGGGCCGGCGCCTCAGCCGTGCAACGAATGCCTGGTTTGCGCCGCCATAACCGCCGGCGCCTCGCTCGACGTCCTGGAAATCGATGCCGCCTCACGGCGTGGGATTGATGAGATGCGCGAGTTGAGGGAACGGGTGAAGCTGGCCCCGGCAGCGGCGCGGCGCAAGGTTTACATCATTGACGAGGCGCACATGCTCACCACCGAGGCGGCAAACGCCCTCCTGAAGACCCTCGAGGAACCGCCGGCCACGGTCGTTTTCATCCTTGCCACCACGGAACCGCACAAGATGCCGCCCACCATCCTCTCCCGCTGCCAGCGCTTTGATTTCCGGCGCCTGAGCCCCGCGGTAATCCGCGCCCGTTTGGAACAGGTGCTCGGGGAAATGCCCGCAGAGGCCACGCCCGAGGCGCTGGACTTGATCGCCCGCGCCGCGGAGGGGAGCCTTCGCGATGCGCTCGGCATTCTCGACCAGGTAACATCCCTGGGGGAGGATCGCGTTGGGGAGGAAACGGTTGCCGACCTTTTGGGGAAAGTACGTCTGGGGGCACTGAGCGAAATGCTGGGGTTGATCAGCCGGGGGGATACGGCGGGGGCGCTCCGTCTGATCCAGGAGGTTGACGCGGGGGGGAAGGACATCGCTTTTTTTATCCGCGACTTGCTTGCGGTGATGCGCGAGGATTTGCTGCAGGGGATTGCCCACGGCAAGCCGGCGCCGGCGTCCGCGGTAAGGTGTCTGGAGGAATTCAGCAAGGCGTTGGAGGAGACCAAGACGGCCGCGATAAAAACACTGCCGCTCGAACTGGCGGTGGTCCGGGTGCTTTCCGGGCGACCGGAACCGGCCGCCGGTGACGAGGACCCCGCCCTCCGGAAAGTAAAAGCGGTATGGCCCGATATCCTTCGCGCCGTTAAAGAAGTCAGGCCGGTTACCTTCGGGTATCTGAGCCGGGCGCAGCCGGTGGCCGTTGCCGGGAGGTGCCTCAAAGTGGCGCTGGAGGACTCTTTTGGGCGCGAAGCGCTGGCGCAGCAGGGGCATCGTGAAGTGGTGGAACAGGTCCTGGCGCGGTTTCTCGGCGGGGTGTGGCGATTGGAAGAGGGATAAAGGAGTTGCGGCTCCATGGTCACAACCAACGATTATTTAAGGGGTGAAAGCGGTTGGACATCAGCAAGATGATGAAACAGGTGCAAAAGCTGCAGGGGGATATGGTTAAACTGCAGGAGGAGTTGTCCGGGCGAACCGTAGAGGCCACGGCGGGCGGGGGGATGGTCAAAGCCGTCGCCAACGGGCGCCAGGAACTGGTCTCCCTGGAAATCAAACCGGAGGCGGTGGACCCGGAAGACGTGGAGATGCTCCAGGACATGATCCTCGCGGCCGTCAACGAGTCGCTCAGGCAGTCGCGCGAAATGGTAGCCCGGGAAATGGGGCGTCTTACCGGCGGCATGGGGTTCCCCCCGGGCCTTTTTTAAAAGTGCGGTGAGCGCTGCTCGTTTCTGACCGCACTTTCAGATGTTGCTTGCGACCTTGCAGCAGTTTTTAGGTGGGTTCAAGTTTCATCATAATTCTCGAGGGGGGCGTTAGATGCCTTACGCCCGTTCCATAAGCAGGTTGATAGAGGAACTGAAGCGCCTGCCCGGGATCGGTCCCCGGACGGCGCAGCGGTTGGCCCTGTATATCGTCGGTGCGCCGGCCGAACAAGCGGAGCGGCTGGCGGGCGCTATCAAGGAAGCCCGTGAAACGGTCATTCACTGCTCGGTTTGTGGGAATTTCACGGACGCCGACCCCTGTACCATTTGCACCAATGACGGAAGGGACCGCGCGGTGATCTGCGTCGTGGAAGAACCGCGCGACGTCGAAGCGATCGAGCGGTCGGGGAGTTTCCGGGGAATTTACCACGTACTGCACGGGTCGCTTTCCCCGCTCGACGGCATTGGCCCGGAAAAGCTGCGGATAAAAGAACTGTTGGCGCGGCTCGATCATACGACCATGGCGGAAGTGGTTCTGGCCACGAGCCCCGATACCGAAGGAGAGGCTACCGCGATTTACCTCCAGCGGCTGCTTCAGCCCCTGGGGGTGAAGATAAGCAGGTTGGCATACGGTCTGCCCGTGGGCGCAGAGTTAGAGTTCGCCGATGAGCAGACCATTGCCCGGGCAATCGAAGGGCGGCGCGAGATCACGTAAACATTAAAGGCATAATTTACCTCCTGGACAGAATAAGCTTGGATAGGGTTGTCCCGGTCAGAAACCCCGGGTTTCGCGGATTGGCGTGACGGATTCCGGTGCGGGACCTTTTTGCGGCCGCCGGCCGGCGACCTTTAAGTCTTGAAACAGGAGGTAATGCTGATGGACTGGAAGATGTTACTTCTGGGGGGAATCGGGCTTTTCGGGCTGTATCTGGTAGGTAGTGCCCTCATCGCACCGTTCAGGTTCTTGATCCGCATCGCGGTCGCGCTGCTTTTAGGCGGCCTGTTACTGGTTCTGGTCAACTGGGCCGGGTCGATTTTCCACTTTCACATTGCGGTAAACCCGATAACCATGCTTGCCGCCGGGGCTTGTCCCGTACCGGGCCTCATCCTGCTTGGTCTGCTGAGGCTTTTTGTCGTTTAACCTTGACGCCTTTAGGGTTTTGGAGTACGATGAAATGTAAAACATTTGGGCATTATTAGAATTTACCCAGTTTGGGCAAGTCCTCACGCAGACCGGGCGGATGGAATTCCGCCGGTTGAAGAAGAATTAGACAATGGAATTTAAATATAAGGGTAGAAGGTGGCTTTGGTTTGGCTTGTTTTTGGCCAAGCCCCTTTCTATTTTGTAAAGCCATCTGAATCCCGTAGATGAGGATCCACAAATTAATACCAGTAAGGAGGGGGCTTATGGGAGAGACGGTTGAGATCCGGTGGCATGGAAGAGGGGGACAGGGAACCGTTACCGCGGCCAAGGTGCTGGCGGACACGTGCCTGGCCGGCGGGAGGCACGTCCAGGCGTTTCCGGAGTACGGTCCGGAAAGGTCTGGGGCGCCGCTCAGGGCGTATAACCGGATCAGTTCCCGGGAACTGAGGATGCACTGTCCGGTACTCGAGCCACAGGTGGTGACCGTGGTTGACGCTTCGCTGCTCGAGAGTGTCAACGTTGCCGAGGGGGCTGTCGAGGACGCGGTTTTCATTATCAATACCGCCAAGGAACCGCAGGAAATCAGGGCGAAGCTCGAAGCGAAATCAACGCAACGGGTTTTCACCGTTGACGCCACCAGGATAGCGGTGGAATCCATCGGGCGTGCGATCCCGAACTCGCCCATGCTCGGTGCGGTCTGCAGGGTAACGGGGCTAGTGAGCCTCGAACACCTGCTTGAGGATGTAGAAAAGAGTTTCGGGAAAAAGTTTGCCCGGAAGATTATAGACGGGAACCTGGAAGCGACCAGGCGGGGGTATGAGGAGGTTAGGGAAGGATGAGCGCACAGGGATGGCGCGACCTTACACCGGGGGCGGTGGTCCTCGATGCAGGCAACGCGCGCGAGGTTAAAACCGGCACCTGGCGGACGCTCAGCAAGCCGGTATTGAAGGAAGAAAACTGTTCCAACTGCATGTTGTGCTGGCTTTTTTGCCCCGATATGGCCGTAATCGTAAAGGACGGGAAAATGGTGGGTTTTGATTACGACTATTGTAAAGGTTGTGGCATCTGCGCCTTTGAATGTCCCGGGAAAAAGGGGCAGAAGGCCATTGTCATGGAGGAGGAGAAGAAATAATGGCAAGGGTGGCTGCGGTAACCGGAAACGAGGCGGTGGCCGAGGCGTTGCGGCAGATAAACCCCGACGTTTGTGCCGCGTACCCGATCACCCCCCAGACGGAACTGATGCAGAGATTCTCAAGCTTTGTCTCTAACGGGAAGGTTGACACGGAAATTATCCTGGTCGAGAGCGAGCATAGCGCGATGAGCGCGTGCGTGGGTGCCGCGGCCGCCGGCGGCAGGGTGGCGACCGCAACGTGCGGCCCGGGGCTGGCGTTGATGTGGGAGATGCTTTATGTGGCTTCGGGCATGCGCCTCCCGATAGTGATGGCGGTGGTGAACCGCTCGCTTTCGGCGCCGCTTAACATCCACGGCGACCATTCCGACGCGATGGGCGCCCGCGACTCCGGGTGGATCCAGCTCTGGTCGGAGAACGTCCAGGAAGCGTACGACAACACCATCCAGGCTTTCAGGATCGCCGAGCACCTGGACATAAGGCTCCCGGCCATGGTCTGTATGGACGGCTTTATCATCAGCCATTCCATAGCAAGGATAGACTATCTGGAGGACGACCCGGTTAAAAATTTCGTCGCCGAGTACAAACCCGTACACCCGCTGCTCGACCTGGACAACCCAAAAAGCTTTGGACCGCTGATCCTCACGGACAAGTACCACGAGTACAAGCGCGCCCAGCACGAGGTCATGACCAGGGTTAAGGACGT
Organism: Ammonifex sp.; assembly: GCA_003604985.1. Classification (GTDB taxonomy): domain Bacteria; phylum Bacillota; class Desulfotomaculia; order Desulfotomaculales; family Ammonificaceae; genus SURF-55. The sequence continues at coordinate 8,235 of QZIW01000012.1, forward strand.
CGTCCTTGCGGTGGCGGCGGAGTTCGAAAAAATGAGCGGCCGGAAGTACGAACTCTTCGAAACCTACCGGCTTGACGACGCGGAGATCGGCCTCGTAATTCTGAATTCTGCCGCCGGGACGGCCAAGGACGTAGTTGACTCGTTCCGGGAGCGCGGGGTAAAGGCGGGGCTTTTGAAACCGCGCCTTTTCAGGCCGTTCCCTTACGAGGAGTATGCGCAGGCCCTTAAGGACCTCAAAGCGGTAGCCGTCTTGGATCGCGCGGACTCGTTCGGCGGCTACGGCCCGGTGTTTATGGAGGTCTGCTCGGCCCTTTACCCGCTGGCGAAAAGGCCGGTGGCCATCAATAAGATATACGGCCTGGGCGGCCGTGACTTCCTGCCGCAGCATGCGGCGGAAGTATTCACCGAACTTGAAGCGATAGCGCGCACCGGCCGGGTGAAAATAACCAAAGAGTACATAGGAGTGAGAGAATAGGATGGCTGTTCAAATAAACCTGAAGGAACTCTCCAAGAAGGAGATACTGCTTTCGCCGGGACACCGGCTTTGTGCGGGCTGTAGCGCGCCGATCATCGCCAAAATGGTCCTGCTCGCGGCGGCCGATTATCCTGTGGTGGCCAATTCACCCACCGGTTGCCTGGAGGTCTCCACGTGCATCTCGGAGTACACCGCCTGGAAGGTACCCTGGATCCACACCGCGTTTGAAAACGCCGGAGCCACGCTTTCCGGTGTCGAAACCATGTACCGGGCCTGGAAGAAGAAAGGCAAGATCGATAAAGACGTGAAATTCATCGCCATCGGCGGCGACGGCGGCACCTACGACATCGGCCTGCAGAGCCTGTCCGGGGCGATGGAGCGGGGGCATGACCTGCTCTACGTCTGTTACGACAACGGCGCCTACATGAACACGGGAATACAGCGGTCGAGCGCTACGCCGCTCGGGGCGGACACCACGACGAGCCCGGCCGGGACTGCAATACCCGGGAAGGTGCAAAAAAGGAAGGACCTGACCAGGATTATGGCCGCGCACAACATCCCTTACACGGCGCAGGCGTCACCGAGCCACTGGTCGGACTTTTTTAAAAAAGTGAAAAAGGCCCTCGAAATCAAGGGGCCGAAATTCATCAACGTCATTTCCCCTTGCAACCGGGGATGGCGCTCGCGTCTCGACGACGCAATCCAACTCAGCAGACTGGCGGTCCAGACCTGCTACTGGCCCCTGTACGAGGTAGTCGAGGGCGTTACGAAAGTAACCTACAAGCCCAGGGAGAAAAAACCCATCGAGGAGTTTCTCAAGGTCCAGGGGAGGTTTAAACACCTTTTCACCCCCGAAAATGAGTGGATAATAAAGAAGTTCCAGGAAGACATCGATCAGGAATGGGAAAGGCTGCTGAAAGAGGAGTCCCGGGATTCTTAATGCAGCAGACGCGCCGCCCGCTCGTAGAGGCGCTGAAACGCTGCGCGGGCAAGGGGCTGACGGCTTTTCACACACCGGGCCATTTGCAGGGGAAAGCGGCTCCACCGGCACTGCGCCAATGGTGGGGCCGCCCGGTTTTTGAGGCGGACCTTACCGAGGTGCCCGGGCTGGACGACCTCCACGCGCCTTCCGGAGCCATCAGGAAGGCGCAGGATTTGGCGGCGGATTTGGCCGGCGCCGGGCGGACCTTTTTTCTGGTAAACGGCAGTACGGCCGGCATACACGCAATGCTCCTGGCGTGCGCCGGGCCGGGGGACAAGGTCATCTTACCCCGCACCGTGCACCGCGCGGTGGTGGCGGCACTGGTCTTGAGCGGCGCCGAGCCCGTGTTCCTACCGGTGCGCCGGCTGGACGATTTCGACATCCCCTTGCCTCCCCCGGAAGCGGTTTACAGGGAGTCCCTGGTGCGAAACCCCGACGCGCGGGCGTTGTTCACGGTGTATCCCGACTATTACGGGGTGGCCGTAGACCTGGCGGCATTGGCCGGGGTCGCGCATGAACACGGCCTGCCGCTCCTTGCCGACGCCGCCCACGGGGTCCTTTTCGGGTATCGTCCCGAAATGCCGGCCGGGGCGGTCGCCTGTGGGGCCGACGCCGTGGTGGAGAGCGTCCACAAAAGAGCCGGCGCGCTGACCCAGGCAGCCTGGTTGCACGTGCAGGGAAACCGGCTCGACCGTGAGCGGGTCGGGCAGGCCCTCCTGCTCCTCACGACCACCAGCCCTTCCTATCTGCTGCTGGCTTCCCTTGATGCGGCCCGGCGGCAGTTGGCGCTTTCGGGCCCGCGCATCTGCAGGCGGCAGGTGGAATTGGCCGGTGACGCCCGGCAGGCGCTTTCCCGGCTGCCGGGCGTCAGGGTCCTGTCTGAAGTCCACGGAGGCTACCGGATAGACCCGACACGGTTGGTGTTGAATTTCAACCAGGCCGGGATCAGCGGCCCCGCAGCGGCGGGTGTAATGTATCGCAGCGGTGTGGCCGTAGAGATGGCCGATTGCCGTAATGTTGTGGTATTATTGAGTTCCGCTCACGGCGCGCGTGACGTGAAAAGAATGGTAAAGGCAGCGGAAGCCGCTGCGGCCGCAAGGGGCAGGCGGGGCACCATTTGCCCGCGGTTTCCGGAAGCCCCTCCCCGCAGGTTAACGCCGAGAGAGGCGTGGCTCGCCGCCGCCGAAAGCGTTCCGGTGGTGAAAGCGCCTGGTAGGGTGAGCGTGGAAATGGTTGCGGTTACCCCGCCGGGGTTCCCGGTACTGCTCCCCGGCGAGGAGGTTACCCACGAAGTCGTGTCCTACCTCCACGCGGTACGGGCCGCGGGGCTCACCGTTCACGGGGTCGCCGACCCGGAGCTGAAATCGCTAAGGGTGGTGCGGTAGGATGGGCGGCTTTTTCCTCTCCTTTGAAGGAATTGACGGCGCCGGTAAAACCACGCAGGTGGAAAAACTGGCCCAAAGGCTCCGGTCGGCCGGACTGAATGTTGTAACGGTACGGGAACCGGGGGGGACGATACTCGGCGAGGCCGTAAGAAACATCGTCCAGGACCCGGTCCGGACCGAAATAGAGCCGCCCGCGGAAGCGTGCCTTTACGCGGCCGCGCGGGCGCAACTTGTAGCGCAGGTAATTCTCCCGGCGTTGAAAGAAGATAAAATTGTCGTGGCCGACCGTTTCGCCGATTCAACGGTTGCTTACCAGGGTGCGGGCCGGGGCTTGCCGGAGGAGCTTTTGAACGCGCTCAACGCCATGGTCACCCGGGGCCTTGTTCCCGACCTTACCGTAATAATAGACGTTCCGGTCGAAGAGGCGCTGGCCAGGCTTCGCGGGACCAGGTCTTCCGACCGCATGGAAATGCTGGAACCGGCCTTTTTTGAACGGGTAAGAGAGCGTTACCTTAGCCTGGCCGCCCGGAGTGGTTCCCGGTTCGCGGTGGTTGACGGTACCAAATCACCGGAGGAAGTTGCGGACCAGATTTTCGCTCTGGTCCGGAAGGGGCTTGTAAATTGTACGACCACATCAGGGGACAGGATAACGCAATCGCGCGGTTAAAAACGCTGAGACGTTTGGGCAGGGTGGCCCACGCTTACCTGTTCACGGGGCCCCCGGGGGTCGGAAAAGACACCACGGCAAAGGCGTTTGCCGGGGCGCTCCTCTGCGAGGCGGGGAGCGAAACGGGCGCAGCGTGTGGATTATGCCGGCAATGCCGCCTTTTTTATGGTGCGGCACACCCCGATCTTCACCTGGTCGCCCCCGAGGGCGCGTCGATCGGGATCGATCAGATACGCCACGTAAATGCGGCCGTCAGCCGCAAGCCATACAACCGCCGCCACGTGGTGGTGATCAACGCGGCAGACCTTTGCACCGACCAGGCGCAGAATGCATTTCTAAAGACGCTCGAGGAGCCTCCCGGTGCCGTGGTTTTCATTCTGGTGTCCGACCGGGCGGAGGCGCTTCTGCCGACGGTTTTGTCCCGTTGCTGCGAGGTCAAGTTTCGGCGGCTTAAGCCGGAGATGGTTGCCGAGGAACTGGTAAAGCGGCACGATGTCCCGCCGGCTGAAGCAAAAGCGGTGGCCGCGCTTGCCGGAGGGAGCATAGGACGCGCGCTTGAGTTGCACAGTCCGGAGACGGCGGCGCTCCGAAAAAAGGTCTTGGCACTCGCCGCAAGCCCGGCGCTTGCCCGGGTCAACGACAAAACCCTGTTCACCAGCCGGGCGGAAGTGTGGCAGTGGCTTGACTTTATGAGCTTGTGGTACCGCGACCTTTTGCTTTACCGGCTCACCGGTGACGCCGGGCTGGTGGTCAACACCGATTATTTGCAGGAGATACAAAAGGCCGCCTACGCGGCACCCCAGTTGCTTGGGGCGGTTGAGGCGGTGGAGACGGGTAAGAAGATGCTCCGGGCGAACGTACACCAACGGCTGGTGATGGAAGGGCTGACGGCACGTCTCGCTTCGATTTTAACTAAAGCGCGGTAGCCATGTTTGGTCCGAATCACCGGCGTGGCATGCAAAACAGCGCTGATGGTATTATATAACTGAAGGAAGATAGCGCGGCGAATAACCTGTAACGAAAGCCCGGTCGACAGGAAAAACGCCCGGGACTCAAGGGGGGAAATACTTGCGTGCGGTAGGCGTACGTTTTAAAAAGGCAGGAAAGGTATATTACTTCAACCCCGGCAACTGCGAGCCCAAACCGGGAGACAAGGTCGTAGTGGAGACCGTCCGGGGGACGGAGTTCGGCTATGTCGTCACCGGTCCGACGGAGGTGGACATTGACCCGGCGGCACTGAAGCCGGTCGTCCGGTTGGCGACGCCGGAAGACATTAAACAGGTCCTGGCGAACCGGGAAAAAGAACGACAGGCTTTCAAGGTCTGCAAGGACAAGATAGCCGCGCACGGCCTGCCGATGAAACTGATCGGCGTCGACTACACCCTGGACGGAAGCAAAGTCATATTTTACTTTACCGCCGAAGGGCGGGTTGATTTCCGGCAGTTGGTACGAGACCTGGCGGCGGTATTCAAAACGCGCATCGAGCTGCGTCAGATCGGCGTGCGGGACGAGGCCAAAGTCCTTGGGGGAATGGGGTCCTGCGGCCGCGAATTATGCTGCAACGCCTGGTTGTTCGAGTTCGCCCCGGTCTCAATCCGCATGGCCAAGGGGCAAAACCTGGTGCTGAATCCGACGAAAATTTCAGGCGTCTGCGGGAGGCTCATGTGTTGCCTGAGATACGAAAACCCCGATTACCGGGTGCAGGAGGCCGAGCTTGAGCAAGACGAGGGAGGGGAAGAGTAGCAAAGAAGTGTTGCGCAAGCGGCGCGGCGGTGAGACCGGCCAGGGTCCCCTCCGTGATCTCGGTATTGAAAGTGAAGGTGCGACTGCTTCCCTCCGTGGAACCCTCTGGGTTTGCCCCACCCCGATTGGGAACCTCGAAGACTTAACTTTGCGGGCACTGCGAATCTTGCGCGAGGTTCAAGTCATCGCCGCCGAAGACACCAGGCATACCCGCAAGCTGCTTACGCGCTACGGGGTTTCTAAACCCCTGGTCAGTTATCACAGCCACAACCAGGTGGAACGGGCCGGCGAACTGCTGGCGCGGCTGAGCAGGGGCGAGGACGTTGCCCTGGTGTCCGATGCCGGCACGCCCGGCATTTCGGATCCGGGGGCGGTACTTGTCAGGGAAGCGTTGGCCCGCGGACTGCCGGTCGTAGTCCTTCCCGGCCCAAGCGCGGTGCTGACCGCGCTGGTCGTATCCGGGTTGAGTACCAGCCGTTTCGTCTTCGAGGGCTTTCTCCCCGCCAGGCAACGCCGCCGTAGCCTGAACAAGCTGGTCAATGAAGAGCGGACGATAATTTTTTTCGAGGCGCCGCACCGGCTGCTTGCAACCCTGCGCGATGTCTTGGCCGTTTTGGGAGACAGGCCGGTAGCGGTGGCCCGGGAACTGACAAAGGCCCACGAAGAGGTGTTCCGGGGCAAAGTGTCTGCGGCGGTGGAACATTTCCAGGAGAAACCCGTTAAAGGTGAAATAACCATCGTGCTTGCGGGGCAGGACGCGCCGAAAGAAGTTATAGAGCCCGAGGATACAACTGTTTATGCCGCCGTAACGCAGTTGATGTCCGAAGGAATGCAAAAGCGAGCAGCACTGAAAGAAACTGCTCGCCGGTATGGCATGTCTTCTCGTAAGGTTTATGCCGTCGTGGAAAGGAAAAAGAACGATCGTTGATTATATGGCTTTGGCCCGATCAAACATTGCCACCGCGCACTCACGGCAGACCAACTTGCCACGGTAATGCTGGACTTCGGACGCGTTGCCGCAAAACACGCAGGCAGGTTCGTACTTTTTAAGTATAATCTTTTCTGAATCAACATAAATCTCCAGCGCGTCCTTTTCTTCAATGCCCAGCGTCCGCCGTAGTTCGATCGGAATAACGACCCTTCCGAGTTCGTCTACCTTACGCACAATGCCCGTTGACTTCACTCCGCTTTCCCCTCCCTCTCTAAAGGATTTGTCAGAATAACTCAGAATTAATACAAATAAATGTTACCAAGCATACCAGTTAAAGTCAACATTTTTACAAAAAAAAATGCTTTTTTATGCCCATATTGTTAAAGAAATAAAAAGAATTTCCAGGGGCGGCTTCGTCTGCAGCTCTTTCTTTAATTGGGAGAGTATAACCAATTCCGCCTGGTTGACATAAAACGGAGTAAAATTCAACCAAAAAGGAACCTACCTGTGTTTAGGGTTTCGCCGTGATTTCAAAAGAATTTTGTTAAACCATGTTAACCCAAGGCAGTTTCGTGCCGAATAAATAACCGAATCCCTTATCCCCCAAAAGGAGGGTTTACATTCGGATGGCAAAACTTAAATGCTGGGAGTATCAAAACTGTCCTGAGGATGTGAAGAAGCAATGCCCTGCTTTTTTAGAAAACAAGGGGCGCCGCTGCTGGCGGGTTAACGGAACCCTTTGCAGAGGCCAGCGGCAGGGGAGCATCGTAGAAAAACTCGCGGAGTGCCTTAAGTGCGATGCCTATCAAAAAATCAACCACCTCGAGTGGTACCATACGAACTATGCCCGCTTCGCTTTTTTCGTTGCCCTGCCATCTTTGGTAATCCTAATTATTTTTGCTTTTCTGGCTCGTACCTTACAGTCTAATGGGATGTTTATGTTGGCGTTCATTGCAGCTATGGTTTTGTGCGGCATTCTCACCTTTGCACCGGCGTACCAGATGTTAAGGCCGGTTAAGATTCTAAAAGAAAAGCTTTACGAACTGGGCTTGGGAAATTTAGCCTCAAAGGAAGCGATTGTCCCCCGGCGCGACGAGTATATGTTGGTGGCGGTTGCCCTCAACGACTTGGGTGAGGTGCTGAGAGGGGTGATTCAAAATTTTAAAAAGAACGCCGATGTTATGGCTTCCTCGGCGGAGCAGCTTACGTCCAACATGGAGCAGGCAGCCGCCGGGGCTACGGAAACGGCGAGTACGGTGAGCGAAATTGCGGTGACGGTGGAAAACATCAGCGGCGACATCCAGATGGTTGCCTCCATGGCCCAGGAAGCGGCCGGCAAAGCCGGTGAAGGCAGCAAGGACCTGGCCGAAGTCGACAAACAGATGCAGGACATCAAAATAGCGGCGGGTAACGTCGGCAGGGTAGTTGAAGAATTGAGCAGAAGGGCCGGGGAGATCACCCAGATTACGGAACTCATCACCCAGATTGCTGATCAAACCAACCTCCTTGCGTTAAACGCGGCGATTGAGGCGGCACGTGCGGGGGAGCACGGGCGGGGATTTGCGGTCGTGGCGGAGGAAGTGCGTAAACTGGCCGAACAATCCGGAAAGGCCGCCGACGACATTCGGAAGCTGATTACGGCCATGCAGACCCAGACCAATCAGGCAGTGGGAGCAATGGGTGAGAGTTCAAAGCTGATCGAGACCGGGAGCACCGTGGTTGGTAAAGCAAGCGCCTCGTTCCAGGCGATCATTAATAGCGTGCAAGAATTAACGGGGCAAATAGGGAATATAAACACCGCGGCACAGCAGATAGGCGCCGCAGTAGGTAACGTAGCGGCAGCCGTTGAGGAGCAGAGTGCGGTAACGGAAGAGATTTCAGCGTCAGCGGAAGCGATGGCCAAATTGGCCGAGACCGCCCAGCGCACGGTCGACCGCTTCAACTTTTAAGCTTGCAGCATCGTTAACCAGGAGGTCCAGCCGGCCGACGGTCGGCCTTTTTTTTGGTATTTTTTAATACAGGACGCTGATTGTGCCCGCCTTCCCGGGTGTAACGCGCCCGACCACCGCCGCAGGGGCAACGTTCTGTTTTTCCATCGCCGTACGCAGAGCTTCAAGACGGTCGGGAGCAACGGCGATGAGCAATCCGCCGGAAGTCTGGGGGTCAAAAAGCAGGTCCCGCAAGACGCCGGGGACGCCCGGCGCAAAGTCGACGTGGGGCGCCGCGTAGTCACGGTTGGCGTAAGCGCCCGCCGGGATAAGCCCCGATGCCGCCAGGTCTTCCGCCTGGGGAATAAGGGGAAGCCTTTTAGCGTCAATGGTCAGGTGGACTTTGCTCGCACGGGCGAGTTCAAGTGCATGCCCGATAAGGCCGAAGCCGGTAATGTCGGTACAGGCCCTTACCCCCGCTTCTTGCATCGCTTCGGCGGCGCTTCGGTTCAAGGAGGCCATCTCCCGGCAGGCGGCTTCGAGTACTCCCGGCGGGGCAAGCCCGGCCTTCAGGGCCGTACTTACCACCCCGGTGCCGATTTTTTTAGTCAGAACCAAGAAATCACCTTCAAGAGCGCCTTGGTTTGTGACAAGTTTCGAAGGGTGCACAATCCCGGTGACCGACAACCCGTACTTCGGCTCCTTGTCCTCGACACTGTGGCCGCCTACAAGCAGAGCCCCGGCTTCCCTGACCTTATCGGCGCCCCCCAAAAGGATTTTTTCCATGGTTTCGAGGTCGCCGCAGGCCGTGGGGTAGCATATTATGTTAAGCGCGGTGAGCGGCCGCCCGCCCATGGCGTAGACATCGCTCAGGGCGTTGGCGGCGGCGATCTGTCCGAAGAGATAAGGGTCATCGACTATCGGGGTAAAAAAGTCAATCGTCTGGATGAGGGCCGTATCTTCGTTAAGAAGGTATACCCCGGCGTCGTCAACGGTGTTTATCCCAACAAGCAACCGCGCGTCCTTTACGGCCGGCAGTTTACAGAGTACCTGGGCCAGCGTCCCGGGCCCGATTTTAGCCGCTCACCCGGAACTGGTGGTCATCGCTGTCAGCTTCTGCCGCGTAGACATTAACCTTCGGAAACCTCCTTTTAAAGCGTGAATTCGCGTAAATCTTTTGAATCCCTTCAGCTATGGTGTACAAAAATCCACGGACATTTGCATAAAGAAGAGGTAAGCTCCAATCCCTTAATATTTTCGGGGGGGGGCACACATTGAAGCTGCCACTTCCCGCCGCCGTTAATTCAAAATGATTCGGTTCAAAACTCGGGGCTTGCGGTGAAGTGCCTTGTCGTACGCTGACTAATGTCATATAATCGACTAATAAATAGCGGGTTGGGCGTTTCAAAGGAGTCCTCCTTCTTACGAGATAAAGGAGTTGGTACGCGTTATGCGGCGTGCTACTGCGGAGGAAGTCAGAGCGTTATGCACGAATAAGGAGTTCGCCTGGATGAGAACGGACGAGGTCAGCCCACTTGACACCATTATAGGCCAGGAGAGGGCCGTTCGGGCCCTGGAGTTCGGGTTGGAGATCGAAAACGGAGGTTTTAATATCTTCGTCGCGGGTCTGCCGGGCACAGGAAAGAACACCGCCGTCCAGAGCTTCCTGGAAAACCTGGCGAAGACCAAGCCAACCCCGCCCGACTGGTGTTATGTTTACAACTTTAAAGAGCCTTTCAAACCGCGGGCCATACGTCTGCCTTCTGGGAAGGGCAGCGAGTTCGCCCGCGACATGAAGGAGTTCATAACGGCGGCCCGCCGGGAGATCCCACGGTCTTTTGAAACCGATGAGTACGCAAAAAAACGGGAAGAAACCGGGGAAATCTTTGCCGCCCAGCGCAGCCGCTTGTTCACAGAACTCAACCAGCACGCGACAGAAGCAGGCTTTGTCATTCAGCCGACTCCCACAGGCCTTTTTATCATTCCGGTGATTGACGGAGAACCGGTAAAAGAAAAGGAGTTTGCGGCTTTACCGACCGAAAAGCAGCGGGAGATAATCCTCCGCCGGCAGAAACTCGAAGAAGGTGTAGCCGGTACTTTCAGGGAACTCCAAAACATCGAGCGCAAAGCTCATCAGGCTATGAGAGACCTCGACCGGAAGGTGGCGGGTTTTGTTCTTAGTCTACTGACGAAAGAGTTCTCCGAGAAGTATGCCGGAATTCCTGCCGTGCTTTCGTATTTCGAAGGTGTTCAGGCAGATATTCTCGACAACTTGGGTCTCTTCCGGGGTGGCGAAGAAAGCGAGCGCCAAAGCCCTCCCTGGATAAAAGAAGATCCTTTCCGCCGCTATGCGGTCAACGTTACCGTAGACAACAGCGATACCGTGGGCGCACCTGTCGTTGTAGAGTATAATCCGACCTATAACAACCTTATCGGCAGGATCGAAAAAGAGGCGGTATTTGGCGCTCTGGTAACGGACTTTACCATGATCAGGGCCGGACTGCTTCATAAAGCCAACGGCGGGTACCTGGTCATCCCTGTGGATGAGCTTTTGCGGAACCCCTTTTCCTGGGACGGTTTGAAAAGAGCGCTTCGGGAGCGGCAGGTGGTGATCGAGGACGCCAGTGAACGCTTTGGTTTCTTCACTACGAAGACCATCCAGCCAGAACCCATTCCGCTTAACCTCAAGGTTATCCTCCTTGGCGACCCGTCCCTTTATTACCTTCTTTACTACTATGAACCCGATTTTCAAGAGCTGTTTAAAGTTAAGGCCGAATTTGGCACAAGAATGGACCGGACACCAGAAAATATCGAAAAGTATACGGCCTTTTTCTGCACCCTGTGTGAAAAGGAACAGCTTTTACATCTTGATGGGTCGGCGGTAGCAAAGCTTGTGGAGCATGGTTCACGTTTGGCGGAAGACCAGACTAAACTGGCAACCCGGTTTTCGGAACTGGCGGACGTAGTCCGGGAGGCTTGCTATTACGCACGGAAAGAGGGAAAGGCTTACGCGGCGGAAGCGCATGTACGGCGCACGATCGAGGAACGTTTCTACCGTTCGAATATGATTCAGGAGCGCATCAACGAGCTGATCGTCCGGGGCATGTTTGTAATTGACACCGGCGGTGCGGTTGTGGGTCAGGTGAACGGCCTCGCGGTGGTAAATCTGGGCGAAATCAGTTTTGGGAGGCCGCAGCGCATCACAGCGACGGTCGCCGCTGGGAGGGAAGGCGTAGTCGATATCGAGCGGGAGTCGAAACTCGGCGGGAGGATCCATACCAAAGGGGTATTGATTTTAAGCGGCTATCTTGCCGAAACATATTCCTCCGAAGCGCCTCTGGCACTGTCCGCCAGGCTGGTGTTCGAGCAGAGCTACGAGGGGGTCGAAGGGGACAGCGCATCAAGTACCGAACTCTATGCGCTGCTGTCGGCTCTATCCGGGGTGCCCATAAGACAAGAACTTGCGGTAACGGGATCGGTGAATCAAAAGGGCAAGATCCAGGCCATCGGCGGGTTGAACGAAAAGATAGAGGGCTACTTCGATATTTGCAGGGCGAAGGGGTTAAGCGGCACCGAGGGGGTACTTGTACCGCGCGTAAACAAAGACAACCTGATGCTGCGGGAAGACGTGGTGGACGCGGTCCGGGACGGGCGTTTCCACATCTATTTCATTGAGAACATTGACGAGGGAATAGAGGTACTTACAGGGTGTCCCGCCGGGGCACGCAACCCGGACGGGTCTTTCCCTGAAGGTACCATCCACGGCAGGGTGGCGGCCCGGCTTAAGGAAATGGCCGCCAAGTTGCGCGCGGAAAAAGAGGCCCAAACCCGCAAGCGGACAGGTAATGACAACCCAAACCATTGATATTCCGGGTGTGGGCGTTCTGGTCGCGGTCTGGACCTCCGCAGGGCTCCACCGGCTCCTTTTGCCGGGTATCCCGCTACAGCCGGAATGGAGCGCCAGGAAGGATGTTGCGTTCCCCAACCGGCAAAAGGAGTTGGAGGGATCGCTGCGAGCATATTTCGCCGGCAGAGCGATGGATTTCGCCGGCATACCCCTGGATCTTGCAGGGTACACTTTTTTTCAAGCAAGAGTTTTTGGTTGCGTTCGCCGACTACCTTACGGTGCCACTACCACATATGGAGAAGTTGCGCTTGAGTTAGGACGGGCGGGGGCCGCCCGCGCGGTGGGGCAGGCGTTGCGGCGAAACCGCACGCCGCTTGTTGTCCCGTGTCACCGGATTTTGGCGTGCCGCTCGCTCGGCGGGTTCGGAGCAGGCCTTGAGTGGAAGGAACGGTTACTTGCTTTTGAAGGGTTGCACCCCTAAATCGAAGCCAGGGATTGACACAGACATCCATTATGTTAAAATAAAGTTTAGTGCTTTTTTGACCGCACGGCAAAGGTCCCAAAGAGGGGAAAATCCCACCTTGACCGGCGCGTCTCCAGGAGATATTGGAGAACGTTGTAAAATGTACAATACGGGAAGCCTGGCAGTCGGGCGAAGTTTTACGGCGTATTTCCAGGAAGATTGGAGGGATTACATAGTGTACGCGGTTATCGAGACCGGCGGTAAGCAGTACCGGGTGGCCGAGGGCCAGAAACTCCGGGTTGAAAAGCTTGAAGCTACCGTAGGGGATACTGTTGGCGCCAAAGTGTTGATGGTGGCGAATGAAGCCGGGGTCCAAATCGGGACCCCCGGAATTGAGGGCGCCGAGGTTCTGTTGAAAGTGCTCAGGCACGGGCGGGCCAAAAAAATCGTTGTTTTTAAGTACAAAGCAAAGAAGAACTACCGTAAGAAACAAGGCCACCGCCAGCCTTTCACGGAAGTCGTGGTGGAAAAGATCGCCCTGAAGTGAGATGTAGTGGGGGCGGGAAGTCTGCGCCCACCCTTTGAAAGTTGATAGTTCTAAGGAGGTGTGATCATGGCACACAAAAAAGGTATGGGAAGCTCGCGCAACGGCCGCGATTCGGCGGCAAAGCGTCTGGGGATTAAGAGTTCGGACGGGCAGTTTGTAAGCGCGGGTTCCATAATTGTCCGGCAACGGGGAACGCGGGTTCACCCGGGGAGGAACGTCGGCAGGGGAGGAGACGATACACTCTTCGCCCTGGCCGATGGGCACGTTCGGTTTCACTCCCGCGGTGGGGAGCGGAAGTTGGTGAGCGTCGTCCCGAGTGTTACCGGCTGAAAGTTCGCCACCATGGAAACAAAAGCGGGAATCCAAACGGGTTCCCGCTATTTGTTATCTCGGTCGAAAGGTAAAAAAGGTCGACCGGGCCCTGTGCGCCGATGGCATAATGGCAAAATAGTTGGGGGTTAAATGAAAGCCGTTGTAATTTTAGCTGACGGGATGGCGGATTATCCGTGCACCGAACTCGGGGGGAAGACGCCGCTGGAATACGCGTACACTCCCTTGATGGACTCGCTCGCAGCGCAAGGGGTGGTCGGCCTGGTAAGGACGATACCGGAGGGGCTGCCGCCCGGGAGTGATGTGGCCAACCTTTCCGTACTCGGCTACGACCCCCGCCGGTATTATACCGGCAGGGCGCCCCTTGAGGCGGCCAGCATGGGAATCGAACTCCAACAAGAGGATGTGGCCTTCCGGTGCAACCTCGTCACCCTATCCGAAGAAGGACCTTTCCCGGCGAAAGTAATGCTCGACTACAGTGCCGGTGAGCTCTCCACCACCGAAGCGCAGGAAGCAATAAACGCCGTGCAAACCCGCCTGGGAAGCGAAGACATCAAGTTTTACGCCGGTATAAGTTATCGCCACCTGATGGTATGGCGGCGCGGACCGACGGATACGGTTCTTACGCCGCCGCACGATATAACCGGCAGGGTAATCGGGGATTACCTGCCCCGGGGTCCGGGGGAGGAGGTTCTACGGGAACTGATGGCGGCGAGCGCGGGTTTTCTCCACGCTCTACCCGTCAATAGGCGGCGCGTGGCCGGCGGTGAGAAGCCGGCGAACTCTATTTGGTTTTGGGGGCAAGGGCTGAGGCCGGAGCTCAAGCCGTTTAAAGCGGAATTCGGGCTGGCGGGGAGTGTTGTCGCAGCAGTCGATCTGATCAGGGGAATAGGCACCATCGCCGGGATGCGCGTGCCGGTGGTCCCCGGGGCCACCGGGAACATCCACACCAACTACCGGGCAAAGGCCCGGGCGGCCCTCGCCGAGTTGGCCGGCGGCCAGGACTTCGTTTTCATCCACGTCGAGGCGCCCGATGAAGCGGGGCACCAGGGGGACGTGGAAGCGAAAGTAAAAGCGATCGAGAATGTCGACGCCGAGTTGTTGGGAGAGGTGTTGACCGGGCTTAAACAGGATTATCCGGCCTGGCGGCTGCTCCTGTTGCCGGATCATCCTACGCCGTTGGCCCTGCGCACCCATACCGCGGAACCGGTGCCTTTCTTTATCGCGGACCACCGGGCAACGGCCGATGGTCAAGGAAGCGCCTTTTCCGAAGCGGCGGCGAAAAACACCGGCATATTCATTGCCGAAGGCTGGCGGCTCCTCCCCTGTTTTATCAAGACGGGCCATACGGGGTTGCCGGCAACAGCACCCGAAAGCTGAGTCAGTACTAATCTTCAAGTCCCGGCATTTTTCTGGTATATTAAAAAATAAACCGGGGGCTGAAAATGGACCTGGAAGAGGCGCTCCAACTTCTGCGAGCGCAGTACCACGATTTTCTAAATTGTCTTCAGGTTATATCCGGCATGGCGGAGTTGGGCCGTCCGGAAAAGATCAGGGACTACGTACGGCGTGCGGCGGATGAGTTCGAAGCGCGGGGGCGTTTGGCCAAGGTGGGCTTGCCGGCGGTTGCCTGGGGGCTTCTTTTGCTGCAAATGGAAGCGGTGCCGGCGGGACTAAAAGTCTCGTGCACCCTGGAGCCGCCCGTCAAGCGAATCGAATTCGGGAATGCGGCGGTCTTCCGTACGCTGCACGCGGCGCTGCTCGCCACGGTATCCGGGACAGGAGAGGACTTCGCACTGAACATAACCGGCGAAAATGTTTCCGGGGGGTACGCGTTGACTTATACCGGCACTTTTGATTGGGCTGAAGTAAAGAAGGCGATGGGCGGCATCGCCGAAGCTTCAGCTTTGCCCCTTGAGTTCGGCGACGAAAACGAAATGGTACTCTTCCTGCCGGCAGGAGAAGCGTAGCTCTCATGTTTTACGATTATACAAAGGTCTTTGTCAAAGCAGGAGACGGCGGTGATGGTTGCGTCGCGTTCCGCCGGGAAAAATACGTACCGTTCGGCGGTCCCTCTGGTGGAGACGGCGGGCGCGGCGGCAGTATCATTCTCCAGGCCGGTAACGGGCTGAGAACGCTGGCGGACTTTCACGCCAAAAAGCATTTTAAGGCCGAGCGCGGCGGTCACGGCGAAGGAAACCGGCGGCACGGCAAGAATGGAGACGACCTTGTCCTGAATGTCCCGTTAGGCACGGTGGTCCGTGACGCGGCGACGGGCGAACTGCTGGCGGACCTTATACAAGACGGGCAGGAGGCGGTCGTGGCCCGTTCCGGTCGCGGGGGGAGGGGGAACGCCCGCTTCGCCACATCAACCGAAAAAGCGCCCCGTTTTGCCGAAAAAGGTGAACCCGGAGAAGAGCGGTGGCTTGAGCTTGAATTGAAACTTCTTGCGGACGTAGGGCTAATCGGCCTTCCGAACGCCGGCAAGTCCACCATCCTTTCCCGGGTGTCGGCGGCCCGGCCAAAAATCGCGGATTACCCGTTCACCACTTTGGAGCCGTGCCTCGGCGTGGTCAGGCTGGCGGAAGGGGAAAGTTTCTTGCTTGCGGACCTCCCGGGCCTTATTGAGGGGGCGCACGCAGGCGCGGGGCTGGGGCATAAGTTCCTCCGCCATATCGAGCGCACCCGCCTGCTTATCCACGTTCTGGACACCGCCGGAACCGGGGGGAAGGACCCCCTCGAAGGGTTTTGCACCATAAACCGAGAACTTGCACTTTACAGCCCGGAACTCGGCAAGAGGCCCCAGGTGATAGCGGCGAACAAGATGGATATGCGTGAGAGCCGGCTCAACCTCGAGCGGCTGCAAGCAGCCCTGCCGGACCGTGAGGTCTTTCCCGTTTCGGCCGTAACAGGGGAGGGACTGGACCGGCTGATGTTCCGGGTGGCGGAACTTTTACGGGAGTTGCCGCCCGTGGAGCCCTTACAGGTCGAGCCGCTGCTTGTTGAAGAAGATCCCCTGCGCGTGCGGCGGGAGGACGGGATCTACGTCGTGTGCGGCAAAGCCGTCGAACGCCGTGTAGCCATGACCGACCTGGCCAACGAAGAAGCGGTCAAACGCTTAAAGCGGTACTTTATCCGCGCGGGGGTCGAGGACGCCCTTCGTGTCGCCGGGGTCAAGCCGGGCGAGACGGTGCGTATCGGGGAGAACCTTTTCGAGTACCGGCCGGACGAAAAAGGCCGGGCAACCGTGTGGGGAGAAGAGCCGCAACCATGACGAGAACGCGCGCCTTCAGCCAATTGAAATGTATTGTGATCAAGGTGGGAACGAGTTCCCTGGCATACAAGACGGGCCAGCTCGACCCCAGTCGCGTGAAGAAACTTGTCGGCGATCTTGCCGTTGCCCACCGCCAGGGGAAAGATGTTCTCCTGGTTACCTCCGGCGCAATCAGTGCCGGAATGGGGCGGTTGGGGTTCAAGACCAGACCAAAAACAATCCCGGAAAAACAAGCCTGTGCCGCCGTCGGACAGGGTCTTTTACTGCAGATGTACGAAAAGCTTTTTGCGGCTTACGGGATTACCGTCGGCCAGGTGCTGCTTACGAGGGATGATTTCTCGGACCGGCGCCGCTTTTTGAATGCCCGCAATACCCTTTTAACCC
Source organism: Ammonifex sp. (assembly GCA_003604985.1). GTDB lineage: Bacteria > Bacillota > Desulfotomaculia > Desulfotomaculales > Ammonificaceae > SURF-55. The sequence goes on from QZIW01000012.1 coordinate 25,191, forward strand.
TCCTTAAATACCGGGTCCTGCCGATAATCAACGAGAATGACACCGTTGCCGTGGACGAAATACGTTTCGGCGACAATGACACGCTTTCCGCGCTGGTATGCAATCTGATAGACGCCGAAATGCTGCTGATCCTCTCCGACGTCGAAGGACTTTACACCGGCGATCCGCACAAAAACCCGGATGCACGCTTCATTCCAGAGGTGGAGCAGATCACGCCGGAGTTGGAAAACCTGGCGGGCGGGTGCGGTTCCGTTGTGGGAACCGGGGGGATGGTGACCAAGTTCCAGGCTGCGCAAATCGTAGGGCGCAGCGGGACGGTCATGGTCGTTGCCGCCGCGGCCGCGGAAAATGTCGTCGAACGGGTGGTCGCCGGTGAGGAAATCGGGACGGTTTTCTGGCCCACGGAGCGCCTGGGAGGACGCAAGCGCTGGATTCTTTTCGGCGCCGCGGTTCAGGGTCGGATCTTTATCGATGCCGGTGCGGCCCGAGCCCTGGTCGAAGGCGGCAAGAGCCTGCTTCCTTCGGGGGTGGTGCGGGTGGAGGGCGATTTTGAGGCCGGGCATCCCGTCAGCATCATCGATCCCAAGGGCCAGGAGGTCGCGAGAGGGCTCGCCAACTACTCCGCGGCGGAGGTGGACCAGATCAAGGGCGCCAAAAGCGCACGCATTGCCCAGCTTATCGGGGCCCAGCCGTATGCCGAAGTTGTTCACCGGAACAATCTTGTTTTGCAGCATTAGGGGAGTATTTGCAACTGTAATTTTAACCCGCAAGCCGAATTTTTTACGATGGTAAAGTACAGGTCGGAACTTCGGAATCCGCGAAAAACGAGCATGACGCGAAAGGCAATCGTGAGGTGAGCGGTGAGAAGTTGGAAGTGAGAATAAAGGTGGACCGGGCAAACTCCATCGGTCCTCCCACCTCTAACCTCTCGCTTCGCATTTCCCAATTGTCAGGCGAAGTTTTGCAGCGGATCCTTCATGGGAGCGGTTGCTGTGGAAAAACTCTGGGCGCCCTGGCGGGCGGTCTACATTACGGAACCCAAGAACGAAGCCGACTGCATCTTCTGCGCCAAGTTGGCGGACAAGCAGGATGTGGAAAATCATCTGCTCGTGCGGCGCGACTTGTGCTTTGTTCTGCTCAACATTTATCCTTACAACAACGGCCACCTGCTGATCGCACCGAACCGGCACGTCGCCGATATTGCCGAACTTACGGCGGAGGAATCCGGTGCCCTCTTTGAGCTTACACAGGAAATGGTGGTCTTGACACGGCGCGTTATGAATCCCCACGGCTTCAATATCGGTATTAATCTCGGGCTCGTGGCCGGCGCGGGGTTTCCCGGGCATTTTCACATTCACGTCGTACCCCGCTGGGACGGGGACACCAGCTTTATGCCGGTCGTCGGCGACGTGAAGGTTATTTCGGAGAGCTTGGACCGGACTTA
>QZIW01000004.1 GCA_003604985.1 Ammonifex sp.
AAAAGTTGCATCATTAAAAATAACTCCTTGTTTTGCACCCACTTTTTCTAATATCAGCGGCAAAAAGTCCTTGTTAATTTCGTATCCTATCGAATTCCGCTCCAAATTTTTAGCCGCCAGGGAGGTAGTCCCACTGCCTAAAAAGGGATCGAGAACGGTGTCGCCGACAAAGCTAAACATTTGTATCAATCGCCTCGGCAGTTCTTCAGGAAACATCGCCAGATGTTTATCCTGTCTCTCGCCTGGGAAATTCCAGTGACCGGCGAAAAACTCATTCCATTCTTCCTGGGTTAATTTAGACTGCTCTTTTATCTCCTTAGTCACCTCTGGCGATTTTCCAGGCTTCTTAAAAACTAAAATGAACTCGTAATCGAGCTTAAGAATACCGTTTCGCGGATAAGGGAAAGACCCCATAACAGTAGCGCCACCCGTGGTATGACAGGTCGTCACTTTTTGCCAGATTATAGCACCCATATAATCGAACCCGATGGTCTCGCAAAACTTAATTATTTCTGTTCTTATCGGGATAACTTTATACCTGCCGTAATATACAGAGCGGGCAAACTGGTCCCCAATGTTGACGCACAAGCGGCAACCTTTGTGTAAGACCCTAAGGCATTCGTTCCAAACTAAACTAAGATTGTTGATATAATCCTCATAACTATCATCAAAACCAACTTGCTTCTCTTCACCATAATCTTTGAGTTGCCAGTAAGGTGGTGAGGTGATGACAAGATGGACGGATTCGTCAGGTATTTGCGTCATGCGTCTCGAATCGCCGATGATTATCTTATGAGAGCTCATTTAATCACCCCAAGGCCTCAATAAGCTTATACCAAATGTATATTCTTCTTCAATCAGGTAACCGCAAAATAATGATTAATAATTCACTCTTTCGATCCAATTTACCTGCTATGTTAAATAAGATTTAAAAGGCTCATGACCCCACGGTGTAATTGAATTCAGGTAGCCTATCAAGCTTTCTTCTGAATATGTTTCCACCTTTTCCTGTTAAACATCTCATTGAAAAAGCCTCGCCCGCCCTGATTGGGAAGGATGAGGCTTTTATTGCGGTAACGGAAAATGGTTACTTTACTTCTACGGTTGCGCCGGCTTCAGTCAGCTTCGCCTTGACCGCCTCAGCCTCTTCTTTGTTGACCTTTTCTTTGACCGGCTTCGGTGCATTATCAACCAGGTCTTTTGCTTCCTTCAACCCGAGCCCGGTGAGTTCCCGCACGACCTTGATCACGTTTATCTTTTTGTCTCCCACTGCGGCCAGGATTACATCGAACTCCGTTTGTTCCTCTTCCTGCGCTGCTGCCGGTGCGGCTGCGGCGGCCGGAGCGGCGACAGCGACCGGCGCGGCGGCCGTTACCCCGAATTCTTGCTCCAGCGTCTTAACCAGTTCCGCGAGTTCCACTACCGTTAACCCTTTGATGCTTTCCATAATCTCCGTTACCTTCGACATGTGTAATACCTCCATAGATTAAAATAGATTAAAAATTAATTGTTAGAATTCAGTAGTCAGAATAGTGAGGAAAGGGTCCGGTGTTCATTACTGAAATTCTGTATTCGTAGATTCCGGATTCTCAATTCTATATTCTGAATTCTGAATTCTGTATTCTGACTTCTGTATTCTGTTCTACGACGCCTTCTTTTCCCGGATTGCCTCCAGTACGTAAACCAGGTTGCGCATCGGCCCGTTGAGTACGCCGGCAAGGCCGTAAAGCGGCGCCTTTATGCCGCCCACAACCCTCGCCACCAGAACTTCGTAAGGCGGTAGATCGGCCAGGACCTTAACTTCGTCACCGGACAGTACCCGTCCCTCAAGAATGCCGCCTTTAATCTCAAGGATTTTAAATTCCCGCATAAAATTGGACAACACTTTTGCTGTAGTAGCCGGCTCGCCATAACTCATGGCCAAAGCAACCGGTCCGTCGAGAAGCGCTTCCAGCTCTTGAACCCCCGCATCATTTGCGGCAATCCTGGTAAGAGTATTCTTTGCCACTCTGAGCATGCTGTTTGCGCCGCGCAACCGATTCCGCAACTCTGTCATTCCGGCGACCGAAATGCCTTTGTAATCAACAACGTAGATGGCTTGGGCCGTTTCCAGCTTTCCCTTCAGTTCGTTTACTACCGTCCGTTTGCTTTCCCGGGTTAACAAAAACGTTCACCCCCTTCCCGCGAAGAGATTACCTTTTTTCCTCCTGACACGTCCTTCCTTCTGCGCCAGGGGTTTTTTCAGCAAAACAAAAAGGGACCCGTAGACATGAGGATCCCGTAACGGATTCAGCCTCGGTTGGCAGCAGTAATAGGACCTGCTATTAGGTCATAGACACCAACTGTCTACGGCATTTGGAAGTTAGAGGCATGAGGTTGGAGGTTGGACCAAAAACGTCCTTTTCCGATTCCTCACCCTGCACCAGCTTCCGTGAAACCAATTTGACCGCTAAGGCGGTTTTTGTTCAAAAAGTTACACTACTTTCAAGAGGTTGATCTTAACTCCGGGGCCCATCGTGGAACAAACGGTAATGCCTTTCAGGTATTGACCTTTCGCCGCTGCCGGCTTCGCCCTGACCAGGGCCTCAATAAGCGTGTGGAGGTTTTCCGCCAACTTTTCGGCAGGGAAGGATACCTTACCGATCGGGGCATGAATGATTCCCGCTTTGTCCACCCGGTACTCTATTTTACCCGCTTTGACTTCGGCCACGGCGCGTGAAACGTCAAAAGTAACGGTCCCGGTCTTAGGGTTGGGCATCAACCCCCTCGGACCGAGAATCCGCCCAACTTTTCCGACCATGCCCATTACGTCCGGAGTGGCAATCGCGACGTCAAAATCGAACCACCCCTCCTGAATCCTGCCGATCAGGTCCTCCGCGCCTACGAAATCGGCACCCGCATCTTCAGCTTCTTTTGCTTTTTGGCCCCGGGCAAAGACGGCTACCCGCCGCGTCTTCCCTGTTCCGTGCGGCAGTACCACTGCGCCGCGTACTTGTTGGTCCGCGTGGCGCGGGTCGACACCTAACCGCACCGCAGCCTCTATTGTTTCGTCAAACTTCGCCGGCGCTAACTGCTTCACGAGTTCCATGGCTTCCATGGGTTCGTACAACCTGACCCGGTCAATCTGCTTCTGCGCTTCCTGATACTTCTTGCCTCTTGTACGCAACTTCAAATCCTCCTTGTGGTATTTGCGGAGAGAACTCCTCCCACAACCTTAGGGTTTAACCTTCAACGATTTCGATGCCCATACTGCGGGCTGTTCCTTCGACCATCCGTTCCGCTGCCTCAAGAGAAGCAGCGTTCAAATCAGGCATCTTGAGTTCGGCGATTTCACGGACCTTCGAACGGGGAACCTTGCCTACTTTCTTTCTGTTAGGTTCACCTGACGCAGTCTCGATACCCGCGGCCTTCTTTAACAGCACCGCCGCCGGGGGTGTTTTGCAAACGAAACTGAAAGAGCGGTCTTCGTATACCGTTATCTCCACAGGGATTATCAGTCCGGCCTGGGCTGCCGTACGATCGTTATATTCCTTCACGAAGGCCATTATGTTTACTCCGTGCTGGCCCAGCGCCGGACCGACGGGCGGCGCCGGGGTGGCTTTTCCCGCCGGAACCTGGAGCTTAATGATCGCCTGAACCTTTTTCGCCAACTGTTGCCACGCCTTCCTATATTATTTTCTCGACCTGCGAGTACTCCAGTTCGATAGGTGTTTCCCTACCAAACATCGAAACTGACACCCTCAGTTTTGCTTTTTCCGTATTTATCTCTTCCAAAACCCCGATAAAGTTCTGGAAAGGGCCTGACGTTACCCTGATTTTTTCTCCGGGCGACAGGTCAATCCGCACCCTGGGTATCTCACCCTCGGCCTGCTTGAGTATTTGATCGGCCTCCGCCTCCGTGAGCGGCACGGGCCTGTTTCCGCTCCCTACAAAGCCGGTGACACCAGGCGTGTTCCGCACTACGTACCACGATTCGTCGCCCATGATCATCTCGACCAGAACGTAACCGGGATATATTTTGCGCTTCAGGATTTTTTTCTTACCGTCTTTTATTTCGACCTCGTCTTCCTCCGGCACCACAATGCGGAAAATCTTGTCCCCCATGTTCATAGAGGCAATCCGCTTCTCCAAGTTGGCTTTAACTTTATTCTCGTAACCGGAGTAGGTGTGGACAACATACCATTGCTTACTCACGGCAGGGAAGTGATCCTCCCGCACCCCCTTAGACCAGATGATAGAACCGTCGGAACTTATACCTGCGGCTGACTCGCTACCTGACGACAAAGCCCAGCATGCGGCTGAAAATAGAATCGAAAACCCATATGATTACCATTACTATCGTAACCACCGCCAGGACGACACCCGTGTACGCAACCACCACACGCCGTGCCGGCCAGTGAACCTTTTTCATTTCCTGCCACGTTCCCGTGAAAAACTGCCGGACGTTTCTAATGAACTCGCCGGTGCTGAATCTTTTTCCGGCCGCTTCGCGCCGGGGGGTCGCCCGCCGGACCGGCTCCACGGGATTTGTTTTCGCTGCTTCAACACGTTGGGAGTTCTTTCCTTTTATTTTTTTATCCTTTGGCGGCAGCGATGGTTTTTCTGCCTGGGCACGGCCTTTCTTTTCTTTTTTTGTCTTGATGACGGCCATAATCCCGCCCCTCAATTAAACTATTTCGTTTCCTTGTGCAGGGTATGCGCACCGCACCACCGGCAGTATTTCTTAAATTCAATTCTCCCCGGGTCGTTCTTCTTGTTCTTAGTGGTGGTATAATTTCTCCGTTTGCACTGGGTGCACGCAAGTTGTATGATTATACGCACTTTGAAAGCCCGCCTCCTCAAAAGTAAAAAAAAGACGCGTCCCTGCTACATATACGCCCTAAGTAATTTAGCACACGCCAGAGTTACTGTCAACTCTTTTATTTCCTTGGTGACTCTCCTACGTCACTATATAAACTGGATTTCATAAACTTGGATTTCTCGTGCTATGTTTTACCAGTACCAACTATAGTTATGGTTCAACCGCTGACAGGGAGAAGGTTGCTTTACATTCTGGACGAAGAAAGGATAAAGCCTTATTGCCAGTGACAGTTACTATTCGCTAAATTTATGGTTTTAAGCAGGAATTTTGGCGCCCCGTAGCGAAAAAGATCTGTACTGATCATACCAAGTTTAAAAAGCCGAGGCCGTTTTTTATTGTTATAGGATCTACACTTTCAATATATTACGGAGTTGTCGGTCCTGAGTCTGCGGCAACAGTCTTTGCTTTGAATTAGGAATTTAAGAACTCTAGACTCCTCTTTTGGGAGGGACCGGTCCGTGAAAATTTTTGAGGATCTGCAAACTACGGCGGAGATTGCCCTTGTCAAAAACAATTTGGCGGAAGAGATCAAAGAACTCGGAGCGGATAAACTTTTACAGTGCAACCAGTGTGCAAAGTGTGCCGCTACGTGTCCGCTGGTTTTAGCGGGTTTTCCCTTTTTCAACAAAAGGATCATCCAAGCGATTCTTATCGGCGCCAGAGAAACCCTGCTTAACGACATCTCAATTTGGGCGTGCCAGTCCTGCAACAGGTGTACCGATTTGTGTCCTCGGAATGTCAATCCTTACGAAGTCATTTTAGCCACCCGCCGCATGGCGGTGCGCGAATACGCACTGCCCGCCTTGGCCGTTGAAGGGATCCGGTCCCTTTACGATGTAGGACATGCCGTTTACTTGTCAGAGTCAGGCAATCCCAGAAGGAAACTTGGGCTGCCGGAAAAACCCCCCACAACACTTTCCTTTTCGAATGCACTCAGGGAAGTGCAGGCCATTATGCGTAAAACCGTACTTGCCGACCTCGGGATCATCCCGATGGAAGAATCTGCTAACTTTTGAGGTATGGCATGAAAGTTGGTTTTTTCGTGGGTTGCAACACGGCGTTCAATAGACCTGACCTCGAGAAAGCGGTCAGGTATGTATTCCCGGCGCTCGGCATAGAACTTGACAACCTTGAGGGACAGTCTTGTTGCCCAACTTGGGGGACGATGCCTTCCATCGACCTGGTAGGCTGGTGTGCCCTTGGCGCCCGGAACTATGCTATCGCGGAAGAAAAAGGCGTCGACATGATTACCGTTTGTAGCACCTGCCACGGCAGTCTGGCCAGAACCGCTTATAGGATGCAAACCAGTCCCGAAGTTAGAAATAAGGTTAACGAACTACTTAAAGAAGTTGGTAGGGAATTCAGGGGGACCGCTAGGATAAGGCACGCGGTGCGCTACCTTTATAAGGAAGTTGGCCCGGACGAAATAACAAAATTGTTAAAACACAGGCTTGATGGTCTTACCGTTGCGATCCAGCCCGGGTGCCTTTCCTTATGGCCGAAAGAAGTATTTATAGATAAGGAAGAAGACACCTTTCACCCCAAGGTTTTGCGGGAGCTTTGCGAGGCTCTGGGCGTTTCGGCGCCGCATTACAAGCAGTTGCTCGAATGTTGCGGCATGGGCGGCATGCGCAGCACGGACATGGAGAAATCCTTCAGGCTGGTCGAGCGCAAGATGACCTCCATGAAGAAAGAAATCAACCCTGACCTAATCGTAACCGGTTGCAGTTCGTGCCTTATCCAGTTCGACACTTCCCAAGAATTCTTACAAAAGAAGGGGAGAATCTATTTCGAAATCCCCGTGCTGCACTACATGCAGGTCCTCGCGATATGCCTCGGGGCTGAACCGAAAATGGTGACGGGTTTGTCAAGGACCCCCGTAGACAATATCATAAAGAGGATCCTTCAAGGTTAACCGCAGAGGGCGTAGTTGTGATGGCTAAAAAAACAACCCGCGCCGGATAAACGCGGGTTTCTTGTTTTGCGAGTGGTGCGCCCGGCAGGAATCGAACCTGCGCACCCGGCTCCGGAGGCCGGCGCTCTATCCCCTGAGCTACGGGCGCAGAACAGTCGTCGGTGGTCGATCGTTTGGGTCTATAAATAATTATAATCAAATTGCTGCTTAAAAGCAAGAAAACCCAAAACATCGTGTGCGTACGGCATCTGCGGCACTTTTCCTGACCCGGCCGGATGCATGTTACGCAGGCGGTCTCAGCCGGTCTGGCCCCGGCCTTGCTTAGCAACCTTCATCCGCGGCGAACGATAGGCCCGGCCGACTGCTCTGGCTACGCGGCTCACCTGCACCATTAAATCAGCAAATCTCTCCGGGTTTAACGACTGAGGTCCGTCGCAAAGCGCGCGCGCAGGTTCCGGGTGCACCTCGATCATCAGCCCGTCGGCTCCGGCTGCAACCGATGCCAGAGCAAGCGGCGGCACCATCCGATAATTTCCGGTCGCATGGCTGGGGTCGACGATAACGGGAAGGTGCGAGAGTTCCTTGACCATGGGCACGGCACTAACGTCGAGGGTGTTCCGCAAACCGTTGTCATAGGTGCGGATGCCGCGCTCGCAAAGAATAACGTCCCGGTTCCCGGCCGCCGCGACGTACTCGGCGGCCATCAGCCATTCTTCGACGGTCGCCGCAAGCCCTCGCTTCAGCAAAACAGGCCGCCTTGCCTCGCCGACCTCTTTCAACAACCGGAAGTTCTGCATGTTGCGGGCCCCGATCTGTAGGATGTCCGCGTAGCGGGCCACGAGTTCCACGTCCCTGGTGTCCACGACCTCGGTCACAAAAGGCAAACCCGTAACCTCACGCGCCTGGGCGAGATATTTAAGCCCTTCTTCCTCCAGCCCCTGGAATGAATAGGGCGAGGTGCGGGGTTTGAAAGCCCCACCGCGAAGGATATTGCCGCCGCCTTGCTTGACCAAACGCGCCGTGGTCAGGAGCTGGAGTTCGCTCTCAACAGCGCAGGGCCCGGCCATCACCACTAATCCCGGGCCACCGACGGCAACGTTGCCCACGTGGATAACGCTGGTCTCCGGTTTCACTTCCCGCGCCACCAACTTATAAGGCTTCAAAATGGGAACTATTCTTTCCACCCCGGGTATGTTGAGGATGACTTCGTAATGGCCGTCGCGCTTATCGCCAATGGCACCGATAACCGTCCGCTCAACGCCGTAAATCGGATGTGTTTGAAAACCCATTTCCCGGAGGAGTTCTTCAACCTCCTCGATTTCCGTACGACTTGCGCCTTGCTGCATTACCACAATCACTTTCAGTCCCTCCCGAAATTAATTTTTTTGCCTGGTCTCCGCTTGGTTTACCGGCTGAAAAAAAATCATCCCGTCCCCATGTATCATAGGGACGGGAATAATCTCGCGGTACCACCCTATTTGGCCGAAAGGCCCAACTTTACAGGATACGGGAAGAACTTCCGATATCCCCTCCCTTTTAACGGCGGGAGTCCCGTTCCTGACTACACCCCGGCACTCAACCCGACGTTAGGGGGAGCACAACCCCCACCCCGCGCTAAAACGGCTGGGTGTTGGCTTGCCCCTCGAACGCTGGGTTGAGTGCTGGGTTTCACCGGACGGCTCCGGGGTGAACTTCAGCCCCACGGATTCTACCGGGCTCGCACCAACCCCGGCTCGCTTGTAAAACCCTGCGGGTTTACTTTACCCCTTCACGGCCTTTAACCTATCAAATTATTAATATAATATTCCTCCTTTTTATCCCTGTAAAGTTCCTTTGGCGAAAAAATAAAAGTCTTCCCGGCACGAACCAGGCAGCCGTCTAAACCTAACCACCCGCGAAACACCGCCAGTAGCTGCGGTGAACTCGTTTAACCGCAGCCGCAGCCGCTTCCACCTCCGGCTTTACTTGCCACCGCGAATCTCCCGAGTGCCCTTCTTTTCCCGCCCATTGCTCCAGAATCGCACAGACGCACTCTCCCAGCCCGGGCAAATGATAACCGCCCTCCAGGCAACCGACGAGCCGCCCGCCCGCATGCCGGTCCGCAATGCGCCTTACGGCAGCGGCCATCAACCCGTAACCCCGCGGTGTCAAGTCCATACCCGCGATCGGGTCCATCCGGTAACCGTCCTGACCGGCGGACACCAGCACCAGTCCGGGTGAATACTCCTCCGCGACGGGTACAAGTATTTCGTCGAAGACAAACCCGAAGTCCTCGTCCCCTGCCAGGTCCGGAAGCGGAATGTTGACGTTGAAGCCCTCCCCGGGCCCCTCTCCCACCCTTTCCACCCGCCCGGTGCCCGGATACCCGGTAGCGCTGTGTGTCGAAAAATAGAGAACTCCGGGTTCGGCATAAAAGACGGCCTCGGTACCGTTCCCGTGATGATAGTCCCAATCTACGATCAGGATCCGGTCAATCCCGTATTTTTGTCTGGCGTAACGGGCCGCCACCGCTACGTTGTTAAACAGGCAGAAACCCATCGCCCTGTGGGGGAGCGCATGGTGGCCGGGAGGACGGACAAGGGCGAAAGCCCGGGCAACCGTGCCTTCCTGCACCGCATCCACCGCATTCAACAGGCCGCCGACTGCCGCAAGCGCCACCTCAAAACTGCGCGGTGAAGCCACCGTGTCCGGGTCGAGGTGCCCGCCGCCCGCTTGGCAAAAAGACGCCAAGCGTTTGAAGTAATCGCGGGTATGGATCTGCGCCACCTCTTCAGCCGCGGCAGCCCGGGGGCTGAGTTTCACCAGGCGTTCAGTAATGCCCTTTGCTTCAAGAACGGCCAGCGTTTCGGTCAGCCTTTTCGGCTGCTCGACGTGCCCTCCGGTGTCGTGTTCAAGATAAATCGGGTCATAAACCAGTCCCAGACCCTTGAAACCCATCCTGTCGCCTCCAACCGCCGTCAAAGGGTATCCTTCCCTGCTTCTTACACCGGGTAGAGGTAGTTCGGCAGCATACGAAATATTTCGTGCAGGTCGGCGGGATCTTTGCCCTTGTAACTCTCGAAAATGTCGTGAAAGTCCGGTTCGATCTTCCGGAAAGCGTTCAGCACTGCCGGATCAAAGTGTGCGGGGTGAGTGCGCCCGTCACCCTCAAAGATGATCCTCCTCGTTGTTTCGCGGTCAAAAGGAGGCTTATACGGCCTGGCGCTCCGCAGCGCGTCATAGATGTCGGCGAGCATCACGATCCTCCCGGAAATCGGGATGTCTTCTCCTTTTATTCCCCGCGGGTAACCGGTCCCGTCAAAACGCTCGTGGTGAGACAAAGCTATTTCCTCGGCACAGCGAATCACGTCCGAACCACTCCCGCCAAGGATCCGCGCCCCGATAATCGTATGCGCTTTGACCACCTCGAATTCCTCCGTGGTGAGACGTCCGGGTTTCAAGAGAATGCTGTCCGGGATGCCGACCTTGCCGATATCATGCATCGGACTCGCATGCGTTAAAACCTCCAACTGCTTTGGCGGAAGGCCTAATTCCTCGGCAATCACCCTGGTATAACGGCCTATCCGACCGATGTGGCGCGCTGTGTCTCCGTCCCGGTATTCCGCTACCACCGCCAGACGGTAAAGAATGTCGTGGTAGCTTCTTTTCAGTTCCTCGTGGGTTCGGAATACCTCCGCCGTTCGCTCCCGGACCAGTTTTTCCAGCATAATGCTCTGGTCCTGGAGGAAATCCTGGTATTCTTTCACCTTGATCAGGTTGTTCAACCGGGTAGTGAATTCCGCTTTGTCAATCGGTTTATCCAGAAAATCGCTGGCACCGATCTCCAGACCCTTAACCCGCGACTCCCGGTCGCCGAGGGCCGAAACTATCAGAACCGGTACATTGCCTCCTCCAGGCATCTCCCTGATTCGCCGGCACACCTCGAAACCATCCATTTCCGGCATCATTACGTCAAGGACGACGACATCGGGCTTCAACCGGTGGAAGCACTTCAGCGCCTCCAGGCCGTTCCTGGCTCGGATGGTGGTAACCCCTTGCGGAGACAGCAGCGCCTCGTATAACTTCAGCGCCCGCTCTTCATCGTCCACCAGGAGTACCAAAGGCTTTTTAACTCTCACTTTCTTTCACTTCCTCCAAAAAGTACCGTACCATTTGACGCAATTCCCGGACCCGTACCGGTTTCGGAAGGTACCCCTCAATTCCGGTAGCCAAGACTTCCTCCCGGTCACCGGGCATCGCCAGCGCGGTAACGGCTATGATCGGTATGTGCTTGGTGGGTGCGTACGCCTTGAGAATCCGTGCCGCTGCCCGGCCGTCAACCTCCGGGAGTTGAATATCAAGAAAAATAAGGTGTACTTGTCCCGCCTCGGCCAACCGGATACCCTCCAGCGCCCCGGACGCTTCAACTACGTTATAGCCGATCCGCTCCAGGATGACGCGGTAAAGCTTCCTTGCCTTTTCATCATCGTCTACAACTAAAACGGTCTTTGGCATTTCATGCCAACTCTCCTAGTGGGCGCTTTTCAAGTCCACGCCTGTTTGCAAGGACGACAACAACGGGAAGCAAACCCTGAAACTGCTTCCCTTTCCCGGGGGGCTCTTCACGCTTACTGTGCCGCCGTGCAACTCGACCAACCTTTTAACCATGGTCAGCCCGAGGCCCGTCCCCGGGTAGCGGCGCGCCAGCGAACTATCCAACTGTTCGAATGGTTTGAAAAGTCGCGGCATGTCTTCCGAACGGATGCCGATACCCGTATCCCATACGGTTACGGCCAGCATGTCTCCTTCAATGCTCGCTTTGACGCCCACTTTGCCTCCATCCGGTGTGAATTTGAAAGCGTTGGACAGGAGGTTGAATAGAATCTGCTTGAATTTCCTGCTGTCTAAAACCCATTCGCCGACGCCTGAAGTATTAATTTCCACCGTGATCTTGTGGTTGGCCGCCCTCTCCCTGAACAGGACCAGTATGCCGCGAATGAAGTCCTGGACCGTTACCTCCTCGAGAACGAGTTCTTCTTTCCCCGCCTCGATCTTGGCAAGATCCAGCACATCGTTTATCAATGAGAGAAGGAGTTCGCCGCTTTCCATTATGTCTTTGAGGTACTCTTTAGTGTTCTCCGGTATCCCGGGCACAAGATCGCTCATGAGCACATCCGAAAACCCGATGATGGTATTAAGCGGCGTGCGCAGTTCGTGGCTCATGGTGGCCAAAAACTCGCTTTTCAAACGGTTCGCCCGTTCCAGTTCAAGGTTTATTTCCCGCAGTTCTCTGGTTCGCTCCTCGACACGGCGCTCGAGGTCTTTAGCCAGGGCAACCACCTCTTCGTGAAGCCAGGTGTTTGAGATGGCCACCCCCGTGTGGGCCGTAAGCAGTTTGATCGCTGCCTCATCCGCTTCGCTGATTTCTTTCTGGCCCGTCCCGATGCATAAAGCACCGATAACCCGGCCCTCACAGAAGATCGGGATCCCGAACAGGGCCTGTACATCCTTGTCCGGGGGCGCATGATTGACGGTGTCGAAATCGTCCCGCGCTATGCGGACTACGGTTCCCTTTTCAGATGTGACTTTGGCAAGACCCTGCCCGTCCTTCCCCTCGAGGATGCCGCATTTCCGGGTTCCTCCACCCGCCGCAAAGAAGCCGTCTTCGTTCTGTGCGCCATGCAGGCAGAGGCAAGCGCAGTGCGCGCCGACCACGCTTAAAACCGAATGAACCAGCTTACTCAGGATTGCGCGAACCGAGAGGTCGCAGGTCATCTCAACCGCCGCCTGCCCCGCCGCCTCCAACAACCGCGACTTCTTTTCTTCTTCCCGGCTTTTACTCTCCCTGAGGGCCGCTATCATTTCGTTGAAACTCCGGTACAGCCACCCGATCTCGTCCCGCCTGAAAGTCGGTCCCGCATCCTGGGAGAGGTCGCCTTTGGCCACGCGGTCGGCAACCTTGGCCAGCCTGAAAACCGGATTCGCCATGTTTCCGGCCAATACACTCACGGCAACAAGGGAAACAAGGAAAATCAGCAGCGCAGTAAACAGGAATACGTTTTGAACCCTTCTTGCGCCCTGAAACAGGACTTCTTCCGGTATGGCGTAAACGATGGTCAAGTAACGGGCGCTGTTCGGCTGGTCGAAATATATCCGCGAAAAACCGCGGAGGTGCTTCTTGTCTGTATAAATAGCCTTGTCTCGCACCTTGATCAGACTAACAAGCTGCGGGTCCAATTCCCGGGCCACACTGTCAGTGGGAACATCCTTTCCCCGAGGTTCGTCTTCCGCCGCTCTCGCGTAGAATACATTTCCTTTTTCATTAGTCAAGTAGATCGTCGCGTAACCCGCCACAGGGCAGGTCTTCTCGAACATTGAATCGAATTCCGCTTCCAATATGGCGGCACCGGTTACCGCTGCCCCACTTGCCACGGGGGAAATCACGCAAAGAGAGGCCGGCGTGCTCTCTTCATCGCCGGACTTGATTAGTCCGACACCGGCCGAAGTCGCCAACCCGGGTCTAAGCCCTAACCCCTCCTTGAAAAAAGCGTCCCCGTTCCAGTCCTTGAAAGGCGGAGCGGCCACAAATTCCCCGTGCGGTTTTCGTTCCAAACGAATCGCCTCGGTACCATCCAACCCCACCAGAACTACCCTCTTGACCGCTTTCTGCGTTCTTAGCAGGTCATTCGCCAGTCTCTCAAAGTCGTCGCTTGCCGAAGTGGTCAGCAAGTTCGAGGCCTCTGGAAGACTGGCAAGCGTAACCGCCGCTCTCTTGACGTTCTCGATCTGGTGCACCAGCGACCGGTGTGCCCACCATTCCATTTCCGCGCCGACCCGGACCATTAGTTCATCCTCAAGCATCATCTTACTGTCGTGATAACGGGAGCCAAGCACGAAAAACCCGGTGAGCATGATAAAAGCAGTAACCGCGGCAAGTTTACCTCTGATACCAAGGCCCCAAGAAAAAGCCATAATGGCTCGCCCTTCCATTCGACAAGTCTTAACATAATTTCGACCGAGAATTATATAATCCTGCTGACCGACCCGGTACCAAATTAAAAAAAGCAGGTCTCCCTGCTTTGTTTTCTGTTCAGGCCGGCCAAATTAAGGACTTTTTAAGACGCGCCGCGCGGCTACAAAATGAGTATTCCAGTAGTCTTCACTGATCGCATTTGAGCGTACGCAACCGGCCCGTGAACTCGCGTGAATGAACTTGCCGTTGCCGCAGTATATTGCCGCGTGGTCTATCCCGGGACTCAAAGTGTGAAAGAGAAGAATGTCTCCGGGGGCTATTTCTCCCCGCAGTACGGGTACCCCACAAGCATTCTGGGCCGCCGCGGAATGGGGAAGCGAAACCCCGAACTGACCGAATATAAACTTTGTAAAACCGGAACAATCAAAGCCGGTAGCCGGACTTTCGCCCGCCCACCGGTAACGGGTGCCAAGAAAGGTTGCAGCATAGTTGACCAGATCGTTAACAACGTCTCCGGAACGGGACGGGGGAACGTACTGCTTGACCGGAGGACTTGAACTCGGCGCGGCATAGCTCCTACCCGCACTGTTTTTAACGGGAATGTACAGCACCTTGCCGAGGCTTAAAAAGTCCGACTTTAGTCCGTTTGCACGTTTCAGTTCATTTACGGTAACGTTGTTGCGCCGGGCGATAAGCCAGAGACAGTCACCCGCTTTTACTTGGTAGTACTCTCCCTGTGCGGCTTCAGCGGGAAAATTGGAAGTCGTAAATGGGGTATAGAAAACTGTCAGACCCAGTAATATTACTGCCAGGTGCCACAGACTGCACCTGTGAAAACTCCTTGTAAAAGCAACACGATTTTGCAGCAAACGCAATATTATCCACCCGGATTAGACTTTTCCCCTATCTTCGTCGTTCCTGGCGTCTCTCCTTGTGGATAACGTTTATTTCTTCAACTTTCAACTTTTTTTTCAGGGCCTTTTCAACTGCATCCACTTCATTGGCCAACCTGCCGTGTTGAACATCCAGAACCAAATCATCAAGGACAGCTTTCACCTGAGGCCCTTCGCCCAGATACCTGGCCACTGCGCTTCCGTCCACGGCCAGATCCACCGGGTAAAAAGGAACACGGCGAATAATATCGACAACGAGCGCTTTCAGCTGCTCGTTGTCGGCCAGGCGCTGCGCCGGCTCGATTTTTCCTCCCTTGAGGTCGGCTTCCCTTAGGGCCAAGAGCTGCAGCACTCCTTCCATCAAATCTTCCCGGTTTCTAAAGTCTGCGGCCAGGACACGCAGCCACTTTATCACCTTCGGCTCCTCAGGCGCCGGGTTGAACATGTGGCGCCGTACCAGCCAGGCCACGCGCTTAGCCTCGAGGGGTTGGACACGAAAACGCTTCAGCACCTCCTCGGCCATGAAGGCGCCGACTTGTTCGTGACGGTAGTCCGACCATTCTCCCCGCCGATTGAGCGCCCTCACCCCCGGCACCCCCTTGGCGATGTCGTGCAGCAAGGCGGCCCAGCGGAGCACGATTTTGGGTTTAATGGCCCCCACAACCCGCATTGTATGGTCCCACACATTGAACGCGTGGTACCTTGGGTTCTGGGGCACCCCGTAAAGGCGGGCCAGTTCCGGGAGTACGGGCACCGTCTCTTCCCCTGCCGCGCTGCGTGCACGGCACCGCGTCTCGAGCAGCCCCGTTTCCCGCAAAAGTTTTAGGCCTACCGCAGGGTGCGGGCTTACGAGTACCCGGTCCAGCTCGTCCCTGACCCTTTCCACCGAAAGTCCGGCAACACGGTCCCGGGCCCTTGAGATGGCTGAGAGCGTTTTCGCCTCGATGGTAAAACCGTATTCCGCAGCAAACCGACAGGCCCTGAACGCACGGAGGGCGTCTTCCGCGAAGCGTTCGTCCGCGTTGCCCACAGCGCGCAGAATCCCCCGCTCCAGGTCCTTTTTTCCCCGGTAAGGATCGTAAAGGCGCCCGTCTCGGTCAAGGGCCATCGCGTTTATGGTAAAATCCCTTCGCGCCAGGTCGTCTTCCAACGCCCATAAAAAATCGACTTTCTCGGGCCGGTGCGCGTCCGCGCCGTATATCTCAGTCCGGAAAGTAGCTACTTCGATCTCCATTTCGTCAATGATAAAGGAGATCACCCCGAAAGCGGCACCCTTGGGAAAAGCGCGGAGGGCGTGGATTTCCGCAAAGCGCTGAAGAGCGTCCGGGCAGGCGTCGGTGGCCAGGTCGTACTCCCTTGGGGTACGTCCGATAAGCATATCGCGCACCGCACCACCGACCACGTAAGCCTTATAGCCGGAGTCGAGCAAAAGGCGCATGACTTTCTGGACCGGTGGTGGAAACAACCTCTAACCCCCTAATTTCTTTAATAAAACTTTCTAATTCTATGCGCTGTTGGTTTAACCTCTGCAAGTGTCGAAAGATAATACGCCAGGTTAAAAAAGCGGGGCCTATAATTCAGCGGGTGGCCATGTCCCGCGTATTTTTCGCCGGTAAGGTCGCAGGAATTTCTTGAATACTTTTTAATCCTTGCCCTTAACAACAGCCAGAGGCATCATCCGGGCAACTTTTTTCGTGATTCCCACATCGACAAGGGTGGCCACTACTTGCTCTATGTCCTTGTAGGCGGGCGGCGCCTCATCGACAAGCTCTTTATAATGCCGCGCGTTGTACAGTATTTCTCCCATTGCCCTGTCGAAATCGTCCCTGGTGATCTGCTTCTCCGCCGCGGTCCTCGATAACACTCTCCCGGCGCCGTGGTTCACGGAGAAAAACGTTTCCGCCGCCTTTTCCGTTCCCACCAGGATGTAAGAAGCCGTACCCATACTCCCCGGAACCAGCGCCGGGTGCCCGCTCTCCCGGTACACTTCGGGGTTGGCCGGGTGACCGGGGCAAAGCGCCCTCGTCGCCCCTTTGCGGTGAACCAGATACTTCTTACCGTAATGTTTTTCCCACTTGGCTATGTTGTGCGCGACGTCGTAAACCAGCCTCATTCCCATCTTTTCCGGAGACCTGCCGGTTACGTCGCTGAACGCGCGCATGATGTCCGTCATTATGATCTGGCGGTTGGCGAACGCGAAATTGACCGCGCACGCCATGGCCTTGTAGTAATTCTGTCCCTCCGGGGAGTTGATCGGGGCGCAGGCCAGTCCCCTATTGGGAAGTTCGATACCGTATTTTGGTGCCGCCGCCGCGAGCCGCTTGGTGTAATCGGTGCATATCTGGTGCCCGAAACCCCTGCTGCCGGTGTGGATCATTACCGTTAGCTGTCCCGTAAAAAGGCCGAACCGCCGGGCTGCGTCTTCGTCAAAGGTATCGGTCACCACCTGGAGTTCGATGAAGTGGTTGCCCCCTCCCAGTGTGCCGAGTTGCCCGGCACCCCGGTTGTACGCCTCACGCGAAACAGCGCCGAGGTCGGCGCCTGGAAGACACCCTCTTTCCTCTATGTACTCCAGGTCCGCCGCATCGCCGAAACCGGCCTCAAGAACCGCCGCCGCACCTTTTTGGGCCACCGCCTCAAAGATTGCGGTACCAATACCTTTGTGCTTACCCTTTTTCCCCACGCCGGTGGGAACGTGATCTTCGATCCGTTCCATGAGCCGGCGCAGCACCGGCCGGTCCAAGTCCCGCGCCGGGAGGTCCGTACGTACCAGGCGAACGCCGCAGTTAATGTCCATCCCGACCGCGCCGGCGGAGATAATGCCGTCGACTTCCACGGCCATGACCCCACCGATCGGCAACCCGAACCCCTCGTGAATGTCAGGCATGCCTATAACGGGTTCAACCACCCCAGGCAGACACGCTGCGTTGGCCAGTTGTTCCAGCGATTTGTCGTCGCGGAGCAGGGGCAGCAACCTCTCGTTGGCGTAAACCACGGCGTCCACCCGCATTTTCCCCCGCCGCGGCAGACGGTAACGGTTCCGCCCGTCTCTTTTTAAATCCAAGGCGGTCACCTACTTATCCTGAAGGAATTAAAGGGTCAGAATACAGAAGTCAGAATACAGAATATAGAATATTGAAGGCAGAAAAGAAGTCTTAAGTCACGAGTTGCGAATCCCGAGATCGAAAGTTTTATGTTGTATTGGCTTATATTTTTAATTCCATATTCTAACTTCTGACCACTTTAGCCACTCAGATAAGATAATTCTACATTCTTTGCTTTGCACGTTAAACGTTGAACCCCGGCTTTTCCCAGTCTGACTACCGACTCCTGACTACCCTCGAACGGACCCGAACGGTTCATCAGTTTAAGCTTAAACGTCGAACGGACCCCAAAGGTCCATCAACCTGAACTTAACGTTGAACCTTGAACCTTACCCCGGCTGTCCCCATTCTGAGTTCTGACTACTGACTACTGAATTCTGACCCCAAACTCGCACTTATAAGTAAACCCGCGGCACCCGCGCGCCTACGGCACATACAACCTCGTAGTTTATCGTCCCGATTTTGGCCGCCATCTCGTCCACCGGGAGAACAGTCCCCTCCTGCCGTCCGAAAAGGACCGCCTCGTCGCCCGGTGCGACATCCTTCACGTTCGAGGCGTCAACAACAATCTGGTCCATGCAGACCCGCCCCACCACCGGGGCTCGGAGACCGTGCAGCAGCACCTCGCCGCGCCCGCTGAGCATGCGGCTGTATCCGTCGCCGTATCCGACGGCGACCGTGGCCAGGACCGCACGGCGGTGGGTCCTGTAAGTCCAGCCGTAACTTACGGGAAACCCCGCAGCCACTTCCTTGACCTGGACCACCCGCGCCTTCCAGCTCATCACCGGAGTCAACTCCGGCCCGCAACAGGTTTCCCGTGAAGGATACAGGCCGTACAGGATTATTCCCGGGCGGACCATGTCAAGCCGTGTTTCCGGGAGACGGATCAGTGCGGCGCTGTTCGCTGCGTGCTTATATTTTACCGCCAACCCCGCCCGTTCGAGTTCCCGGGCGAACTCAAGAAAAAGCTCCAGTTGGCGAAGGGTTTTCTGTTCGTCCGGCTCGTCGGCGCAGGCAAAGTGGGTGAAAAGCCCCTCAACCTCGACGTTGGGAAGGCGGGCCGCCGCAAGAATAGCCTTAACCCCGGATTTGCCGCACGGAAAACCCAGACGCCCCATGCCGGTGTCCACTTTAAAATGGACCCTCAGCGTCCTTTTTTCCTGCTGTGCCGCGCCGGCAAACACCGTTGCCGAAGCCTCATCGTAGGCCGTGATGCTGACACCCGCCGGCAAAAGCTCCCGGCATTCATCCAGATGCACGTACCCCAAAACCAGCACCGGCGCGCCAACGCCGTTGTGCCTGAGTTCCAGGGCTTCCGCCCCCCGGGCTACGCCCAGCCATCCGGCGCCGCCTGACACCGCGGCCCGGGCTACGGGCACCAAACCGTGACCGTAAGCGTTCGCTTTGACCACGGCCATTACCGCGCTAGGCCCCGCCAGGCGCCGTACCTCGCGGAGGTTGCGGTCGAACGCACCCATGTCTATTTCAGCCCAAACCGGGTAACCCATCTTTTGCTCCTTCGTTCAACAACTTTTTTATCTTCAGTGCCTGGGCTCCTCAACCTCGCGGCAAGCCCCCGGCAGGGCGGCCAGCAGGTCGCCGGCCACCAAGCCCATCAGCCCTTTCTCCTGCGCCGCAATATCCCCGGCCCTGCCGTGCAGGTAAACCGCGGCGGCGGCCGCTCCGAAGGGTTCAAGCCCCTGGGCGAGCATTGCGGCGATAACCCCGGTTAAAACATCTCCTGTTCCCCCGGTAGCCATACCCGGATTGCCGGTGCTGTTGATCCCGGTGTATCCCTCCGGGGAGGCGATTACCGTCCGGGCGCCTTTGAGCACCACCACGGCCCCCCACTGCTTTGCGGCCGCCTCGGCCACGCCGACACGGTCGGCTTCGACCGCGGCCACTTCCGTTCCCGCCAGGCGCGCCATTTCTCCCGGGTGGGGAGTCAGCACCAAAGGCAGAGACCGTTCAGCCAGAAGGGCTCCCTCCCCTGCGAAAGCATTCAAACCGTCTGCGTCAAGCACCAGGGGAACGGCTGCGGTCTTCACCAACTCACGTATGAAAGCGACCGTCTGCGGGTGCTGGGACATTCCCGGCCCGAGGGCGCAGACCGTGCTGCGCCCGATCAATTCCTCCGCCGCCGGAGAAGCCGCCTGGCTTATGGATCCCTCAAGCGTTTCCGGCAGGCCGCAAGTCATTACTTCGGTTAATTTCGTCGCCGCCACGCCCTGGATACTCCGGGGCACCGCGAGCGTCACCAACCCCGCGCCGCTCCGCAGCGCCGCCGAGGCGGCAAGGCAAGCCGCGCCGGCCATGCCGCGCGACCCGCCGATCACCGCTACCCGGCCGAAACTCCCCTTGTGGGCGTTTGCGGGTCTGGGTGCGAGCCACGGCGCCACCATTTCCCGCGTCACGAGGAAGCGCCCCGGTCCCTCGCTGTCGGTCAGTGTCCGGGGGAGCGAGATGTCGGCGACCACCAACTCTCCCGCGAATCCCGCGCCCGGCTCCAGGACCAGTCCTATCTTGGGCAGGCCGAAGGTTACGGTAACAGCCGCGCGGACGCAGGGCCCGCCGACCCTGCCCGTATCCGCCTGCAGTCCGGAAGGCACGTCAACGGCCACCACAAACCTTCCCGTTTCGTTGACCGCTTCAACGACCTTACCCGGCCCTTCGGGCATCTTACCGCGAAAACCGGTCCCGTACAGGGCGTCGATCACCGCTTCCGCCTGGATGAGGGACAATTTGAGGAGATGCACCCCGTTTGAACCCGAAAGGCGAAAAACCTGCTGCCCGAGCCGCTCCCAGATATTGAAATTAACCCGCGCGTCACCGGATAACTCTTCCGGCTCGCACGCGAGGAAGACCTTCACCAGCGCGCCCTGCTGCAATAGGTGCCGTGCGGCCACGAATCCGTCGCCCCCGTTGTTTCCTTTGCCGCAGAGGACTAAAATCCTTTTACCCCGGACCTTTCTGATCCTTTCGGCCACCGTCCGGGCCACGCTCCGGCCTGCGTTTTCCATCAGCAAGAGGCCGGGAATGCCGAATTCCTTTATGGCCTGGCGGTCAATCTCTTGCATCTCTTTTGCCGTAACAAGGCGCAAGCAATCAGTCCTCCTTTTCGGCGACCGCAAAGGCCACCGCTGAACCCGCGTCGTGGGAAATACTCAAAAGCACCCGTGAAATACCTTGGGATTGCGCCACCGCGGCCGCTCTGCCCTTCAGAACGACCAGCGGCCGCCCGCTGGTGTCGTTGAGAATCTCCACCTCATTGAAACCAACGCCGTCGCGACCTACCCCGAGGGCTTTTAACACCGCCTCTTTCGCGGCAAACCTGCCCGCCAAATAAAAAAAGACGCCTGTTTTGGTACCGCAGCAAGCCTGTTCGGCAGGGGTGTAAACCCGCTTTAAAAACCTTTCCCCCCAGCGCTCAAGCGCCCTGCGAATCCGCCCCACGTCGACGATGTCCGTGCCGATTCCTGCCAACAAAAAAGCGACCCCCATTATTCACGGTAGCAACTGTGGCCGCCGCGTTGTTGCCCTGGGTGTACCTCCCACCGTCCCTGCAGTTCAACACCGGCCCGCTCAGCCTTGCGAACAAAGCCTTTTCGCTTCCGACCGCCCTTTCGAAAGTTTTACCAATTCTGCGCGTCTAAAACCCCAAAATGCGCCTGAGTTTTTTCGCCTGGGCCCTTGAAAGCGGCACCTCGCTTCGTTCTTTATCTTCAACCACCAGGGAGTAAGTGCCGTTAAAGAACGGGATAATCTCTTTTACTTTGTGCAGGTTGACAATGAAACAACGGTGGGTACGGAAAAATACGTTCGGGTTGAGCCGCGCCTCAAGTTCCTTTAGGGTGAAATGAGCCAGATACCTGTCCGCGAAAGTCTTAAGGTACACGGCATCCCCTTCCGTGAAGATGTAAATAATGTCGCCCTCGTTAACCAAAACGGTTTTGCCCGCCTTCTCCGCGGGGAGCCGGTCGATCCGGATCGTCGGCCCCACCGCGGCTACGCCCCCGGCCAGCCCTCTTCCCTCGGAACTCTCCCTTGTCAAGCGCAGCACTTTGTTTACCGCCCTGCGCAAGCGTTTTTCGTCTATGGGCTTCAGGATGTAGTCCACGGCGTTGACGTCGAACGCCTTGACGGCGTATTCATCGTAGGCCGTAACGTAGATGACGTGCGGTTGCTGGGCCAGTTCCTGGATGGCCGCGCCCAGTTCCAATCCGTTCATCCCCGGCATGGCGATATCCAGAAAAAGAATCGAATAGTCCAACGCTTTGATCAGCGTGAGCGCCTCTTCGGCATTGGTGGCCTCGCCGACCACTTCGACGTTGTCTATTTTGGAAAGTACGTACCGCAATTCCTGGCGTGCAGGATATTCATCGTCCACGATCAAGGCCTTAAGCTTCAACTACGCTTGCTCCTTTCACTTCGGTCACCGGCTCCAAGATAGGTATCCGCAGCTTTATCACCGTTCCCCGGTCTCTTTCGCTCATCAACCTGAGTCCGTAATCGGCCCCGAAAAGTCCTTTTAATCGATCGTTGACGTTCGAAAGCCCAACGCCGCTTCCCGACCCGAACCCCGGGGTGAAGATCTGGGGCATGATCTCGGGTGGGATACCGACCCCGTCATCGGCGATCTCTACCGCCATCTCACTCCCGGCGCGCCGGACCGCAAAGCGTACCGTTCCGGTCCCTACCTTGGGCATTATGCCGTGTTTGATGGCGTTCTCCACGAGGGGCTGGAGGGTCAACACCGGAACCTCGTAATCGAGCAGGCTCTTGTCAACACTCCTTACGATCCGCAATTTATCCCGGAAACGCGCCTTTTCGAGGACCAGGTAGGTGTTTACACATTCCAGTTCCTCCCGGAGGGTCGTGAAATGGCCGGTTGACTTCAGCGCGTGCCGGAAGAAGGAAGCCAGACGGATGAGCAGCCGCCGCGCCGTTTCCGGGTTGGTGCGGCTGAACATGACGATGGTGTTCAACGTGTTAAAAAGAAAATGAGGGTTGATCTGCGCGCGCAGGGCATCGAGTTCGGCCCTGGTGACCAGTTGTGCCTGGTGGTCGAGTTCCGCCAGTTCCATCTGGATCCCCAACAACTGCGCGATACCGATCGCCAGGTTGACCGTCGCTTGCGGCACCGGCCCTTCTTCGGTCCGGTAGAGCTTGAGCGTCCCGACAACCTCTCCCCTGCACTTGAAGGGAACGATCACCACCGCTCCCAGGGGGCACTGGCAGTCTTTGACTGGACACTGGAAGTCGGCTTTTCTTTCGACGATTTTGATATTTCCGGTTGCAACCACCCGCTTCGTCGCCTGGGTCACGATGCTCCTACCGGGCGGATGCTTGTCGCAACCTGGACCCAAAAAAGCTAA
Source organism: Ammonifex sp. (assembly GCA_003604985.1). Taxonomy (GTDB): domain Bacteria; phylum Bacillota; class Desulfotomaculia; order Desulfotomaculales; family Ammonificaceae; genus SURF-55. The sequence goes on from QZIW01000004.1 coordinate 23,101, forward strand.
TATCCGCTCGCGGTCGGTTATGGCCACCGCCGGCACGTCACCGATCCGCTGGATGATCTCGGCGGTCTTCCGCGCCGTTTCTTCGTTAAGCCCGTGTCGCATGTAAGGAAGCGCGGCGTTTGCGATCTGCAATGTCGGGTCGATGGACTGGCTGTCCATGGGATAATTGGTCCGGCCCTTGCGCTCGTTCCGGCGCAGGAAAAAGAAAATCAAACCGTTGGCGCCCGCAAGCAGAACAGCCGGCACTAAAAACTGCGGCCAGATTGCGATCACGCAGACCAACAGGATGAACTGGAAGACGATCATCATGACGATGGTATCCGCGGCAACAGCCTTAATGTACCGCACGGCAGGAACCCCTTTTTAAAGCTTGTTCTATGTAAACTATACTATAAAAAGGCTCGGGTGGTAAACGCCATTCTTCGCTACTGTTCACCCCTTTGAGAGCCGTACCTTTAAGCTCTCCATTTCGGTTTCCGGCGGTAGTGTTGCTTTCTCATCCCTCATGTAGTAAAATAAATTGTGCGGGCGCGTAGCTCAGGGGGAGAGTGCTTGACTCACATTCAAGAGGCCGCTGGTTCGAAACCAGCCGCGCCCACCAGTGTTCAAGCAGGTTTCAGGGCTCGGCCGAGATCCGGAGAGGGTTAGGTGTAATCCGGTGTGTAATCTCCGGACACTTTAGGCCGCGTCCTGTAACGCATGCCGGGTCAGGTGGTTTGCCCCGGCTCTTTTTTTGGGCTGCCATCCGGCTCCAGCAACTGCGAAGCCAGCCGCTTGCTCGCCCGGTACTGGGCGTCCGTGGCGGAGTGGATGTACATGTCGACCGTCGTGGAACGCCTCGCGTGTCTGAGCTTCTCACTGATGGTGGCCACGTCTTCATTGTTTGCCGGCATCAGCGTGGCGGCGGTATGCCGCAGGTCGTGAAAGCGTGTCGTCGGCGGTAACCCGGCCCTCTTTAGTGCCGGCTTGAAGTGGTGGCGTATGAAGTTCCTCGGGTTCACGGGGGTTCCGAGCTTCGTCGCGAAAACCAGACCGTGGTCCTGGTACGCCTCCCCCAACAGCAGCTTTTCTTCCTGCTGTGTTTGGCGGTGCCGCCGTAAGATTTCCGCTACTTCCTCGCTTATCCTGATGGCATCGTTAGACCTTTTAGTCTTCGGCGGCTGAAAGTGTACCTTGCCTTTTAGACATACGATTTGCTGGCTGATGCGGATGATTCCTTTTTCAAGATCCACGTTCTCCCAAGCCAACCCGAGGATCTCACCCCGGCGCCCGGCTTCCGCCGCACCCAGAACGAACGCGCCGTAGTAAGGGTCGTCGCAGGCGGACCGCAGCAGTTTCACGGTCTGTTCTAAATTGAGCGGCTTAATCTCCCGTTGTTCTAAGGCCGGCGGCGTGGCGGCGTCAGCGGGGTTCTCAAACAATATGCCACGCTTTCTGTGGGCCGCCCAACCTAGTGTGCGGTGCAATATGCTGTGTATCAGCCGCACCGTCCGGGTGGATAGACCCTCCTTGAGCTTCCGGTCGTAGAGGTCGTCGCAGTGTTGCCAGCCCAGCTTCTCCAGCGGCAGGTCACCGATCTCGGGAGCAATGTGATTCCGGATGATCGATCTATAATTCTCAACAGTATCTGGGCGCAGCTGCTTTTCGCCGTACTTTGTCATCCAGAACTCAAGAAACGCTGCCAGCGTCGTCCGAGAACTCACAGGCAGTTGCCCTCGGGCTCTTTCCCGGTCGGCGATGTCCCGCAGCCGGCGCTGAACGTCGCGCTCAGTTCCGCGAAGCGTGACGGTCTTATACCTTTTTTTGTTCCTCGCATCTTTCCCAAGATATATCTTACATAGCCAGGTCCCCTTTCGTATCTCCTTCATATAA
>QZIW01000082.1 GCA_003604985.1 Ammonifex sp.
CTCCAGCGACATATAAACTTTTTTCACCTTTCCGCCTTCATCCTTCCGCTTTCCGCCTTTAGAACCGCGTCCCCTTGTCTTCGGGGTGATCGGTGCAACTCCGCAAACCGGGAGGATGGAGGTCCTCTGCTACCGCATCTTTCAGTCCCCTTGTCTTCGGGGTGATCGGTGCAACCCGTCACCCTAAAACATGCTGGAGAAAGTTAGTTATGCTTTCAGTCCCCTTGTCTTCGGGGTGATCGGTGCAACACCACTGTCGCCGACATGCTTGAGCTTGTTTACACGCCCTTTCAGTCCCCTTGTCTTCGGGGTGATCGGTGCAACATCGTCGAGAATAACGACCTCTACTCTGCCGGCGCAAGCCTTTCAGTCCCCTTGTCTTCGGGGTGATCGGTGCAACCCCACGAGGAGATCCTGTACGTGTGTCAGGACCTGGCACTTTCAGTCCCCTTGTCTTCGGGGTGATCGGTGCAACTCCAAAAAGGCTACCGGGGAGAACAGGAGGTCCTGGACTTTCAGTCCCCTTGTCTTCGGGGTGATCGGTGCAACTCGTCATTCCCATCCCCTTTTGCGCATTCCGGTGAAATCTTTCAGTCCCCTTGTCTTCGGGGTGATCGGTGCAACGGCTATCGAGAGAAAAAGACTATCGGCATCAAGGGACATCTTTCAGTCCCCTTGTCTTCGGGGTGATCGGTGCAACTACCGCTGGGCAGCGTGGTCCACGTCGAGGGCTACGGCACTTTCAGTCCCCTTGTCTTCGGGGTGATCGGTGCAACACGGGCTGAAATGGGGCGGCGAAAGCCCGGTAGAGTGCTTTCAGTCCCCTTGTCTTCGGGGTGATCGGTGCAACCCGGAATGCCGGTGTTGAGCCTTCGAAGTTGTGTTCTTTCAGTCCCCTTGTCTTCGGGGTGATCGGTGCAACGCCGGCTACCGCTCGGCGCAGGCGCTGCTCGCCCTGTTCTTTCAGTCCCCTTGTCTTCGGGGTGATCGGTGCAACGCCACAAGGGGACTACGACCCGGCGTACCGGGAGAACTTTCAGTCCCCTTGTCTTCGGGGTGATCGGTGCAACTTCTGCCGGCTACGCGCCGGCTGGGCGGTAGTTTTTCTTTCAGTCCCCTTGTCTTCGGGGTGATCGGTGCAACCGAAAGCCCGATGGAGTGTAGCCAATGCAAAGGCGGCTTTCAGTCCCCTTGTCTTCGGGGTGATCGGTGCAACCAAGGACCTTAACGAAAAAATCGCTTTGAGGAAGGCGACTTTCAGTCCCCTTGTCTTCGGGGTGATCGGTGCAACGGCCGCCGCCGTCTTACCGTTTACTTCTCCCAAGGTTACTTTCAGTCCCCTTGTCTTCGGGGTGATCGGTGCAACGTGACATTTCCGTAGAGCACCCGGTCTTTGACGTGACCTTTCAGTCCCCTTGTCTTCGGGGTGATCGGTGCAACACCTACCAGTGAACCTGCCGGAGCAAGTGCGCCGAAACTTTCAGTCCCCTTGTCTTCGGGGTGATCGGTGCAACCAGTTCAACGCAAGTCAAGTCCTCTGACCCTGATGGCACTTTCAGTCCCCTTGTCTTCGGGGTGATCGGTGCAACGCGCAGGGGGCCATGAGCAGCAGGAGCAGGGTTAGGCTTTCAGTCCCCTTGTCTTCGGGGTGATCGGTGCAACAAGTTCTACCAAACATGTGGACTCATGTGGCTATAACACTTTCAGTCCCCTTGTCTTCGGGGTGATCGGTGCAACCAAAGAGTTCTTTGCGCCCTTGTTCAGTTTGATGATACTTTCAGTCCCCTTGTCTTCGGGGTGATCGGTGCAACTTTTAGTCCAGTTCCGCAAAAACAGGCTCGTATTTCTTTCAGTCCCCTTGTCTTCGGGGTGATCGGTGCAACACGCTCCTTTCAGCCCCTCGCCTTGCGGGTCATCGGGCTTTCAGTCCCCTTGTCTTCGGGGTGATCGGTGCAACGACAAACTTACTATAAGCCTCACATTTGGGACACAGACTTTCAGTCCCCTTGTCTTCGGGGTGATCGGTGCAACCGCGGGCCCGGGGCAGATGCGTCACTAGTGGTAAGAAGTCTTTCAGTCCCCTTGTCTTCGGGGTGATCGGTGCAACTGTATCGGTGGCCGCCGGTGCCGTGGTGCCGGTGCCCACTTTCAGTCCCCTTGTCTTCGGGGTGATCGGTGCAACTCCACCATACGCCGACAAGTGATGCGGCATGGGACTTTCAGTCCCCTTGTCTTCGGGGTGATCGGTGCAACCGCCTGGCGGCAATGCAGGAGGAACGCCAGCGGCAGGCTTTCAGTCCCCTTGTCTTCGGGGTGATCGGTGCAACTGGCCTCAGACACACTCATGCCTCGTTGCTCATATCTCTTTCAGTCCCCTTGTCTTCGGGGTGATCGGTGCAACTTACCGTGGAAGTGCGAATAACATTCACGGCGGGCTAAACTTTCAGTCCCCTTGTCTTCGGGGTGATCGGTGCAACCAAATGGAACAGGCGCAAACGGCGTTCACTACGATGTTCTTTCAGTCCCCTTGTCTTCGGGGTGATCGGTGCAACTCAGGGCCGAGGGCGGAGATGGGCGTCCGAAAATCGTTCTTTCAGTCCCCTTGTCTTCGGGGTGATCGGTGCAACATTACATTTGCTTAATACCAAGGAGACTGGAGGGATACTTTCAGTCCCCTTGTCTTCGGGGTGATCGGTGCAACACCCGTCCACGCCCATAACGCTCCGCATCCCGCGTCACTTTCAGTCCCCTTGTCTTCGGGGTGATCGGTGCAACGTAGTGTCTACCCGGAGGTGCGTCTTTGCTTCGGTAACTTTCAGTCCCCTTGTCTTCGGGGTGATCGGTGCAACCCTCCTGCCCCTCGGCTGGCTGCACGTCCTGGATGCGAACTTTCAGTCCCCTTGTCTTCGGGGTGATCGGTGCAACGTTGTCGAAAGCGCAGGAGCAGTTCGGCGAGCAGGTGACTTTCAGTCCCCTTGTCTTCGGGGTGATCGGTGCAACGGTAATACGGATTCGGGCGGGGGAGCCGACGATAACCCTTTCAGTCCCCTTGTCTTCGGGGTGATCGGTGCAACGTCGGCAGAGAAGAAAGCCGGTGCCGGGGAAACTGTGCTTTCAGTCCCCTTGTCTTCGGGGTGATCGGTGCAACCCTTGTGGCGAAGAAGGTTAACCTTGAGAACCTTGAGGAACTTTCAGTCCCCTTGTCTTCGGGGTGATCGGTGCAACAAGTCTATAAATATGGTTGAAAATATCCCCTGGCATCTTTCAGTCCCCTTGTCTTCGGGGTGATCGGTGCAACGCTGCCGCCGCTTCAGAGCGTGACCAGCGTTACGTATACTTTCAGTCCCCTTGTCTTCGGGGTGATCGGTGCAACCTGGGAATTCAGTGGGACGCGAACCTGGTTAAGACCAACTTTCAGTCCCCTTGTCTTCGGGGTGATCGGTGCAACACAACCCAATCATTTTTTCAAACCCTTGCGGCTGAACGCTTTTAGCGCTCGGCCAGCGCCTTCCACAGGGCTAATTTTTCGAAAAGGCTCTTTCTGCACAAAAACCCCCTTCTTTTTCGAAAGACTATAAAACCTGAGAAATTAAGAGATAAAAGCCTGTACCTGTATAGTACTAGTTATAAACACTCTAATCTGACGCAATTAAAATCATTTTTAAAAAATAAAATTACCTTAAAATAAAGTTCCACAATTTCTTCCGTAACCCTGCAAAATATACAAAATTTCCTAAGCGAAACAAACGTGATAATAAGGACAGGTCTCGTAACACTCCCCCGTTGTTCCGGGATCAATCTCTTCGGCCACCAGCCGGGCTTTCTCGTCGCGGGTTTCGACGAACCATTGACGCAGTTCGTCGCTGATGATATGAATATCCTTCTTTACAATCAGGCGGTCGCCGCGGAACTCCCCATAAATGACGCAGCCGAGGTTGACCGGAAACTCGTACAGCGCCTCCATTACCAGGGCATATCCGGTAGTGCTGAGGCGGTGGAAGTTACGCACCCTGTCGAACTTCATATCGAGGACCATTGGTTCCCAAAAGACGAAGGCGTCGGTGCTCAGATTTGGGCTCAGCCCAATGAAACTCCCGTCAAGCTTTTGTTCAACCACCACCGGCAGCGCGAGGCTGACCAGTGAATCCTCGCCGATGTACGGCTGTTTGGTGAGTATTTCTTGAATCCGCGCAAGCACCCTCGTCTTTTCGAAGGCCGCGAGGATTTCCGCCATCGACGTGGTGGCCTCAAAATCCTCGGAGGAAAGCTGATTTACCCAGGTACCGAGAGACAAGGCAGGATGGCTTTGAATCCGCTCGCAAATAGCCTGGCAATTGGCTACCCCCTCGCCGTAAATAGCCCGCTTCGCGGCCACTATCACACCGGCTACGACGGCATGAAAGATGGTACCCCGGACCATTGCCACATTTGGCTGTCCTTTTTCTTTCTGCACCCGGCGCAGGTAAACATCGCGGCCAGTCGGGCAGTACGCGTTCGCGACCTCGTAGAGAGCCAGAATTACATCTTTGTAAACCGGCTCAAGCGGCGGCTGGTGCCAGTTCCAGCCTCTCAATTCCTCCGCGACGCCGCGCTCCCGCGCTCGCGGCAGGTGATAGCGCAGAAGGTGCTTTTTTTCCTCGTCCGTAAGGAAATACATTATCCCACATCCCCGCAATAATTTCGGTATTCGCAATCGGCGCACCGCCCCCATCGCCGGGGCGCGGCAGGAAAATGCTCCCGCGCGACAAGGTTCCGGACGGCGCCGATAAGCCGCCTGGTGTAGAGCCTGGCATCCGGTGTCAGTTCGATATAGTGCGCCCGCTTGTAAGGGATGAGGTAGATAAAACCCCCGCGCACCGGCCGGGCGAAATGGTCCTCGAGGAGAAGGGCGTAAGCTACCAACTGGTACTTGTGGTTGAGCGCCACTCTGCAGGCATTTTTAAAATCCACCGGGAAATCGCCCCGCGGCGTAGCAATATACATGTCGAGCACACCCTCAAGCCCCAGCCGCACCGAACGAAGATAGGCGTTGAACCGCCGCTCCCCACTCGCAAGACCGTAAGCCCGGAGCCGCCGGCGCTCCTCCAGCCGCGCGGTGGTAAAATGCTCTTCTTTACCGACATTCATTTTCGTCGTGACCTTCTTCTCCACCGGAGCTACATAGCTGAAAAAGATGACCCGCGGGCAGTACAGGTATTGTTTAATATCGCTAACCTTCAAGATCATCGGTCGTCACCCCACACGTCAAAGGATGAAGGATGAGGGATGAAATCAACGGCGTTTGGATTTAGTTTTTTGGACCATAGTCACAAAAATAGCTATCAGTTCGTCGGATTCCTGTTGGAGGGAGACTAATTCATCTTCACTACTGCAACCCTGCAAGAGTTCTAACCAATATTGAGTTTCTTCAAGTTCTTGTAACGCTCCCTCAATCTTGTTTATAAAATCGGCGTTAGATTTTGCCCTTTGTGCTTCCCGATAATGTGCTCCAACTGATGTCCCTGACCTAAGCAACTGTTTACCGAGAACCTGCGCTTCCGTTGTTTTTGGCAAAGCCGAGTACAAACGAATAATCCGCATTGCAAATTCTCTTGTCCGATCCTTCAAATCCCTATTCTTTTCCGCCTTCATCCTTCCGCCTTCATCCTTCATCCTTAATAAATTAGCGGTTCGTCGCGCCGCTCCGTGCGAGCCAGCACGTTATCTTCGATAGGAACAGCGATTTGCATCAACAGGGCCAGGTCTTTGTCGCAAATCGGGCAGATAATGATTTTCCCTTCTTTTTCACCCAGCACCCGGCGCAGCCGCTGGTAAAGCTCCTGGCGACGGTTCTGGTTTAGGGGTCCTAAGAAGGCCGAATACTGGATGTGGGCAAGCCCATAGTCCTTGCAGGCTTCAAAAATCTTCGTCCGGGTGCGGTCGTCTGGAATGTCGTAGACTACTAAGGTCTTCAAAAGTATCACCCCGTGGGTCAAAGGATGAAGGATGAGGGATGAAGGATGAGGGATGAGGGATGAAATTATCGTTGCTTGGATTTGGTTTTCTGGACCATACTCACGAAGATGGCTATTAGCTCGTCGCATTCCTCTCTGAGGACGGTTGATTCTTCTTTACTAATTAGGCTGCAACCTTGCAAGAGTTCTAACCAATATTGAGTTTCTTCCAGTTCTTGCAATGCTCCCTCAACCTTGTTTATAAAGTCGGCGTTAGATTTTGCCCTTTGTGCTTCCCGGTAATGTGCTCCTACCGATGTCCCCGACCTGAGCAACTATTTACCGAGTACCTGCGCTTCCGTCGTTTTCAGCAAGGCCGAGTACAAGTGAATAACCCGCAATGCAAATACCTTTGTCCTAACCTTCAAATCTCTGTTCTTTTCCACTTTCATCTCTTGGTTTTCCTCTTCCGCCTTCATCCTTCCGCCTTTATCCTTTTTTCTTCCGTTCACCAACTGGCCACAAACGGCTTATACCGCCCCTCGCCTCGCAGAAAACTTGCTACGCGCCGCGCCTGGCGCTGGATGATGGTCTTTGTCTTATGTTTTTTACCGTCATACGACTCCTCGGCGTCCAGGCGTTCCAGCACCCGCCGGGCTAACTCGCGCCTGGTCGCGTCACCAAGGCGCCCCTCTTCCATTTCCACCTCGCTGCCCCGCAGGAGCATCCCCACAATCGTCCTGTCCACCACGCACGCCCGGAACTCTTCGGTCAGGTCGAGTACCAGGCTGGGCTTTCCCGGTCGGTCGGTGTGCAAAAACCCGGCGAACGGCTCTAAACCCGCAAGAGTCACCGCGCCCCACACCTGGGAGTACAGTATCCCATACCCATAGTTCAGCGCCGAATTGACCGGGTCTTCGGCGCCCCGGCGCTCCCGCCCCGAGAACTCCACCTTTTCACCAAGCAGGAGCCCTATCCCTTCCCAGTACTCCTGCGCCGCTCGCCCCTCCGTCGAAAAAACAGCGCCTCTTAGCTCGTCCACCGTCGTTCCGGTCAAACCCCCGAGTTCGGCGCGAATCCCTTCCATTCGCTTGAGCCGTGCCTCGAGTTCCCGGTACAGCGCCGGGTCCGCCGCCCGCCGGTATTTAGCGAAGTACTTGAGAACGTTGGCCTGGTTCTTAAGCTTACCCTCGATGAAGGCGACCGCAAGCGCCGTCCCCCGCGCGTCCGTATAAGCCAAAATCTGTTCCCGGCGCGTTATCACCGTGCCGCTCAGTTGCGGCGAAGTCACTTTGGCATAAGGCTTTCCGGAGGAAGTGAGAAAATTAATCTGGATCCCGTGCTCGATGCACTCCCGGACAACGTCCGAGGACAAAGATACCCCGCGCGTGGCGATGGTCAGCGAGGATACATCTTGGAAGGGGATTTCCTCCACCACCTTGCCCTGCTCCTTGATCACCAGCCGCTCGCTTTTCTTGCCGAGACTGGTCCCGAAGTTGACAATAAAGACCTCCGTCATCGATACCTCGTGGACTTTTAATGCATTGACACGTATAATTCGCACATGTTACCTTATGACTCCGATGCCGCCACCTCATCCAGTGACATCTCTTCGAGGGTTCCCGTACGAAGCTCGGGTTTCTCCCGGTAAATGTACTTCAGGTCCAGGTATTCCAGGGCGTAGCGAATCCTGGTCCTGAGACGGTTGTGTTTGGTGGCCTGGAGTATTTCGTCCAGGTCTACCTCCGGCTGCCAGCCATAAGCCCGGGCGTGGAGATCCCGCACCGCCGCCAGCATCCGTCTGACCTCCGCGCTGGGCAACGCTTCGAGGGTTGTTGTATCCCGCAGAAGAGAATTCAATGCGCGTCGCGCCAGTTCTGCTTTCTGGGGTTCACCTTTTAAAAGAAACCGCGAAGGAATTTCTTCGATATCGGGCCGCCGCTCGGCAAGCAGTCTGACCGACCAGAAACCCGAAAAAGTACTGAAAATAACGTACGTGGCCTCAAGGTCGCCGGTACCCCCCGGAAAGAGGAAGCGGCTCAGGTTGTAGTAAGCCTCACCGCGCGCCGCAATGCCCAGCGTACCAACAAGCTCAAATTCGTCAAAAAGTATAACCCAACCCGCAAAACCCCTGGCCTTGATCAAGTGAGCCAGGAGTCGGAAATAATCCCAGGCATGCAACCGTGGTGAGAAATTTTTAATTTTAACCGGCCGGCCGAAGTTAAACCGGTGAAGCGACTTCAACTGCGGCAGCGGCAGCCAGTCCCCCATCAGGTCACGATAAAGAAGGTGAACGTGATACGATTCGGGAGCTTGAAAGTAATTCTCCAAAACGCACGCAATCTTCGTGTGCAATTCGGTGCGCGCGAAATCGAGAAGTTCCCCGGCAGTCTGACTGTCAGGGTGAATATCACGCAGGAGCGTCTCAAGCCCCGGCTCGAGTTGTCCCGGGAGGTAGGTTTCACAAGTCACCTTGGGGTAAACCCGGTCCAGGCGGTTGAACGGAGTCTCTTTGCTAAGGATTACGAAGCTGACTGCAAAATTAAGTTTGTGCGCCAGGTTAAATACTGTGTTGAGAAAGTGGGTCTTTCCCTCGCCGTAATCACCCCGCAGGACGACCGCGCGTGTGCCCTTTGCAGCAACTGCATTTTCGAGGTCGCGCTGCACCGTCTCTAAAAGCGCCTCACGCCCGTAAGAAAAAATTTCCGACAACCGCCGCGAAGAGACTCCGGAGCGCAGCGTCTCGATTATCCTTACCGATTCAAATTCACGCAACGCCAGTACCACCTTTCCTCGCTGAAAACAGATTTAAGACACTGAAGCCGCGGTTTCGTCCAGGTCCAAGAAATCCCTAAAGAGGTTAACCTTGCTTCCCGCAACCTCATGTTGAATCCGAAGCCACAAAGCCTCGTAAGAATGGATTCCTTTCTGCTCGTCATCCGCGAGGTCACGCTGAAAGCCAAGGACAATCATAATGAACGATAAGGTATCGATTCCGTCGATTAACTGCCGCACGCTTTCGAAAAACTCGTCCCGCGCCGTTTTACTGTAAAGAGGCCGGCCGGTCTCTTTTTTAGCCAGTAGAACTTCCAGTTTGTCCACGGCAAGAAAAAGCCCCGTTTTGCCGCAAAGACGCGAGAACTCAACCAGGGACCGGAGCATTAGCCGGGCGTTATAACGGTCAACCCGCGTAAAAACATGAAAACGACGAAGATCCCGTAACGGGATCGGCTCGCCCCGAAGCCATGCGTAAAGCACGTTCCTGTCCTCTTCAGGCAGTTTCTTTTCCGCGGCCCCCAGGACTGCGGCGGTAAGCTGCAGGACAACGGCTGCAAAACTCCGGTTAATAAACCGGTTGCGGAAGAGATCCCGCTCAAGTCGTTCCTGGACCTCGCGGCGCAGCCGCTCGGGAACGCGTTCGTACCTTTCGCAAGCCCAGGCGACAAATTCCCTCTCCGGCGCAATATCCGCCGCATCGTAGCCGATGGCTTGCACCACCTTGCGGCAGTAATCCGCGATCAAAGCCGCCAGATCCAGTTCCCGCACCACCGCCTGATAAATATTGCTGAAAACGTTTATTTTCGCCACCGCTGCGGCGTCCAGGTATGCCGCCGCGTAACCGCGCTCCGCCGCGGCATCGCAGAGAGCGCGAAGAACGGCGGTCACTCCCACCCCGTCCTTGTCCATCACCATTTTTATCTTACTTCCGCCCTTCTGTACGTACCCTTCGAGATACTCTTCCGTTAAAAACTCAATTAGCGGAGTACTCATTACCCATCACCCTTTCCCGTAAACCTCAGGCTTCCGTAGCGAAGGTCACGCCCATGCGCGTCATAAACCACGAGGGCGCGGCTGCGTTGCCGGACAGCCCCCAAAACCAGGCGGCGACCATCGGAGGCGGTGAAAGCATCGGCCAAATACAGACGGTGTAAATCAAAGGCGAACATATTCAGCGGGTATTGGCGCCGCTGCGCCGGCAACGGAGTCAGACGGTCGTAAACATCCAGGAGGGCCACGTCAAGATCCCTTTGCATTGTCACCCCGGAATTCGCCTGCCGCACCGCCAAAATGGTGTCGTAAACAGAAGCAAGGGCGTCAATGAACCGCACCGGGTTGAAACTTTCCTTGTAAAGCCGGTTTTTCTGCTCCTGCAAGTACGCCGCGAAAACCCTCGGCCGCAAAAGACGTACCACACGTTCGTTCACTTCGACGAGACGCCTGTCGGGATGAACGCGCACCCTAAACGGGAAAACCTCGTAGGCGGGAAAACTCCCGCTGACCTGAAGTTCATGGCTGCGACAGGCAGCCACAAATTCGGCGTCAAATACTTCTCGCAGGTAGCCCGGAACGTCGAAGGACGGAAGCCTTTCTTTCAAGCGGGCCAGGACCTCCTGCTGCCTCCCGAGCGCCGCTTCCAACCGCGCGGCAACCCGCTCCACCTGTTCAAGGTTGCCCTCTTGAAACGCTTTTTCAAGCTTGCCTGTGTGCGCCGACACCTGCCTTCTTTTCTCCAGAAGCTCCCTACGCTCGTCACCTAACTCGTGATCCAGGAACTCGTCCAAGTTCAGCAGCTAAACCACCTCCTTAATATACGTTCAATGTTCAACGTTACTATCGCAGCCGATTTCGTCACTCCATGAGTAGCCGGATCATCTGCGGTAGATCATTTTCCTCAATATGGCAGCGGACGGCATCGCGAACGGCAGCCTTAAGGTCTTCGAGGGAATCTCTTTCCGTAAAGATAGCTTACCCAAGGTACACTACAATGCTTAACGACAAGCTTCCCACAGTTCTTTCAAGACTTATGCGCCCGTGCAGTCTGCGTTTTTCCAAGTGAACAATCCCGTAAGCCATCAGCTCTACACCGCGAAAAACATAATTGAACCGGCGACCTAGATACCGTAGAACAAATTTACGCTATTATTCCGAACCCGCAAAAACATCGGGTGAGGTCAACAACAATCCGGGTATAAAAGCATAATGCCGTGTGTTTCTGGTAATCAGAGCAGCCCCGCAGACAAGCGCGGAGGACGCGATAATGGCGTCGGGCATTTCCAAACCATGGCTCTTCCGGAACTTTCCCATCAGCTCGCCGGCAAGTTTGGCTATCGGACTGTTCAGATCAATTCGCTGCAGGTTTGACAAAATAGTCTCGATATCATCCGCATGTGCCTGAGAAACCTTTTCCGCAGCAAAAAGCTCTACCTCCGTAACAGCGGAGTACATGCCCCGGAATTCCTCTTCCACCATTACTCTTTTCAAAAACAAGGTATCAGGTGCCTGCCCCCGGAAATGGTTAACGAACACATCGGTGTCTATCAATACCGGCTTAATCTCCCCAGACATCGCGCGTACTTCCCCGGCGGATTTCCCGCACTGTTTCCGCTCCATCCTTAGTGGACTTTCCCCAAATACCAGAGGTCCGCTCAAGTAAGACGGTGAGCTCCTTTTTATTCCCCTTCTTACGGGTAGGCCGTAAGATAAGGCTTCTCCCGCTTTCCATAACCTCCAAAACATCACCGGGAGCAATATCTAAACGCTTCCGATAAGCGCCGGGCAAGCAAATCTGCCCCCGTCCCGAAACCTTAACCTTCATAAATAGACCCCCTTTGCTTTACTTCTATGCCAATTTATCATAAAGTAAAACAAAAAGCAAATAGTAAAGCAGACGTGTTATAGGAACCGACAAACCTTCTCTAAACGGAAAGCCCTCCTGCTTTATGCGGCAAAAAACCTGGTTTGGACCGACGCGTTTGCGACCGCTTAGAAGCTTTACCGTTGGGCTGCTGTTTGGGTCCCTGAAAAAGCAGCCTGTCCCCCTTTTTTCTTCTCGGTTCCTTAAAAAGTAGCCTGTCCCCTTTTCTGTGTGTCCCCTTTTTTGTGTACACAGAGGCAAGAATAAGTTAATAAGTCAGGTGCCTGGCACCTCTGGCATCTAACGGCAACTCGTCTTGCCAGAATATTATCTCTTCATATTTGGTGACGTCTCTTATGATGCGTTCCGGGCAGTAGGCGTTTTTTAAGAACTCAAGAAAGCTGTAGAGCTTAGCGTAGAAAGGGTTAATGGTTGCCTCGGCATCAAAACTTTCTGTCCCTACCTGTTCCTGATTTGGCTCAGCCGGAACTTCTGAACGCGGCTCAGACAAATCCGTCAGGTTAATGTCTTCAACTTCAGGAACAACATCAACTCCCATTATCGTCAAATGCTCATAAATACTATCAATTTCGTCGGGAGTTAACTCGATCCCTTGGAGGCTTTCCATTATTTCGCCGTAAGTAAGCGCACCCCGTCTCTTGCCTCTTTCTATTAAACTCTTAATAGCCTCGTTGGAAGGAATCATCTTATTTTCGGCGCTATTTGCGTTAAAATTAATGACATTTCCCTCATTAGGTGGTTTATTTTTACAGTGCTGAGCATAACTTGGTTGGATACGCTCTTGAACAGCGATCTCCTCCAATTCTTTAGTAGTAACACGAGTAGCCAAGGCTGGCGCGTGTTTGGTGATATAGTTCGCTAACTCCTCTATGGAAGACTCATGATTTACCGCTAAAAATTTTCGAACTAACCTTTTCAGGTGAGACAGCTTATGCCTTTGCTTGGGCATGACCTTCGCCTTTCTTGAAAAATCTCTTCGCACGCCATAAACACAAAAGCTACTGGTCTATTCGCCAATCTTCGCCAGTTTTCCTGCCCAGAGGAGGAGAACCTCCGGTGCGCAACTCGGCAACTTCACAGCGGCCACGGGAGATCTTCTGGCGGCTGCTGATGCTTGAGCCGTACAATCATCTGGGAGTGCGGTTCGTCATGAAAACGCGGAGGCCGCTTGCGATTACCTCGCCTGGCGGGCGGAAAGGTGGATGCCTGATAATTATCACCTCGAAAAGAATGCTTACCGCCAGAAAAAACCGAAGACGGTTCAGGGGCCATTGAAAACTTCAGTGATCTACCTTGCCTGTAACCCCAGTTCGCTGCTATACGGCACCTCCACTATCTTTACCCACTTCTCCCGGCCCTCACGCACCAGCCCGTTCTGCCGGAGCTTACAGAACTGCCCCCATGAAAGCGGTACAAACAATTGACTGGCTTCCAGGGGCTCACCTGCCACTATTAACGTCTCGTATTCATCTTCTAGGCAGGCCGGCAGCACTTCGATGCTGTCGAAGGCCCGGTAAAACATCTCCTCGAGGCTGTCGTTGCTGTTAAAAGGACGCAGAGTCTTCAAACAGGCGGCTTCGAAGTCTTCGTAAGCTTCCTGATAAGCCGCGTTCCAGCGGGCGGCAACCTCGCCCTGGTAGATTTCATCCAGCCAGCCGGAAATTCCCGCTTCGTCAATCATCCTTTCCGCATTCCTTTTCAAGACTTCCAGAGACCGCTGCACCAAGTCGGCTTCGTAAATCTGCTGACCGTCAGCCGGTTCAGTAAAGACGTTTACCGGTGCCCATTCTTTTAAGCTACGGCGGTTGATGCGACCGAACCGCTGAATCAAGGCCTCCAGCGGTGCCGGATCGGAGTAAATGGTATCCAGATCGATATCTAGACTTACCTCCACCACCTGGGTGGCTACGAGCACTACGGGGCGGCGCCCGGCGGAACGGGAACCAGTTGCCTCCTGAATCAACCGTTCCTTAGTCAAGCGGTCGCGGCCGTTAAACCGTCCGTGCAGCAGCACCACTTCGCCCCGGCCGTTCAACCGTCGCGACAGTTCTCCGTATGCCTGCTGGGCACGCTTTACCGTATTGCAGCAGACCAGCACACTCCGGCCTTCAAGAGCTTCCCTCAAAATCCGCTCAAGCCAGGATTCTTCAAGTACTTCTCCCTCCTGCACCAGTAACCGGTGTCTTTGGAACGCCGTAAAAACCTCCGGTGTAGCCTTAATTATCTTAGCCGAACCCAAGGCCTCTGCAAGCCAGCTCTGCAGCAAACCCGGCAAGGTTGCCGACATCACAAAGAAGCGCGCGCCGAAATTTATCCGGAGGTATTTAACTGTGGACAAAATCGCTGCCAATCTTTTTGCCTCGTAAGCATGCACCTCATCAAAGATGAAGGCGGCCTCGAAAAAGTCAGTCAGCAGCGCCTCATATCCTTTCAAACGGTAAGGAGCTTTGAGCATCTGGTACGGGCTCAAGACCCGGACCGGAAAGAAATGCAAACGTGACAAGTTCGCAGCCCACCGCGCCTGCCGTGTCGCTTCTCGCCGGTCATACTCATCCTCTAAAAAGCGACGGTACAGGGCCAGCATACTGCGGCTGTGTTCCAGACCTACCAGGTCGGGAAAGCTTTTTCGCCTCAGCCGGTCATACATTGCGTTCATACTCGCCTGGTAAGGTAGGGTATAAAAAAGCCGGGGTAGAGGTTTTTTACTGTAGCTCTGTGAACAGGCCCATAGCAGCGCGGCTTCGGTTTTGCCGCTGCCGGTGGGTGCAATCAGCACAGCCGAGCCTTCCGCCTGCAAGCAGGCGGCCTGGTGGGAGTACAGCTTGTTCTTGGGCAACCTCCACCGGGTTAACAACTCATCCGGTTGATAGGAGGGAAAACGCAAAAAGGATCCGGCATGCGCTGAAGCCGTATGGTCGCTGGCGGTCATATGGCCCCGCAGCGCCAGCGCGCCGATGACCAAGGATTTTTCGCAGCCGAGTTCCCGTTCCCAGCGTCGAAGGCCAAGTAGACGGCGGCGGATGTTAACTGAAGCACTGCGGCGGAAAACGGTTAGTGCCTCATCTAAAGAAACCAACCGTCCTGTTCGGACGCTACCGGCAAGATCCAGCGCTTCGATCCACGCCG
Source organism: Ammonifex sp. (assembly GCA_003604985.1). Taxonomy (GTDB): domain Bacteria; phylum Bacillota; class Desulfotomaculia; order Desulfotomaculales; family Ammonificaceae; genus SURF-55. The sequence continues at coordinate 14,716 of QZIW01000082.1, forward strand.
GCGAACATTCGGCCGTCCACCGCCAGAGCCCCTCAAGAACTGCGCCTCCGACATCGCCGGTCAGAGAGTCTAATGCCTCCGCGGAAGATTCGTCGGGTCCCAGATACCGGAGCGCTATCTCTGCAGCGTCCTTATGGTGAAAAACTATGCCCGCCGCCGCCCACTGTGCTTCTTCCGGATTCAAAATCTCTCTCAACCAATCTATAAAGGCCAACGAGAGCACTTCGTGCCGGTGCAGCCACCGCGGACCGTCGCGCAAGCATTGTTGAAAGCCGCGCGCCGCCTTGCCGAAATCGTGTAGCCAGCAAGCCCAAAAGAGGCTGTCCCACAAACCGGGAAAGCCAACCATTTCCGGCAGGTTGGGACGCAGAAAGATCAGCTCCGAGAGCCGCTTTAATACCTCCCAGGTGTGCGCAGCCATGCCTTCTCCCGGTTTCCCTTCTTCCGAGGGGCTTTTTGCCCAGACGTCATCCAGCCATACCGGCCACGAAATGTCGGTCATCGTATTCTCCTACAAAGGTGTGAAAAAGTAGTCCGAGATGCGCGCCTTTTTCCTCGGGGGACTCAGGATCAATCCAGTAGAGTTCCTGCTCCTCCCCCTCGTATCTTAGCAATTCTTCAGAATGGACCCGCCGGTGCAACACCACGTAACGGGCAAAAGTCGGGAGGCGCCCGCGGTCATAATCCAAAAAACGCGGCATCAATACCACATACCCCCGGCCTGTTTGCAAGGCCATTTTGTAAGGCGCCAGGGCATGCTCGAAATAGGCGTTTTCGGCAGTAACCAGTCTAACAACACCAACCTGCTTATAAGTAAAGAGGTCCTGGGACCTGCCTAAAACCACGGGATACCGCGGCGATTGAAAGGCAGGCTTCCATTCCGGCCTGTTAATGTAGAGAACCAACTTAGGTTGAAAAAGGACGGCGCGTTTGAAAGGGTTGACTACACCAACCAGCGCCTTGGGCAAATTCGTTCCAGGGAGCTTCCCGCCGCCGGGTGTTAAAATGTGCGTGTGCTCCACGTCATCGAATTTGGCCACGTATGTAAAGTGGTAGGCGAATTCTACGCCTTCCGGAGACACCCACTCCCCCAAAGCGCTGCAGATGTGGCCGTAAATCGTCGCCGGCGGCGGCATCTCAAACGTCGGCTGGACGCCTTGCATAAAGTGGGGGTAGCGGAAGGAAGTGGTAACCCCTTCCGCCACAACCTTGAGCACTTCCATCGGCGTTCTTCCTCCTATTCCATCCAGGAGGCAGCTTTGTCGGGATCCTTTAGCGCTTCGACCAGTGCCTTGAAAGCCTCCCGGGGATGTCTGATCTTCACTCTGCTGCCTTCGGTTGTTCTCGCAAACTCTTCGAGCTTTGCCCGATCTTCGTCTAAGTAGCCGCGTACCCAGCCCACATAGACATCGGAAAGGATTTCGTCCTCGAAAACGCTTAGAGCCTCTTTCAGAGCCTCTATTTTTAGTTCCGGCAGGCCCTTGCCGGTTGCTCCCGCTACATACCCGAAGACGTGGTTGCCGCCTTTCGTTACCGCCATAATCACTAAGGGCGGCGCGACGTCAGTATAGTGCAGTGTTTGCTTGGCACCGCCGTCGAGAACGGCCATTCCTTCAAAGAGGGCAGCCACTCGCCGGATGCGCTGGTCAAGAGGCAGCCGATAGGCTTTTTCCGCTTCAAGGTGGATCAATCCGGCTTTTTCTGCTTTTTCAATCCGCACATCGTCGAGGTTTCGGAAACCAGTCTTTTGTCGGTACCAGAATGTGCCGCTGGCCTTCATATCAAGGGAAAACAAGCCTTTAAGTGTGGCGCGGTAAAACTGGTTGCTGTACGGAATTTGATCACCTTCACAGCGAGTCATAGCTTCCCAGTCCTCGACTATATGCGATTGTGGCATAGGCGCTATGGAAACCAACGTACTTACACGAAATGGTGCAGCACGAGTAATAGTTAGTTCTTTGCCATCCTTTACCTGTAAAGAAGTCAACTTCTTATATTCTGGATCTTCTTGACGTTTTTTCTTAGCGCCGGCACTATCACTTGGAGAGCGCATATAACCAAATAAATCATCGTCCCACCACTTAATTGGATCGGCATCGGTATATGCGACCTTATCCTCGCGATATACAGGAGCCGACATCCATCCAACGTTGGCTTGCTCCAGGGTAGTACGAAGCCAATATCTAAACGCTTGAGCCGAAACGTACGGATAAATACCTTCCCTAGTTCGAATAACCTTCACTGCCACCTTATTATCAAATCGATCATCAGAAACTCCACCTGCATTATTGAGCGCCGATGCGGGCGCGTCCAGAAGAAAAAGTCCGGTAATAAAAGCCATCCGAAATTCCTCCTTAAAAAATCATTGAGTTACCGTATCGTCTGAAATATCCGGCAGGGCATCAACGTTTTTACCTAACCAGCCAAGGTTATATAACTGTTCAATCATCCGGATTAATACTAAGTCACGCGCCAAACGCCAATCCGAACGTGCTACCTCATTTCCTTCTTCGAATATCTGAATATAAGGATCAAGCGTAATAAGTGGCGGATTCCCCTGCTTCACGTGTGCCAGGTTGGCCTTAACAAGCGCATTGCGGAAAAGCTCGTATTTCCTCTCGCTGTAAAAAGTTATAAAGAAGCGGCGAGCATTTTCACCACTTACGTAAGCAGCCAGACGGTCACCAAGTTCCCGAATATGCCGGATGCGCTCTTTATCCACATTCATCACCTTCCATAGTAAAAGCTCGGTAAGCTTCCAGGAAACAAGGCTTGCCTCATCCCTGAGCGAGTAAAAACGCCGGGGGTCATCTTCCCGCCGGTTGCGCACCGGTATTCGCAGGAAGTAACGGCGGATAAATACCGGAGCGTTGTCGGGTAGCCCGAACAGGTCTTCGTATAAGAAATTCCGGCGGGGACGGCCGTCTCCGCCTCCGTCCGCGCTCCGCTTCTTTTTTATCGGCAGGGTCAACCGCCAGGCCCGCTCCACGATCGCATTCCATTCGCTATGGTAGGCCGCGCTGACCAGAGCGAAGAGAAAGCCGGTAATCTCGAGCGGTAAATGGTATATCTCCAAAGGCGGATTCCGCTCATCCAACGGGTTGGACTGGCCACTATTCGTCAGGTGGTAGGCAGTGACCGAGGACGGCCGCCGGTCCACAGCCTCTTCTTGGCGCCGCAACTCAATCTTGAGGAGCGTTTCAATCAACAGTGTTTTGGCGGAGGCTTTCGCTTCAGGCATCTTTGTACTGTGCGACAACTGAGCCAGGATCAATGCTTGGCGGTTATCCTCCAAAAACTCCGCCGCAAAGTCGTAAATCAGGTCTGGATTATCCGAGTGCACCGCCAGTAGCTTTCCGCCGCACTTGGCGCAACCGAGAGGGAACGCTTGTAGACAAAGCACTGCCTTACCGGACACCGGCAGCCCCGCATCGCCCCACGGATGAAAATTAATCACGCCCTCGCCCGTAAGCATGGGGATATGCTGCCGGAAAGCACGCCCGGGCGGAAGCTTGTCCGAAAAAGCGGTAGCAGTCGCCGCCTCACCCGTAAAAACACAACGCTCCCGAGGCGACTCCTCGCCACTGCTGCGCAGTATTCTTCTTGCGTACTCCTGCCGTTTCTGCGGCTGTTTATTAAAAGACGGCTGGTTAAACCAGGCGTTGGTTGTAAAGGCAACACCCAAGAATGACTTCAGCGGTTCGCGGACATACTCTCGTTCAATGAAAGAGGCCGCCTTATCCAGATCGGCGTCGGTACATGAACCCGGTTCCGACTTCCCGACAAAAGCCACAACAGTCGCCACGCCCACATCGTACAAAGGATGTCCAGTATACTGCAACATCGGTATCACCTCCTTCTCATTGCGTCATATCGTAAAAAAACTAAAAACTAGTTCTTTAGCTTTAAGACAAGAAATAATATTCCAATAATTGTTAATCCAGCGGCGCTTATTATACCTCCAATTACCAGTAGCCAATTCATTTTGGGCCTCCCCTTTATTAGCTAACTGGTATATTAATACTCAAATTAAGGAATAATATTTCACATTTTTTAGAAAAAGGTCTTAAATTCCTAAAACACCTATATTGCACCCCCCGATTACAAGGGGACTGAAAGTTTATGAGCTATCTGGTGAACATAACATTCCCCGATTACAAGGGGTCTGGTGGGCGTAGCCCACTTTTCTTTTTCTAACCTCTAACCTCCCGCCTCCAACCTCCAAACCGGCGGGCTTAGACCGCCCTACCGCTTTTTCTGCACCGGCTCGATTCCCAGTTCATTCAGCCACTCGCGTATCCAGTCGGACATTTTAGCCAGTTTCCAGTCAAACCACCGCTCGCGCTCTTCCGGATAATCGCCGAGGACGCGTTTAAACCGGCCGAAGGCGCCCCTGCCGTTCAGAGCAATTTCTAACTTCTCACGTAACTGCCGGTCGGAGACGGTTTCGGCAAACTGCACCATCAGGTCGTAAACCTCAGAGGAATACACGCGGGGGACGAGTTCGTACCGGTCGCTTCCTTCCTGGATCTCCTGGACAACGGGAATCAGCTCGCGCTCCCATTCGGGAAGTTCAACGATGGTTTCCTTGTCGAAAGATTCCAGTTCGCTCAACTCGGAAGGAATGACGACCAAGTCACCTGTAAGAGTATCTACGTAGTACCCGTTCAGTAGATCCTGTTCATCCATTATCGCCGCGATTTCCTCGAAATCGATCTCAAGTTTCCGCATTAAACCACCCTATTTGAAAATTGGGAGGGCCTGTCTTGCCCTGCACAATAATTTAATTTTGGTATAAAATTTGATATCTGGTCCGCTTTACCTGCTTTACCAAGGAATATTTTGTCTAAATTTCATTGAAGTACGAACCCGCATTGAGTCGCTTTATTCACGATATGTATCACAATAGCGGGCACTCTGTGGTTCCCGTTGCAGAAAGAAATGCGGATTTTATTATCTATTATGGAGCAATTGGTTGGTTATAGGCGGTTTTTGTTGGTGGGCGGAGCCATCCTACTTTAGGCGCCCATCCTTTTGTTTACTTTATGGTTCTCATTACAGGAGGGGGGATTTTTGATCTCAATCAGCAAATGCGGGTACGACAAGCGTCTGCAGGCCACAGTCAGGCAGCGTTTCGCGGATCAACTCATAGTGCCGGTCGTGGTGGACGAGTATACAGGAATGCGTGATGGCGAAAGCAGCAATCAAGGCATCAATTAACGGTATGGTGCGGCCCTTCCGCCTGAGGTTAAAGGCGAGACCGGCCGTCTGCTCGTAGACCCGATCGGTGGTTGAGAGCTGCGGCAGGACATCCAGTTCCCTCTTCAGCGCGTCATAGTGCGCTTTGTCTCTGGAGCCGAGCAGGAGTTCAACTTTTACGAGCGGCGCCATGATTACCTTTTCCTCCGCAAGAGCCTCGCGCAGCCAGGCGGCCGCTTCGGGTGAGCCGTCTTTTCGCAAAGAAAGAACCCACGTCGAAGTGTCTACGAGAAAACAAGGTTCACCGCTCACCGCGCCACGCCTCGACATCGTTAAGAGTAATGGCCAGATCCTCGTTGCCGAGTCTTTTTTGCAGCATTGCGACCCGGCGCCGGCGGATAAACTCTTTCAGCGCCATGTTCAGCACTTCGCTCTGCCTTTTGCTTCCCGTGAGCCGCATTGCCTCTTCCAGCGCCGTCCGATCAATGTTAACGGTGGTACGCATTTGCATCACCTTTTTGCATTAATTATATGCCTTTATTGACCATCAAACAAGAACGTATTATGATGCCGCTGCGGGTTTGTGGCGGTAATATAACCAAAATTCCTAACTTAAAAGGGGCCTGCGGAAGAGCGCAGGCCCCTCTACCTTTTGCTCCTACTGGACCAGTCTGACGGAAACCACCCGGATGATCGGCCCGCGCATATAGATGTTCGGGCCGGTTTCCAGGTAGCCGGTAACAGTGAGCGTTTTGCCTTCGCTTGCCCGGACCAGGCTTGACGTCAGTCGGTCCGCCGGCTCGAACAGGAGGACATAGGTCTCTTTATCGGTCGTGAGTTCCCAGTGCGGCTTTTCGATGGTACTGTAAATGAGCTTGCCGGTGACGGTCACCGTCTCCGCGTAAAGGCCGAGCCGCTCGGCCAGCCGGTATAGAATAACCGCCACCTCTGCCCGCGTCACCGCCGCCTTCGGCGCAAACTTGCCGTCGCCTCTACCGGACATCAGGCCCGCTGCAGCCGCCGTGGCCACCGCCTGCCGTGCCCAGGGGGAAACTTCCTGAGCGTCGCGGAGCTCGAGCGCCAGGTCCTGCTCGCTTACTGCCACCAGTTTGAGAGCAACCGCCGCCAGTTCCTCCCGGGTGAGGGTATCGTTCGGTCGAAACTTGCCGTGAGCACCGCGCATCAGGCCTTTTTCGGCCACCGCCGCCACGGCTCCGGCGTACCAGGCGTCAGGCGTCACGTCGCTGAAGGCGTTTGTAATGCTTTCGGTCTTCATGCCCAGAAACTTAGCCAGAAGCGCCGCCAGTTCCGCCCGCGTCACCCTGTCTTCCGGCCGGAAGGTGCCGTCCGGGTAGCCGCTGATGACATCACGCGCGGCCAAAACACCGATCTCTTTGGCCGCCCAGTGGCCGGGCGCATCGGTAAAGTCCTTGCGGACAACGAAGACCGCGTAATTGGAGAAATGTTTAAGTTCAACCGTGATTTCGTTCTCGCCCCGGGCGACCCTACCTCCGACCAGCCTCCAGCCGCCGGCCTCCTCCCGGAAAACCCGGCAGCAAAGCGGGTCAAGCCCGCTAATTTTAAGGGGGTCGTACCGGAGGCGCAGGATAACCGGCTTCGCCGGCGCCGCCGCGCTTTCGATGCTCACCACCGGGCTTACCGGTGTTAGTCCTGCCGGAACGCCGGCAGGCGCGTCTGCCGCAATTTTTGCCGTGACTTTGGTCTTCGGCGGCAAAGCTCCCGCCGGGATGTTGAGCGTCACCTTCCCGTCAAGCACGGTTGCGCTCTGTGCCCCGCCGGTAGCTACAATCTCGTTCACCCCAGGCTTGGCCTCTTCCTTCTTGGGTGGCGCAGCGCCGCCACCGCCGCCGCCGCCACCGCCACCACCGCCTCCGCCGCCACCGCCTCCGCCGCTGGAAGGCGCGGCGCAAGTGGTGAAGGAGAAACTGAACTCGTTATCATTTGTCTGACCGATGAAGTCAGTCAGCGCGTAGGCCGCCAGCCGGACGGTGTAGGTGCGGCTGTAGGACAGCGTCAGCCCGGAAAAGGTTATGTCGAACCCGTTACCACTTAATTGCGGCGTTATCCCGGTCAGTTCCGTAATGCCATCGTAAACTGCCACCCTCGTAGTGTCGAGCTGGCTGATTAACTTATTCGCGTGGACCTTTACCGTTGCGGTGGTTGACACCCCCGTGGCGCCGCTGGCCGGTGTAGGCGTCAGCGCTAAGGGTACCGCTTCGGCCGCTTGCAAAAGCGCCCCGGCGTTGAGCGTCCCGCCGGAATAGACATACCCGCTGAGAGAAGGAAGCGGCGTCACCGTTTCTTTCAGTAGTGCAATCGCCTCCTGCGGCGTCAAATCCAGCACGGAGAGCAAGAGCCCCTCCCCGCCGGAAACGAAGGGCGCCGCCATTGAGGTGCCGCTCCAGGAAACGTAAGGTTGGTAGCTCAGGACAGTCTGTGCCTTGGCCGAAGCAGGTTGGAGCACGTCAATCCAATAGTTAGGTAGTAAAAGCGGGTAGGTTTGCCCAATAAAAGAGCCACCATCTTTCCCGGTAAGCTGAAGGAGGTTATCCCATTCGCGCACAAAGAGAGCGCCCAGGTAATCACGGTAAAAGGGTGTGGTTTCAATGCCGAAACCAGCGTCGCGACCGCAAAGAAAGAGTTTCCCGCCAGCCTCCAGGTACTGCGCCAGGTAAACCTGGTCGTTTGCCTTAAGGTTGGGAATCCAGGTTGATGGATCTAATGGGTTGGCTGTGGCCGGGTTGCTAAGAAACACATGCCCGGTGAACCATACCACCCCGCTGTAAGCCGCAGCATCCACCGTCGGCCCGTCGGCGCCATCCGGCACGGTGTAAAGGGTGTAGACGTACCCGGCCGTAGTAAGAGCGCTGCAGTACAACGAACTTACGTCGGGGAAATAGTCGCTCTGGTCGTCGTCCACCACCAGCAGCGGTTTAGTCTGCGTATCCGCCGGCGTCACCTCGAGGAAATCATAGACCGTACGAACGATGCTGTCGTAAACGGCACCGGTGGTGCTGGTGCCGCCGGAGGCATCATCCAGGTCCTCAGCACCCAAGCCCCAGAACATCACCTTGTCGCCGTAAACGGAGTCGTAAACCGCCAGGGCCACGCCGCCGTCCGCCGGAGGCGCGGGAACGGTGCTATTGATATTCTCTCCAGGAGCCGCCAGGGCCACGGAGTTCAGTCCGTAGCTGGAAAACCACGTAAGCGCACCGTTTTGTGCCAGCGCCGCTGCGCTGACGATGTTGGGCAGGGCGGTTATCCCGTAAACCGACCAGTCAACGGTGAAGCTGGCGGGGGCGTCCAAAATGACATCGTTATCGTTTGCCTCATTCCCCGCCGCCGCCACAAACAGAATCTCCGGGTGGGCCTTAATAGCATCATACTCCAAATAGTCGGGCCCGTAGCCGGTGCAGCCGAAGCTCATATTCACCACTTTCGCCCCGTGTTCCGCCGCGTAGTTGATGCCGTTAATAATTGCGGTGGTCGAAAGACCAATAGCATCTCCGGCCTTCACCGCCATAATCCGTACACCCGGCGCTACCCCGGCCACACCCTCGCTGTTGTTCAGCGTCGCGGCGATGATCCCTGCCACGTGGGTGCCGTGCCCCACATCGTCCATCGGGTCGTTATCACTATTGACAAAATCGTACCCCACCGCTCCGGTCTGCGGGTCGTGCCACATACTATCCGCCAAGTCCGGATGGTTGTAGTCCACACCGCTGTCGAGCACCGCCACCACGGTAGCCGGGGTGCCGTAGGTATAGCCCCAGGCGGTCTCGGCCTGCACGCCGTAAACCGCATCCGTTATCCCCCAGCTAACCAACGGGTCGTTAACCGCGCAGTAACGGTAGATGAGGTTCGGCTGGGCGTACGCCACGTGGGAGTCCGCCTTAAGCCTTTCCACCGCCTGCGGCACGTCCGCCGCGGTTTTGAAGAGCGTCGCCCCGTGCGGTAGCGTCCGCGCCATCTCAAGACCTAAAGCAACGTGCGCCGCCGCGAAATCGGCCGCGGCCGCCGCGAGGCCCATCCCCCACACCGCGCCCTCTTTAAACTTCACAATCACCTCTCCGGCTACGTACCCGGAAACCTTATCCGTCTGCGGCAGCGGTTGCGTCAGCCCTACTCGCCGGCTGAACCCGCCCCCCGGCGCAGCAAAAGCCGGCAGCACTACCGTCAAAAGCAGCGCCGCCGCCAGCAGCGCCCCGAGCCACCGGCAAAGCAACCTATTGCGCCAAACCATTTTTCTTTTCACTCCCTCCTCTTGTCCTCGTACTGAAATTTGGCCGGTTGTCGTTCTTTCGCTCCACCTCCTTCCAGATCATTCATAGCATGGCAATAGGTACTTTGCGGTTCCCGCTACCGCCTAAGAAACGCAGCATCTGAATTACTCGGAAAAATCGAAACAATCCGTCCGGGGAACTATAAAATTAGGTGGGAGATTAGCCGCCCGGTCGAAAAGCACCAGGCTGAAAACCACCGGCTCGCCGGGGTGTATATGGTTTTTTCTTTAAAGGGGGTCCTAAAATAATTGAGAAAAGGGGGGCTTAAGAAGAAAGAATTTTGTTCGAGGCTTGCGTTTGTCACACCGGCATAATAGGGCTTCCGACCAGCCCTTCCCTTAAAGAATGCCTCCGTTCAGCGTTTTGCTTTCTACCGGTTCACTTCCGCCGCCCGGCGGTGCTCCGCGGCCAACTCTTCCCGCAGCTTCGGCGGCGCCAGCACCTCCACGCGGCTGCCGTAGTGGAGCAGCCA